>JAACDG010000104.1 GCA_009937025.1 Methanobacteriota archaeon
ACAGCGTACTTTTGAGCAGATCGAACAGCAGGGGGAAGAAGAAGTAGAGGACGGCTATTTTGGAATGGAGGATGATGGCCGACCTGTATGGGAGAGTATTCTCGATGAACATCGTGGAAGAACTATTTCGGTCTTGGCCCCAGAGTTTGCCCCTGTAGAATCGAATTCTCCTTACCACCATGAGGTCTCCGCACCTATCGAAGGAAATTGGCCTCAACGTTTGCGCCCTGAGACTCGGATGAGTTTCAAGCAATGGTTCATCACTGAAGAAAATATTCGGGCTACTCAAGCGGCTGAAGCAATTGTGGACACTCCCGGTGGACCTTTGAATCCGATGCTCTTTGTCGGGACCTCGGAAACAGGGCGTTCGCATCTTTTGCATGCTACTGCACAAGCTGTTCTTCGTCGACAAGAAGGAAGCGTTCACCTCCTCTCTGCAGCCGATTTTTCAGGAATGGGGCATTTGCCAGGAGGCTGGCGAGATACGTTGGCAAATGCAAGATTACTGGCACTGGATGATGTTCACGAATATGCTGACAATGCAGATTTGGCCCATGAAATAGGCACCATGGTTGACTATGCGCTCAATATGGGCGTTCATGTACTGCTTAGTTCTCATTCTGAGCCCAAGACTTGGCCAACATCTCGATTGTGGGAATTAACACGCCATGCGGCTTCGGTACATCTTGGTACTCCGAAACCTGCCAGCATGGTGTTGTATGCTCGAAATTTGGCTCAAAAAAAGGGGTTTTTGCTGGATGATGGGCAACTTGCCAGTATTGTGCTTCAGGATTCCGTCAGTTGGCGTGCGACAAAAGCCAATTTCGACTTGGTAGCTCTTGCCCTCCAATCTGGGCGGAATATTCTCGACGGAGATGATGTCACTTCACTTCTCTCCAACCATGTTGAAGACGAAACGATGGTGGCGGTTGAACAAGAGAGCGTCGAAGACATCGCTACTCGACTGGTTTCTAGCGCTGTCGACACCGTCTACAGCGACAGTGTCCATGGAGGAATCGAACTGTATTCGGAACTTCCTGAAATTGGCGATGACGAGTATCAACCTCCCGAACTTGATGTTGATGCCATGGTACAAACTGCTGATGAACGCCATGCTGCGCACCTCAAAGTGGCCCTCGAAGACACTGCACCTGCTGCACCTTCAGTCTTGGCTCTCCACGAACGCGATGAACACCTTATCACCCGTAAAGGTCGTATTGAAGAACAAGATTATGGCCGTGCTGCTGATATTCTCACCGAGTTAGATGAAGCATTTGATACTCAAATCAATGCTTTCGAACATGATTTGCGCCAAAGTTCACAACAACTTGCAAACATCGAAAACGCGCTGAAGACTCTTCATGAACGCACACCTGATGCGTCGATGGATGAATTGATTACTATCGCTGATGATTTAAGGGCCTTAGAAGAAAGTCTCGTCGAATTTGACCCGGAACGTGAACCTTGGCCGCAGATGGAGGAGGACTCCATTCCAAAGAAGGTCCGGCGGAAAGTTGGTCGTCGTAAAAGTAAATCACTTGAAAAAACAGTGGAAAGTCATGAGCCAGAAGGTGAATGGAATATCGATGCGCAAAGCGTCGATATGTTGGACCTACTTGAGGGAGAAAAAGCGATTCGAACTGTCCGACTTGGACGAATAAAGGCAGTGAACTCACTTATCCCAGGTGAAGAAGAATGAGAGCACCCTGGTGGATGAAAGGCGTTGGCTTTTCTTGTCAAGCAAATTGTGGAAAATGTTGTGATGAGCCTGGTGGAATTGTCTATCTCTCCGTAACCGATGCTGAGCGTATCGCCGCAGAACATGATATGGAAGTGGAGAAATGGCTGGAACGAGATTGCCGACAAACCCTCGACGGCCGACATGTTCTGAAAAGTCGACCTGAGGATGATGTCTGCATCTATTTAGATGACAACAAGCAATGTATGATTTATTCAGTCCGCCCTCAACAGTGTGCGGCATTCCCATGGTGGGGTGAAAATTTAGCGACAGAACGAGCTTGGAATAAAGTCAAAGAAGAATGCCCGGGTCTTACTGCTGATGATGCGATTCTCATTGAAGGTGAAACAATTCGCATCCATGTTTTTGCTGACCGTGAATCGACCAAAGGGTTCCGTTCTTGGCCGCCATGGAATAAAAGATAGGGTCAAAGAATTTAGGGGGACACTTCACTTTTTGGAAGTTTAGCCTTGCATAAAGAAGAGCCGTCTTTATACGAAAGAGGTATGTGGAGGGTATCGAAGGGGATTCAATGACCAATAAAGAGGTGCTTTTGGAAGTTACAGAGAAGCACCTAAACACAGGTCTTCGTGGGGTTCCTGTCGGCACTTGTCGTACATCTTTCGTCACACCTACAGAGGGCGTCCATTACTGTGGATATCCAATTGCGGAATTGGCATCATTTGAACCTGAAGATATTGTTTACCTTTTATTCAATAAAGAATTGCCAACTGCTGAACAATCTGCAGCAATTCGTCAAGACCTTGCAGCACGTGCTGCCCTCCCCGGTGATGTCGAATCTGTGCTCAAAACTCTACCTAAATTTGGCCATCCAATGGACTGGTTAAGTGTTGGAATCCATACGCTTGGGATGATTGAAACGACCAATGATTGGATGGAGGATGCTTTGAATCTTATTGCCAGAATGCCACGGTTAATGGGTCTCATCTTTCGAATCCGAGAAGGTCGGGAGCACAATATCCCAGCAGATGACACCTCCCTTTCAATGGTTGAGCGCTTTGTAAATACACTCGATTTGAATGGTGTTGACAATTCAACAATGAGTAAAATTATCTCAACCTATCTCGTTCTTCACATGGACCACGGAGGTGGAAACCTCTCCACCTTTGCTGGTAAAGCAATTGCATCGAGCAAGGCAACTGTTTATTCGGCTATGGCTGGAGCAATGAATGCATTATCCGGACCATTACACGGGCGTGCAAACCAATCATGTTTGGAATTTGTTCTGAAAGTTGGAACCAGTGACCCGGCTGAAGTCGAAGCATTTGTTCGAGCAGAATTGGCAGCGAACCGCCCGATATTTGGATTTGGACACGCTGTTCTTCGTTCCGAGGACCCACGAGCTACTGTTCAATTCGAATTGGGTTCGAAAATCTGTCCTGATGATGAGAATTTCAAGATCATCACAACACTTCGTGAAGTCGCACCTCGAGTTCTTGCTGAGAATCCGAAAATCAGTAACCCAAATGCCAATGTTGACATTGCCAGTGGTGCTTTACTCCATCATGCAGGTCTTACAGACCCGACCTACTACACGACTTTCTTTGGATGGGCACGGGTTGCAGGAATTGGTGCCCAAATTGTCGATGAGCGAACAGTATTCCGCAATGGAAAAGGAATACCGATTTATCGACCAAAATATATTGCTGAGGCCCAATCTTTGCGTCATGTTGAGTGAAATCACTTGAGAACGGGTCGAGATGTTTTTCCTGAACCGCGATGACCAATGAGTCGTATTGCTTCCCAAGGCGGTGATGCTTTTTGGGAACGTTGTAGAATGGACGAGGTTGATTCTTCCCACTGCCATTTCTTACGCCACATTTCGACCAGTTCAGTGCGTCGTTGAGTATCACATTCGGACCATGGGGCCGTTTCTGCCTGAAGTTCACGTAGAATCTCTTTGTGATTTTCTTGAGTTGCACCTTCCAAGGCCTGACGTTGAGTGGCATCAAGAGGTTGTGTAGCCGGAAGTGTCCAGCGTGCATGTCCTGAGGGGAGCCATGACATTGCTGGGTCAGAACAATCGGTAAGCCCAGTGAGTCCTGCCGAAAGTACATCATGTTCTCTTTTCAAAGCAGTTGGCCAAACGTAGATTGGGAAACCTCGTTGGTGTTTACGAAATCGCGCTGCTTTCGCTCCATGCAGCCCTCCTGTGAAGCCAAGAGGAATGAGGTTTTTTGGAGGGATGAAATATTCCACAGCACATGGCGACATCGAAGCACCAGACTGCCGATGGGAGCCAATCAATCGGGCGATTGAGGTTGTTAAAAATTGAATTCCGCCTCGCATTCTTTTGGTATAATGAGTTCCAAAAGGAGGTACATACGGCACCAATTCAGCCCAAGGTCGCTCTGTTCCTACTGATTGTATAGAGGCTTTCATCCCCGTATGAAAAGCATAATACACAGTGTTTTCAGATGGGATTTGAAATTCTTGGAGAAGGTGTTCGACCTTTTTCATCATTGTAGCCACATGAGAGATATGCTGTTGCCTCCCAAAGATGCCCCCACCATACATTGCACGTGGATGTGGACGCTTGAATTCAATACAACCCATTTTCCCTTTATCTCTCCATTCAGTGAGAAGTTGGTGGTCTTCAAGCATGCCTCGCATTGAAACAAAACCCATCGAGGTCAACTCATCAAGGGTATGGTTTTCGGTCCATGCATACGAGTGTGGCCGGTCATTTTTTGGGATTGAGATTGTCGTATCGTGATGAAGAATTATTTCTCCATCCTTTGTGAGTCGCACATCGAATTCGATACCGTCATTCTGTTGTATCGCATGCCGCAAGCTTTCGAGTGTATTCTCCGGTGCTTGTCGCCACATCGGTGTCACCAATCACTCCTATACAGAACTCCCTTCTAAGGACTGTCATGTGAATCACGTATAACGACTGAGTGTGAAAGAAGTGAAGTTTCTCCTGCTTTCGAATCATACCTCCTTATATGAACTACCTCTGCCCCTCAAATATGGACCCTTACCAAATCATGATGGGTCTCATTTTACTGCTCACGCCGATAATTTGTTGGTTTTTTACAATTCATGATGTTCATGCCCGTACTCCATTCAAGAAATGGCTACAGGTGATTCATGACCAACGCTATTAT
The DNA here is from genome assembly GCA_009937025.1 of Methanobacteriota archaeon. Taxonomy (GTDB): domain Archaea; phylum Thermoplasmatota; class Poseidoniia; order Poseidoniales; family Poseidoniaceae; genus MGIIa-L1. The sequence continues at coordinate 4,870 of JAACDG010000104.1, forward strand.
CTACATGCAATGGGCTATATCGTTATCATCAAATGGAAGAGTATCACAGATAAACTCAATGAACCCATTAAACTCAAAACTGGCCATTGGACTGAAATGGTTCATTCCATAGAAGGTGATTTCACATCACATGTCCAAAATTTATTCCTCAATGACACACTCACAGCAGTTCTGAATTTTCATTATCTCTTCATATATTTATTTTTGATTTATGTCACAACGGTCTATTTTGCCTACTCCGGCGACCGAGATATGACCGATAAAGTCACATTGAATTATTTGTTAATCTACGCTCTTGCTGTCCCATATTATCTGTTCTTCAATGTGGAAGTCACTTCATCATGGATTCCAGGGATGGAATCATTGCTTTATCATGAAGGCTGGTATAGTGTCTTTTATGCAACCCATGACCCACTGGATAATGCCGTACCTTCTCTTCATGTTGCCATACCATTTGGCATTCTTCTCTTGAATTATTTACATGTAAAAGAAAAAGGTGGAACTCTCAAAGAATGGCGACACTACCGATACCATATATTCGTCCTTCTCAATACAATCTTGTTCATTTTCACTATCCTCTATCTCGGTATACATTGGTTCATCGACATTCCATTGGGCATGCTCATCGGTGGTGTCGGAGCACTCTTCATTCACCATCTACAGCCGCGATTACGCAATGACCATGGCAGTTTTTTCAAAGGGTTCACGAGCAAAAAAATCCGACAACACTTACTGGTTGAGGGAATCATTACCTTACTGTTGTTAACGACGATACTGATGGCTGTTCAAGTTCAAACGCAAACAGTCGATGAACGCGTCTCATTCCAACTGGGGCCAAATGATTCTCGTTTTGAAATTATCCAGAAGTTTGAACCAGGACAAGAAGTACATTCGAATGTGACCAATCTTGATGATTCATTAACGATGGAGGTGGTGGTCATCATGGTTGACCTTGCCCCGCCTATTATGGAAAATGGCTCAATAGATTGGCAAATGGCACGCTCACTTGGCGAGGCATATACTGTTGAGTCGGGTTCAACTCTTCAATTGGTCATCGATGCACCGATGGTCTTCCACTACATCATGATGCATAACCCAAGTAATGCGAGTACTGGAGATGTCATTCAAGTGCGGGTTTTGAACGATTACCATGAAGACTTGATGGGACAAGCCATTTTCCTTTCTTTAGTATCGCTGTGGATGACGGGATTTGTTATTAATCGAATTCGACGTTTGAAGAAATATAACCGTAGGTTCTACGATTCTACACCATCTCACCTTTGGGAACAAGAATGACATGTTCGATGAGTGTGTGTTATGAGGGCCAGCCTCGTGCATACATCAATGGCAGAAGTCGATGGATTGGTCAATGCAGTTGATGAACTGCTTGATTCACCTGGCGGAGCCATGCTCGCTTCCGTTCGCTCATATCTCCGCAAGAGAGTCAAGATGTTAGCAGTTGTTTTTGCACTCGGATTCATGGTCACCTTTCCATTGACAAAGAGTTTCATTGCCTGGCTCATCGACCCAAGCCGATTACCTGACAATGTAGAAATTATTGTCATTACTCCTGTTGAATTTATCTTACTTCAAGTTCGACTGGCTGCACACATAGGTCTTCTGTGCATGGTTGTCGTCTTCCTCTCTGAAGGAAGTTGGTATGCAAGCAAAAATTTGGCATTCAGGCAGCGCCTTTCGGAACTCAAGTTTCAATCTCCTCGACCGAATCGAACCTTCATTCTAACGACGGTTTTTGCAATTCTCCTCATGTGCAGCGGCACATATTATGCCTGGAATTGGCTGATACCAATGCTTCTTGAATATTTGACGACAGATGCACAAACTGCAGGTTTGTCCACTGAATGGAGACTTTCCAGTTATACTGGGTTCATCGCAAATTTAGCGATCGCTTCAGCCATTGGGTTTCAGGCTCCACTCGTCACATTACTCATCTTGAGAATGGAGGTGGTCCGACGAGCAACTGTCCGTTCCTATCGGAGACACATTTGGTTTGGAGCCTTTTTATTGGGGGCATTTCTTTCGCCACCCGACCCACTCTCACTGTTCTTAGTGGCGATGCCGGTGATTCTTTTGTTCGAAGCAGCGCTCATTCTTGATGCGCTGTCTCGCCAAGAAAGTGGCGTGAATTCTTGAATTGAGATGGAAGCGTAATGGTGGGAACAGCAACCCTCCCCGGTGCTTGATTGTACATTTGTCCATGAAAATCTGAACCACAGGTCGCCGAAAGCCCAGAATCTTTGGCGGCCGACCACAATTCAAACCTGTAGGCATCGCTATGGCTTCGATGGAAACATTCGATTGCATCAACTCCGGATTCATGACAATAGGCCATCAAAGATTCTGTATCGACACAATAGTACAACGGATGAGCGAGGGAAGTAATTCCACCCGCTGCATGAACTGCCGCACATGCTTCAGCGATGTTGGGTTTTGGACGGGTGATGTGGACGGGTTTGCCATCACCAATCCACTTGTCAAATGCTTCTTGGCGTGTTTCGACATAACCCTGATGCATCATTTCATCTGCCAAATGTGGTCGGCCAACAGAATCTCCTGCTCGAGCAAGGACTGCATTCAGGTCAACCGGCATTCCAAGTTCAGCTAATTTCTCAACCATCGTGGTCATCCGAGGAATCCGACCTTCACCGAGCGGAGCCAGCCATGTTTTGAACTGCTCATGTTCTGAACTGTGAAATTCAATACTTGGGAAATAGGCCAAAAGATGCCACGAATCCGATGCACGTTCACGCCCTTGGTGCTCAAGCACCTTTGCATTTGCTGGCAAGCCAGGTGTACAGGTTAATTCCACTCCAGGAATAAAGACGAGTCCTTGATTTTCCGCTGCTTTGCGAGCAGAGTCCCATCCCGAAATCGTATCGTGGTCGGTTAACGACCAATAACGAACTTTTGAATCGGACATCATTTGAGCAACTTCAACAACAGAGTGTTGACCATCACTGTTGGTGGAATGGCTATGAAGGTCAAACATCTCAGTCCACATGTGTTGAGCCAAGTGTTCAACCTCTATTGAACTATGGAGTTCATTCAGAACAAGTCATCAAGATTCGGAAGGGTGGGAGTGGATGTGTATTTTTTAGGCGCAGTTTCTGAAAATAAGTCATCTAAGTTTGGCATTTGAGGAACATCGACTTTTTCTGGACTCTTGGGCGCAGGTTGTGTTTGAGTAGTTCCTGGCAGGGGAATCTGAGCGATACCAGAGGATTGAAATTCATGTTTTGAATCAAACCACGGCAAATCTGGTGTCGGGCGAGCAGTCTTTTCACCGGGTAAGGGAATATTCTGGACTTTGATTCTTTCAAAACTCTCTTGAGTTGTAGTCGATGATTTGAAAACTTCTCGAAACTGTTCTGTTTGTGCATGTGGAGCAGGATTGTGTCGTACCGCTTCAGCCCCTACGCCACCGCCTTTTTCAGAAGTCAAAGCAGCCTTAGCAGTGTCCATTTCCTCTCGATTGGCCTCTTCTGACTGACCTAAAATGGAAGCGATGATGGTTTGTGAATCTAAATTGTTTTGAGTTTCAAAACCATGGTGGTCGGTTGTTGTGGTGGGAGATTTGTATTTGGTTGGCTGGGATTCGATGGCAGCAAATTGTTCCTCAACCGAAAGTGATTGAATCATTTCCATTTGCTCGCGTTCTCGTGATGCGAAAAAAGAAATAAGGAAAAAGAACGCTCCAATGACAAGGAGAACGATTTCTTCAATATTAAATCCGGGCGTCAAGCCAAGTTTGAAGACGATGCTCACAACAGATAAAGTCCAAGTCACCATTCCCAAAACGAGAGTCGCCGTAGCGGTTCGAGGTGCTTTCGGGTCCATGCTGAGTACTCCTATCGGCACTCAACCTAAGAGTGTTTTTAATCGGCATTAGATTGCTCAGTAGCGCGAACAGTATTTTCCATAAGCATAGCAATGGTCATTGGACCAACACCGCCTGGAACAGGGGAAAGCCAAGAGGCTTTGTTTGCGACGTCCGGATGGACATCTCCTGCAAGACGCCAACCACGGTCCCGGGTACTGTCATCGACTCGATTTATTCCGACATCAACAACCACCGCCCCTTCCTTCACCCAATCAGCAGTGACCATTTCAGGTCGACCTACTGCTGCGATGAGAATGTCAGCACTGGCGCACAACGCAGAGGTATCTTTGGTACGGGAATGTGCTACAGTCACTGTTGAATCAATGCCTTTCGAACCGAGCAAAAGTGATTGGGGCATTCCGACAATTCGTGAACGTCCAAGAATTACTGCTGTTTTTCCTTCGGTTTCAATACCAGCCCATGCCAACATACGCATGACCCCACTTGGAGTGCACGGCAACATACCGTCCAAGCGTCCTTGAACCAATCGACCAAGGTTTTGTGGATGGAATCCATCGACGTCCTTTGCTGGGTCGATCAAATCAGTGAGTGCTTCTTCATCCATATGGCTTGGCAAAGGCGATTGAACCAGAATCCCATGAAGGTCGTTTTGCTGATTCAAAGTGTGAATCACATCACGAACTTTCTCTTCTGTTGAATCGGCAGGCAATTCGATGTGAGTGCTTTTGATGCCAAGACGTTCACAAGCTCTGACTTTGGAGCCGACATAGACATGGCTTGCCGGGTCATCACCGACGATGACTACTGCTAGATGAGGCGTAATGCCCTTTTCTTTGCAAGCCGCAATCCGCAGATGAAGTTCTTCCTCCACTTGCGCAGCGCAGACTTTGCCATCCAATCGCTGGGCCACCATGACATTCCCACTGAATGCTTGACTTTGAGGATTCGCTTTGCAGTATTCTTTCATCGGCAGAAGATTCTGAATCCTTTACCGTTGCAAGGAAGCGTTCTTCACCCTGATAGCGAGGCTGAGATGGACTGATAACTCGAAGAGTCCTTCTACACGGAAGTCATCGGACTTGTCGTTTGAAAACGACTCTGGTATGGAGCCTGCGGAGGGACTCGAACCCCCGACCTTCGGATTACAAATCCGATGCACTACCAGCTATGCTACACAGGCGCTAAACTGCCCGAGACACTTACCCTTGATGAATGAAACGGATAGAAAACAAGGGAGAACATCTCTTGAAAGTGAAATATTTTGAACGAAAGCAAGGGGCAAGTCAAAGAACAACGCTGCATTCGGAGAGGTATGGACCCCAATGCTGGCGAGGGATTGCTTAACCCCTATGCTCAGACGAAGGTCGGCAATGATACCATTTTTGGATGGTGGGCACGTTATCAAAATGCCATTGCAGAAGGTATTGATGCAGTCAATGGAACCATTGGAGCATTGCTCGAAGATGATGGCTCCTTAGCGATTAACCAAGTGGTTGATGAAGCAATACGCGTAGCACCAGCAGTCGAAATCGCTGCATATGCACCTTTGAAGGGACTTCCTACATTCCTTGACTTAGCAAAAACTCTGGCGATGGGAGAGCACCGTGATTCGTTAGAAGAACTCGGGATTTCAATGACTGCAACCGCAACGCCTGGTGGTTCAGGTGCCTTGTATCTCGCTGCTGCTAACTTTGCGAATCGAGGCGACAAAGTCCTACTCCGAGACCGATATTGGGGACCTTACAAGGGATTTTTATCAGGCTGCGACCTTCATCCTGCAACCTATCCACTCTTACCTCCCTCTGAGAATTCACTGCACCCATTTGTCGATATTGAAAATTTCAAATTGCAACTGGCATCTCTTTGTTCCTCACAGGATAAAGTGATGATTTGGCTCAATGACCCCGCCCATAATCCAACGGGTGTATCTTTGACTCCAGATGGACGGATGGCGTTTCTTGAAGCAGTGATGGAAAGTGCATCATCAAACGAAGGCGTCGGCCATACATTACTTATCGATTCGGCCTACCATTTGTACGCTGAAGACCCTCATGGATGGGGACAAACTATTCGTGAAGCCGTTGAAGAAGGCTGGCCATGGACTGAGAATTTATTGATTACATTCGCAGTTTCCTTGTCGAAATCTCATACGATCTATGGATTGCGTACAGGAGCTTTGGTGAGTATTCACCCTGATGCTGAAGTCACAGAGAAAATTGGAACAGTCATGGGGGTAACGGGACGACAAACATGGTCTGCTGCCCCAAGAGTTGCCCAATATACAATCAGTGAAATGCATTCATCTGCTGAAGGAGGGGCTGCATGGGGAAAGGAAAGAGACCGATTGAAAAATCTCCTGGTCTCACGACGAAATGTCTTCAAGGAATGTTGCGAGAAACATAACGTCCCACTGAATCCAACGCATGATGGTTTTTTTGCATGGCTGGAGCATGAAAATCCCGAAGCCATCGCAGAAAAGTGTGCAGAACAGAATGTCTTCCTTGTTCCACTTACAGGCGGTGTTCGAATTGGTTTGTGTGCAGTTCCTCTCGAACAGATACCACGCGTGGCTGAAGCATTAGCCCACGCACTTCAATGAGGTGAAATAATGCGAAGTATCCGTGAAAACTTTCTCATTGCGGGCCTTATTTGTATCACAACAGGAGCGTTTTTCACCGTTGCTAATCTCATGTCATTGGCCGCTACAATCGGCTTGAGTGGCGTCGTTTTATTTGTTCTGGGTATGACGATAAAAACCGAGAAAGGAATGTCTCCAAAAGAAATAGCAAATTGGAAACCAGAATCGGCTCAACTTCCAGATGCTGGGAGAGTGATGTATCGGGTCGATGTCACCTTGGATGAGCCAAAAAAATCTACCATTCTTTGTGGGCCTTGCGGACACGTAGAGGTTCTCGATTCAGACCGACCTGTCGAATATTCATGTCCTGCCTGTTTCATCCTTCTCTGGACCGAAGAAGAAGAATAACGACAAACCTTCAAAGTTGAAAGAATCCCTTTGAAGGATGTTTATGCGCCATAGAATTGAAGGGCATGAATCATTACGAAGCAACATGGACGCAGACGCTTTGCTCAATCCTGAGCGCAGGATGTTACGCGTCATGCAACAAAAAGGAGACCATGAATGGACTCTTGAAGAAATCCTGAATGCATGTGATTGGACCGACCAAGCAGTTGCCGTAGGCGCAGGACATGGACTTAGTAATGCAGGCTTGGCAAAAACCAGTGAATCAAGTTCAGCGCTTGTGCGACTTGCCGAGGAAGGTCTTAACGCGAAAGAAAACGGCTTGCTTGAAGCACGTATCTGGAAGTGGATATCAGAATCTGAAAATCCTGACATGAACGGCTTGCAATCTGTATTCGAACGCCATGAGGCAGGACCTGGTGTAGGCCTCTTGAAGCGTTTAGGCGTTCAACTTGAAGGAGGCGTTTTTGTCTCGGCAAATCCCTCTAATGTGTCCTCGGATATCGAGGCACGCAATGCATTTATTCAGCAATTACCAGCAGCATCTGAATCTCTTGATACGGCCCTTCTGGAACATTTCCAATCTCGTCGGGGCCTGATTGAATCCGTTATTACGACTACTCGGACTTGGAAAATTACCACTCAGGGACAATCGATTGAATCCGAGGCTTTGCAAGAAAAGCAGTCCATCAGTGAAATCACAACGGAATTACTCCAATCCGAGGCTTGGAAGGATGCCGATTACCGTCCGTTCGATGTAACCCTTGAATCTGCAACACCACGGACTGGCCGTAGCCATCCTATGCAGGCATTGATTGAACGTGTACGGAGCATATTTTTGGAGATGGGCTTTTCTGAATTGGTCGATGATTATGTTCAAACTGCTGGATGGAATATGGATGCACTATTCATTCCTCAAGACCATCCTGCCCGTGAAATGCAGGACACATTCTATCTCGAAAACCCAAAATCAATCGACCTTCCGGAGCATCTCACCGATGCATGGGGTGCAATTCACGAACACGGTGGTGAAACTGGTTCTGTTGGATGGGGCGGTGATTTTTCTGCCGACATCTCAAAGAAAGGTTTGCTTCGAACTCACACGACCGTCAATACCATTCAGTATCTTGCGGAGCATCCGAAAGAGGCATGCCGCGTCTTTTCGGTTGACCGTGTGTTTAGAAAGGAGGCTATCGACCGCACACATTTGCCGGAATTTCACCAAATCGAAGGCATCATAATGGAGGAAGGAGCAAACTTGCAAATGCTTGTCACCACCCTCAAAACCTTCTACGCCAAAATGGGCTATCCTGAAGTTCGTGTTCGTCCTGCATATTTCCCCTATACCGAACCGAGTCTTGAAATCGAAGTGAAATGGCGTGGGAAATGGCTTGAATTGGGTGGAGCTGGAATATTCCGACCAGAGGTTACTGAAGCTCTCGGCATTTCATCGCCAGTTTTGGCGTGGGGAATGGGCCTTGAGCGATGGGCAATGTTGGTGCTTGGCCTTGATGATATTCGTCAACTCTACATCTCGGACTTAGAATGGCTTCGTAATCAACCAATCCTTTAACGGCAAACAATGTCAAAGGCAAGACCAGCCGATAGTACCTCTATTCTTCAATCGGGTATTTAGGCAAAGAGAATTGAGGTGTGCTTGTAGTCGCTTCTCTACTCCTTGTATTCAGGCGACAAATGGACAGGATTTCAATGACCGACTTTCAATCTCTTGGCCTTTCAAACATTTTGCTGCGCGCAGTTGAATCAGAAGGCTATACCACACCAACACCTGTACAGGAACAATCCATTCCACCTCTCCTAGAAGGACGGGATGTCCTCGGCGTAGCCCAAACTGGAACTGGGAAAACAGCAGCCTTTGCCCTACCTGTCCTCCAAATTATGAATCGAAAGAAACCACAAGGAAAGCGGTTTATTCGTGCTCTCGTCCTTTCACCTACTCGTGAATTAGCGGCTCAAATCGATGAACGATTTGCAGCATACAGTGAGCATATGGACTTGCGTCATCGGGTAATTTTCGGAGGTGTCAATCAAAATCCTCAAGTTCGTGCTTTGCAAAAAGGGTTGGATATTCTTGTAGCAACCCCTGGACGTTTGTTAGATCTGATTGGGCAAGGACATCTTGACATAACACGTGTTGAATTTTTTGTTCTCGATGAAGCGGACAGAATGCTTGACATGGGTTTTATTCGAGATATTGAAAAGGTCATTAAACTTCTACCAAAGCAACGTCAAAACTTACTGTTCAGTGCTACGATGCCGAAATCAATTGCGAAACTTGCTGGCTCCTTCCTCAACAATGCAGTCATGGTTGATGTGAGTCCAAAGGAGATGACCGTTGACCGAATTCAACAAAAAATTATGTTCTTAAGAAAAGCCGATAAGCGGCGATTGTTGGTTCAACTCATCAAAGAGGAACGTGTGCAACGAGGCATTGTATTTACTCGGACAAAGCATGGCGCCAACAGATTGGTAAAACAATTGGACCAAAGCAACATTTCTGCTGCAGCAATCCACGGAAATAAAAGTCAAGGTGCTCGAACCAAAGCTTTAGCAGGATTCAAGGATGGAACAATTCCAATCCTTGTAGCAACAGATATCGCAAGTCGAGGGATCGATGTTGATGGTATTACTCACGTGTTCAATTATGATTTACCAAACGAACCTGAAAGTTATGTTCACAGAATCGGAAGGACTGCACGTGCTGGAAAGAGTGGTATCGCATATGCATTTTGCGACGACTCAGAAAGTGGCTATCTTGTCGGAATTCAGCAACTCATTGGTAAAGAAATTCCTGTTCAAAGTAATCACCCATTCCATTTCATTGGCGCCATCCCAAAACCTGGGCAAAAGCCAGGTAAGATCAAAGACAAGTCAGGTACGAAGAAACGGCCACGGAATCAGAATCAAAATCGCCAACCACGTGGAAACTCTCACCGTAATTCTCGCCCTCAAAAGAGAGGGAATGACAATGGTGGCCACAGAGGAGGGAATCAATCTCGCGGACAAGGCGACTCCGGTTCCCGTCGTAATCGAAACAATTCTCAAAGGTAATTAGACGTCATTTATGGGTAATTTCCCATATGCGTTCAGTGAGTCTTCTCCCTCATTGATGTAGGCCTTGAAAAGTAGGTACCATCCTAAAAGTGGAATGATTCCGATGAGAATGTACCAGCCGGACTTCCCCACATCATGAAGCCGACGAGTGCTTACTGCAAGCAAAGGTATGATGAAAAGGAGAGTGGCGATTAAAGAAAGAGCGTTAGCGATTGTCGCTACCCATGCACCAAATAAATCTCCAATATAGTAGAGAATTGAATTGATTACAGTAGCAAATAATAAACTAAACAGAAAAAAGAATCCAAATTCAGAACGTGATGCTCGACCAGAGAACTCAAAATATTTTTCTTGCGCACAAATCTCAATCGCAGATGAGGGCCGCATCATTTGAGTTGGTCGGCCTTGCCCCGACCTCACAGGAAATTTCGACAGATATGTCTCGCGTTCCACCATGGGAAAACCTCACGTCAGATGTATTTCTAATTGACTGTACAGTTTCTACACATTGTGAAGAAAGCGCGAACTTTGAAAAGTTCAACAAATTCAAACGATTTTACAATCACTTGTTTGTTACTGGAAGGCCGTTCGAATCTTTGAACCCGCCTGTGATGACCATAATCAAATCGATAAGAGCCCAAATTCCACAGCCACCAACGGTGATAAGTTTGAGAATTCCAGTCATGGTTTTTCCTGTGTAAAAGTGGTCGACTCCCAACGCACCCAAGAAGAGTGAGAGGAGAAGAAGGGTCGTCCAATCTGAGTCTGATTTCATTGCTGCTTGTTCCATGCCTTGTGGTTGCATGATGTTAGGTCCGTTTGGCAGTTTATAACATTAACCACATAACAAAGCACATTAACTTTCATTCCAAGCCCAAGATGTGAAGCGGGTATCGATAGACTCCGCTTCAATAAAAGCGGCAATAACAGGTGGGGCACTGGTGGTGTCTGCGGTCTTACCACATGGTGGGGTTGACGGATTGAAACTCTGCCCTTGGTTTCATCTTACAGGGCACCAGTGTCCGTTCTGCGGCATGACCAGAGCTTTTGTGGCAATAACACATTTCGATCTAACAGCAGCCATTGATTTCAATCCCGGTTCACCCCTTATCTATGGTGCATTTATCTATATTTTCTGGGCTTCAATATCTGCTCTTCGAAGGGGAGATGAAGACATTAAACCACCAAATAAAAAATTGTATCTCAGTTGGATGACGTTCTCAATTGCCATTTTTTCTTGGCTATTCTATCAGCGAATAATACGCTTAATTCTGTTCTGAGATGTTGATTTGAACATTCTCTTATTTCGGAAGTATCCAATCTGCATATTCTATGTGGGCTGCTTTTGGCGCAATTTCTTTTTCTTCCTTTCAACTACTGTTTCGGGCTTTTTTGTTTTTTAATCAACACGACAAAGAGTACAATGACAAGAATTATCCCGATTCCTGAACCACCATAAATCAACATTTGAGAAGTATTTGAATTGCCTGTAAATATCTTATCTGCTCCACTCGCTTCTTGAACGATGGTGATGGTCGTTTTTACAGATTCAGTATTACAACCACTGGTTTCAGAATTGCAACTGAATTCACTTGTTACCATGAATTCTAATGTAAATGACATTTCATGTAATCCATCTGAATTGATTGGCCAATCTTGATAGTTGGTTGGGGTTCTGATTTGTAAACGTACTTTGGTAGGTGCCACCATAGAATCAATTTCTACTTTAACGATGGGTAAAACCAAAGTAAAACCTGCATCTTCTAAATCTTCCCGATCACTTTCTTTCATTTCTAACAAAAAACGGTCCATCGCGTTTCCAAGGTTGTAGACCTTATATTCGAGATTATAATCAACCTTTGACCCTAATGTGACTAAGGGGTCAACTGCGTCTAATTGTATTCCTGAAAATTGTTGAATATTTACAATCATATTCACTTGTTTTTCAGCAAGATTAGGCGGCGGGAGGCCCATAACTTCGGTACCGGTTGCCGTCACGACCAAGTTTCGAGATTGTACTGCCATTCGTTCATCTGCCATTATGGTCACGACGAATTCCTCTTCAGCATTCGGTCCGAGGGTAAGTGAACCAGGATGAGCTACTGACAAACCATCGGCTTGAACTTGGATTTCGATTTTCTCTTGGTATGAGTTCGGATTACTGGCAATGCAAGTGGCTGTTCCAGTCAAAGAAGCGCCAGGATACACATCAATTTCTATGGAACCTGAACCATCAGCAGAAGAGCAGGTCAAGTTAACATCAGGTGCACCAATTTGCGCATGTGCAGTAGGCAGTGGAAGAACGGAGAAACTCAAAACGAGAATCAAAACAATGACTTTCGCTTTCATATAAATCGGGTTTTCTTGATTGGTTTTCAATATTTCCCGGGAATAGCCCCATGTTCGTCGTTTGAAAGATATTTCAATGATGCCAAACTCGTCCGAATTATATTCAAGAGAAGTCGAAGTGAAATAATCGACCGTTTTAGTCTATTTTATTTCTTCATCAACTTCAGCAACCGTCCCGGTATGATTCAATTGACTTACAAGAGACAATTTAGATACGCCCCCGTATACTTGGACAAGTCCGTAGATGAGTATCGAATAGAACACTATCTGGAATATTGTATAACTCACCATTGCAGATATAATTTCTTCCTGACATTTTTCTGCATCATAATCCTCACTTCCAGAATCGCATGAGTTTTGTGAGGATGACTGCTCTATTTGGTCTTCATCTGCCAAATTAGTAGTGTCTTCTAAGGTGAGTTGGATAAGTGTCATAACATGAGGTGCTAAAAGAATGATAGTAAATAGGAGAATGGCAGATCCCCCTCTGAGAATTTGCTTGTAAGCCGATTTCTCTAGAAGGGCATAAGGTGAACTCATGTTGGTACGTTTCTACTATGAAGTAAAAATGATTCGGTAAACCCTTGGATTTTGGAATACCTCTTCTCGGAAAAAAGACCATGGGTTTGGAAGTCTTTTGTAGTTATGTTTGTAGCGTTTTACGGTTACTACTAAATTCAGTATTCAAATCTCCTGTGACCCCAAACATTCATTTGTACATATTAATACCAAACATTATGGCTACAAACCTTAGGCAAACCGAGGGTCAAGTTTCTAATGATAATCGATGGACTAAAGAAAATGCTTGGAAGTTCGTCAATGTATTCTTTTCAATGATGGGTATTCGTCTTGATACCGGTAAAATTTTGCTCGTATGGCTTCCTTTGATTGCACTCTCACTATACCTCGGTAATTTTGCCATAGAGCATGAATTTCTAGTGGAATTTGCAATCGCTTGTTGGGCGTTTTATTATGTTGGAATGACCCTCCTATTGGGGACCGGAATCAAGCGCTGGATGATTAAGAAATTTGGTGAGCAAAGAGCTTGGCTTTACTTCCAAATGATTCTGGGATTGATGTTTTTCAACATCGGAACAGGAGTTTCTGCTGCCGCCCTACATCTACAAGGTGCCTTTTCTCTATCACCGACTCTAATGTGGGCCCTAGTAATTCCAATGTTTATCCTCGGTTTTGGAATAAAATATTGGGCGACTTGGGTGATTGGAATTGATGTATATTATTACAAGGACCTCTTCCATGAAAAATCACATGGCGAGTGGACTGAAGCGGGCCCCTACAAATGGTCGGGTACCCCAATGTATGGCATTGGATACTTGCACAGTTACTGCTTAGCCATCATGCTTGGAAGCGTCTGGGGTCTGGTCTATGCAGCAGTATGCCACCTGAGTATTTTTGTGTTTTATCGAATCGCTGAAAAACCATTTATCGTTCGAACCTATTTGCAGTAAGAAAGTTTCATGGAAACCTACGGGGTTCAGACATGAGGTGCTAAAAGAACGATAGTAAATAGGAGAATGGCAGATACTCCTCTGAGAATTTGCTTGTAAGCCGATTTCTCTAGAAGGGCATAAGGTGAACTCATGTTGGTACATCTCTACGATGAAGTAAAAATGATTCGCTAAACCCTTGGGTTTTGAGACCCCTCTTCGATGAAAATCTAGCCCTTTCTCAATTCCTCTGTCAAAGTTGAACTGTGTTCGGATTGAGATTCCAAATGGGTTCATTAGCGGCGGCATCGGCATGAAAAGGGAGAACATCTTGAAGCACTTTTGGAATATCTACGCACCATAAGTTCTCGAACAAGGGGGATTCAGGCGTGCCTATTTTGTCGGTTAATTTCCTCCACATTTTGATAATGCCTTGGGACTTTTGTCGTTCGTATTGAAACATTAAAGCTGTCGTTTGGATGAGCCCTTGGATTCCCAGAACGTATCGCTGCTCAACTTCTCTTACCTTGAGTGACTTCCACATTTCTTCCCAGTCTTCGTGAGCATGCCAGTACTGTCCTGTGTTGAACTTAGTAATGCCGTCATCAAGCCACCTTTGCTCTTGTTGAGAAAGTGGGCAATCCTTCTCCATGGTTGTCGCCTCCCTTATTTGACTCAAGTTACGCTCCCTACATACTTTTGTCGGTGAAGGTTTGTCTTATCCAGTTAGTGTCATCAAACATAAATCAACGGTGTACAAAATACGCTCTGACTCTTGTGCGTCCAAACCTTACGGAGTTCAGACTCTTTGAGTAGGGATGGTGGACGTTGGGGAGTCGAGACCACTTCGCAAACCCGATAATTCTTCATCGCTCTAGCCTCATTAATTCGGGCTGGGCGACATGAAATGGCTTTGGCAATTCTTGACAACGAACTTGGAGGTGGTTGCTGATGCCTGCCGAGAAA
>JAACDG010000105.1 GCA_009937025.1 Methanobacteriota archaeon
GTGCCGGGGGCAGGATTCGAACCTGCGAAGCTTTACGCAGAGGATCTTGAGTCCACCCCCTTTGACCGCTCGGGAACCCCGGCTTGTTGTTGTGCGTAGAACCCTCTGTTTTTGACTATTCCTCTTGAGTCAAATCAACCAAATCCTTCGGACGAGGCGGCGGTGTAGTTCGCTGGTCCATTGCTTGATGTACTTGATTTGAAGTAAATTCATTGATTTTTTCTCGACGGCGCAGAATTGATGCAATGAATATACCTGATGACAGGAGGAATATGAGGCCTGCAAAGCCAAGGGTTGTTGCCGATTGGCCGTCTTGCGGCTGATAGATTTGAACATCAGCAACAGGAACAGGAACATTTCCAGTGAAATTAACAATCTTCACTGTAATTCCTAAACGACCGGTCTGCCATGCTTCAACCTCCCATTCATAATCAACCCAAGAACCGCCTTCGATTGTACTGGAGTTCGATGCCAAAAGCCGTCCAAGGTCATCATAACACTCAACGGTCATGTTACCCGAGAGAATTCCAACATTGGATACTCGGACAAAGATAGAGAGTTGTTCACCAAGCACTGGCCGATAGGGTGTGACAATAATATCTTCAAATTGTGGCTCAAAGGCAATCCATTGGAATTGTGGAGTCAAAGGCAATTGTTCAGTACCAAATCCTGAAATCGCTCTACCTGACATGTCGAAGGCACTGAACCAAACGACCAATTGGTCGTTCTTGAGAAGTAAAGATTCGTTGGAAGGTTGAAGATTTACACTCGATGAAAAGGTGTATGTCGGAGTTGTTCCACTCAAATATTCTATTGATGCTTCGCCTGCAGAGTTTTCAATTTCAATTCCTGCACGAGTGAAATACCAATGCATTCTTACAGAATTTTTGTCCATTCCAAGTTCATCGCTTACGATAACAATGATTTCTTGCTCATCGAAAGTATCAGAGTCAACCTGTGAAAGAATACCTGGCGGTATTGAAAGAAGTGGGTCGTCTTGGTCAAGTGTGATGTCAAAGGAATGGAGGGATACCAGATTAAAGATTCCAATGACCTCCACCGTCAAAGTGGCTTGACGGTGTTTGAGAATAGATGAATTTAGATGGAGCAACATGGAGATGTTTCCATTTGAAGAGAAACTCATATTCTGCAAAATCACACGTTCTCCATCGGAAAGAGTTGCTTGTATGTATGCGGAAGAGGGAAGATGTTGAGCAGGTATGGTTGAATTGGCATGATAGAGTTGAGTTAAAACAAGAATGTTATCATCTGAATGAACCCAAATTTCTGTTGGCGTTATGACACCAATTGGTTCGGTTTGATCAGAAATTTCGATTGGCCCAAGATAAATTTCTGTTGACAGCTGCCAGTTGAAAACGCTCAAACGTGATAATCCCAAGCCAAGGTTTTGACCTTCATCGAATACTTTCAATGACGGAGTGCCAGTCAAATTTGAGATGTTGTTTACCTCCCATGAAATTCGGAATGTTATCTCAAGATGCCATTCTGCTTGAAGTGGCGTTTTGGAGACGTTAACAACAGGGGATGTTTCAAAACAATTCGAGTCATAGACCACCTGTTCAAATCGAGGGAAATACTTGATTGCGCAAACTTCAGTTTGTTCTCGACTAAGAAGAGCAAGTTCGATACGGTCGAGAGATTGAATCCCATTTGCATCGGTTAAGGAAAAGGAAAAGGTATGCTCATTTCCAATAAGGAGAGAGGAATTATGAAGGTCAAAGGCAAGTGATTCAGTTTCAATGAGGGTGTCAAATCGCTCCTGTACTTGGAACGTTGCCAAATCATGTTGTTCTCCAAATGCTCCTCCACCAATGAGAGGGTTGCCCGCTAAATCAAAACCATTGACAACAATACTCGCTTTTCCTGAAGAACGACCGGCAGGAAGAATATCTCGCCATGAAAGGAGAGGGAGGTCGATTTCGGCAGATGTGAGGCCTGAATTAAACGTCACCGTTTGTGTAGAATATTCTTCTTCTTCCATCTCTCCGTTATCATTCAAATCATGGCTTGCTTCAAGCCAATAACTGAATTGGACCGAATTCGATAAGCCCTCTGGGTCTTGAAGCGTCAAGCGTAAGGCAACATCTTGTTGTGCAGTCCAAATGTGTTCATCTGCAGGAGCATAACCACCTGAATCTAAAATGCGCAAATTTGTGGTACTAGGTTCGATTTTATCATATAGGAATGGAATGTCTTGAGAAGGATTGGTTTGGTCAATACTTGTTGCAGTGTATTCCGAAGACGGTCCTAAGCGTTCAATATGTGGTGACAGTAGAATTCTGGTATTGCTCGGTACATTCTCGTTGGCATCTGGGGCATGAATTGGAACTGTGAAGGCCCCGTTTGCATCAACCTCCGCATACCACGACATGTTCCATTCGATGGCCTCCTCCGGCCATTCATCTGGGCCACCACTTTGGTTTACAGGCGGAACTGCAGTTGCATCGATTCGTACCTGGGCATCCCCCAAACCAACAAAGGCATTCAGGACGCCTTCAAAACGAACCTTGCCTGTCGCTTGCATGTTTTGGCTTGCATTCAAATGGAATGGCCATTGAGGATTCGACCAATCGCTGAGAAGGCGATTCGTATCATCGATTACATTGAATTCGATGACCTCTAAATCATTCTCGATTTCATTGAAGAATGTTTGGCGATGAAGAATGCTAGGGCCGGTTGAGAATCCCTCGACATCGATACCTTTGGCCAAGAGATAGAGGTCGTCGACATCATCCATTAACCCATGACTGACGAAAGCCCATGTCACACTGCATGTGTTCATCGTACACTGAGTCGAAGTTTGATTTTCAACTAACGAAGCAAATCCTACACCTGAGAGTTGGCGATATTGAGGTGTCGTTTCAAGGTTAAATGCCTCGACTTCAATCAAACGATCAGCGTAAGAGGCTGAGGAAGAAAGGGTCAAATGAATCGATGAAAGGTCTGGAGCATCCCATTCCAATGAATGGGCATCGCCTCTCCAATGTTGTGTTTCAAAGACAACGGTTTGTTTTGGCAACCAACGGGTATGCGTCGGTGAGATAATATGGTCAACCAATTTAGTTTGCATTGCATAACTCAGGTTCACCATGATGGAACCCTCCATTGTTTGAACCTTCATTGGAAGGTCTAAAGTCGCCGTAGGAGATGCATTATAGGCGTCTTGAAGAATACTGTTCAGCGTTTGATGAGTGAGTTGTGTCGTCAGTGTTTGGCGATGAGGGAGGAATTGCAATTGAGTCAGTTCTGCGGTAAAATTACCATTTAATTGTAATTGAAGTACGCAAGCATCGAGGTGCGCAGTATGTTGAGATTGGCTATGACAGGTACCGGTTGTTTGAATTCGATGGAATTGAAGCGATGAAGTAGCATTAAAGGATACACCTTGGGAAAACGGAGCATGACGTATCCAAGAATTGCCGCCATCTGTTTGTACTGCGATCAAGAAACTGACATCATATGTGGAAACTGCTGGCCCCGGCCCCGAATCTCGAGCAACAAGTATGGTCAGATTGGCAAGTGTGATTCCAGATGCATGAGTGAATTCAATTGATTGTGTACCATGTACGATGCTTGAATCGTATGTTTCAAGAGAGTTAAAATGACGATTTAGTCCAAACTCTTGACTCGCATTTGATTCAGGCCACGAAAACAGTTCAGTTTGTTCGAGACCGAGTTCAATCATTGGTTGAAGTGGAGCAGTACCGCATATCGGCTCAAAGAGGAAACCTGACAGCGATTGACCAGGGAACCAAGTCAGTGAAAAATCCGTAGATAATTGAGGGCGCCCTTGACGTTCGATTGTTTGTGATAATGTAGGCCGATAAGTATCATCCCAACGACTTGATACCACTGAATATTGACTGTGTGTAGCGCTAAGATTACCATCAATAGTTTGGAAAGAAGCGCGTTGGAATGGGCAGAGCGCGTTGGTCGGCCATAACAAGGAGACAAGAGTTGTTGTTGCTGTAGACACAATGGCGTAGTCGCTGTTGACTTCTAAATCTTGAAGGTTTGAACCACCGTAATCGCCGAGATGTGAAAGGTGGTATGCATCAAAAAACGTTAGAGTTCCAATCGAAAGGCGTTCAATATGTGGGGTGACCAATCGGTCAAGACTTGTCAAATGAGCTCGAACATGTAAGGTTGGGAATTGGAGAACATCAAACGGTAGATCAAGTGGCAATGTTTGGTTTTGATACCCTTCAATTGGAGTACCATTTCCGTCCAATATATCAAATCGTATAGAGGTGTTTTCAGGTTCAAGTACGAATCCATCTAATTGACCCCAACCAAACAGTGGGTCGGGGGTTAGCATTTCAGAAACCCATGTTCCTGCTGGCTCATAAACATCAATTTCAATACCTGCATCGTCGATGTACCAGCCATCCAATTCAATCAATTGGTCTGAGAAAAAACTGAATTTCGCCCGGACCGATGAACCGGTGAGGTTTGACAAATCGTATTCTTTGAGGTCGAAGCCTCGTTGAACATTATGACACCCTCCAACCACTGTGGAGCCGTCAAAGATTCCTTGGTTGTGGAAGGGTGAGAAACTGTTAACGGTTGATAACTGGTCATGGAATGAGCCGAAGGTCGGAGGAATAAACCACCATGAATCGCCGCCATCGGTTGAAATGGATACAGTCCCTCCGTCCCAATTTGATTCGGTACAGATCCAACTACGGAATGTTAATCTTGAAGTTGAGTTTTCAGGAATGGTGTATTCAGGCGTATACAAATCGGTCCACATATCGCTTCGGTATTCATCATCCAGATAGATTCCTGCACCGTTCATTCCAGAGTGCCATGTACCGGGCCCAAATCCCGAGGAATTACTGGTGGGGCCAACCTCCCAACGTCGGTTCGATTGCGCCCATAACGACCATCCAGCAGGTAATTCATTCCCTGAATCAAAATCAATCGTTGTTGTTGTAGCTGTATTATGTCCTAATAGGGTAATCCATTGCCATTCATTTGGACCTGCAGGAGTTTCTAACCAACCATCAACAGAACCGTTGATTCCAGTAGGTTGAGTTGTGAAGTTTTTCAATCGATGGATGAATTGGGAAGGTGTGCCACGATTGGTCCACACACTCAAATCATCAAGAGCGATTCCCTCCCAACCTGATGAAGCTGTCCCACCATAGTTGATTTGAGCATTCGTTTCAACATTGAAACGCAGAAGAGCATGGCTGGCGTTTTGAGGTGCAGACACCGTCCATGGAAGTGAATAACGAACTGGACACCATTCGCCCATTGAATCGCCACCATTGAACCACATCCCACTGCAAACTGCGCCCATTGAGGGGTGGCCAGGGTAGGTCGCAATTGGTGCATATGTCGAACCGTTGTCGAGAGAAAGCCATGCTGTAAGGTAATCACTTGCGCCACCTTGAATATCCCAATTCGCCCATACCTCTAATTCTACATTTTGACCGGTGAAGTTTGAAAGATTGAGAGGGAGTACCAAATCACCATGAGCATTCGGCAAATAATCTCCTGAAAGATTACCGTGGAACCATGAAGCGGAATCGTCACCTTGGTTATGGACTTCGAAATTATCAACAAACCATCCACCTCGTGCCCCAAGGCTTGAACTGGTTTGGAAACAAAGTCGGAATTGAACCGTTGGTTGCATGTCCGTAACATAGGGGTCAAGTTGAAATTGAGAGGTCTGCCAAGTACTGTCTTCACCATTCCATACAGTTGGTGGAGAATGATTCAACTGAGCGGTCGAAGAATAACCATCCAATGGTGAAAGTAAACCCCATGTCCCATTGGTATGACGCATCTCAACCCATGCTGCATCATCAGACAAGAGTGCAGTCCAATGTTCAAAAGTCAATGAATAATTCTTGACAAACGTTGGTGTTTCAAGAGCTGGAGAACGAAGACAACCTTCCATATCCGGCCCGAGGTCTCCGCGTGCCTGTGTTGCTAAAAAGCCAATAGAATTCGAACCATTAGATGGGACAAGCATTCCAGAATTCGATGAAAACGGTACGATACTTGGGCGCTCAATCGACCATGCTTCATGGTCTGAACCAGTCCCCATCCATCCAGGAGCAACGACCACTGAAGATTCAAAATTAGTAATTGAACCAAGAGATGAATTCGTGGCTAAGGTCAATTTCCCTCCATGCCCAATACCGTTGGTGAGTTGATGGGTGCCATTCCATTGATTCGAGGCTCCGACTCCAAACTGGGTGCCGTTGCTTGAGGAGGTGTTCCACAGCGGTTCAACTTCGAGAGAACCACTCAAAAAGGTTTGATTTGATGGTACGATAATGGTCGATGAAACACTGGTATTGACGCTTGATTGGTTCTGACCTGGATGGAAAAACAAGTCTCCTGTTGTATCCAGTTCGGGTTCTGGTAGTAATGACGCGGAAAAGATGGTGTCATTACCCGCACTCAACGGTACGCCAAGCATCAAAAATACCAACATCAAAGCAGTACGCGCCGTCCTTTGGACCTCACGAGTTGAGCGTTGATTTTTCAGCATTGGGGAAACACCTCGCTCTGCGAGGTGGGCCATCGATTATCAATAAGCGCGCTTGATGTTTGACAAATCACCTGTGAAGGGTTCAAAGTATGTCGGCCATAGGGGTGAACAATGTCGAACCTCACCGACCTTGATAGCGCTCAATCGCGCGAGGTCGAAGAGCAATTATTTGCCACTCATCGGTTGCAAATTAATCGCCATGTCCCCGTTCCATTACCGCGTCAAGATTTTTGGAGTATGGTGCACCAACTTTTGAGAAGTTTGGATTCAGAAATACAAGGTATGATGATGAAGGGTATGACGGGTATGCGTCTACAAAATTTACAAAAGCGTCAAGCAAACATTCGACTTATTGCTTCGGAGCTCGCTCGAAAGCGTTTGGTAGCAATGATGCAACACGTGTCGTCACAATCGCTGCGAACATCTACTCAACCGGGAGTAACCCAAGACTTGCCCGCACTTGATTGGCAACGGCATGACCCTGCTGAGAAAGCGATTTATCACACGATGCAAGTCTAAATTGACCGCTTCAAAATGGAAGTCGATTGGAATTCGATGCAAAATGGAATTGCAGGCGAAGGCACACAAGGACAAACTCGTCATGCACCCGGTACGGTTCAACTTGATTCATTTGTGGATTCAAACCTCACAGGTTCTGCTCCACCAGATTTGGCATTTGAAGATCAAGAACCGCCGCCCGAAGCTTTTGAATCAGCGGGTGAAGAAGAGCGTTTTATTGATGAAGAATGGCCAGACTTGGATGAATATATTCATGCTGATTTGGTCGATGATGCTCCAAAACAAAAGCAAATCGAACCATCGAAACATATCAAGGCTGGAAATGAAAAACATGCTGCAGCACTTGAATTAGCCCCGTCAAAGAAAGCGCCATCTTCGATTGAAATGTTTGAGATGGAAGGAGAGGTGCCTGTAGAATCACCAAAAGAAGAAGTCTCAGATGAACTCGAACGTATCCGCGTTTTGATGGCAAGTCCGGAACCTATTGCTACAAAAAATGGAGAAGAACTCACACTTGAAGAAGGCGATATCCATTTTGTCGATGCTGAAACTGCAAGTTGGTTGATCGATTCAGGTGTTGCAGAAGCTGCATCTCTTTGAACAGCCTTACGGCAAACAGTTGTTAAACAAAAGATTCGTTCATGAATCAGTTGACTGAGCGCATTGAAAGTTCAATGCTCACTGTATCTGGAATTTGAATACGAGTAACTTGTCGCAGAGCAGATTCGCCTTTTCCGGAGGTGATGTCCATCTCAAGCAAGCGCTTGTGAACACGAAGTTCCCAATGGTCGTAGGTTTCAACGCCCTCACCATCAGGTGCTTTACGGACTGGGACAACGAGGTGTCGAGTCGGCAATGGGATTGGCCCACGGAGTGAGATACCACCGGTATCACATATGGTTTTGATTTGCTTTGCAACGTTGTCAATATCACGGTGGTTTTGGCCCGTGAGTTTGATTATCGTAACTGCTGCCATAGTGATTCCTTCCGTTTCCTTCAGATTATGAGTGAAATCACTTCTTATCAATCTTCAAACAAACACCAGCTGCGACGGTCTTACCCATATCACGGATAGCGAAGCGAGAGAGTTCAGGGAACGTGTCCATTTGCTCAATTGCCATTGGCTTGTTTGGTTGGAAACGGATGAGGCATGCGTCACCAGTCTTAAGGAAAGACGGGTTAGCTTCCTTGCCGGATTTGTTAGTCTTCTCAAGAAGTTCGAGGAATCGAACTGCGACTTGAGCAGTGTGTGCGTGGAAAACTGGAGTGTATCCGACTGAAACAGCCTTTGGAATATCCATAAGTTGGATTTGACCAACGAATGTTTCGTCGTGTCGAACGAACATAGGTTCATTGTCAGCGTATCCAGCAACGTCTCCACGGCGGATGTCGACTTGAGCGAGACCACGGACGTTGAAACCAACGTTGTCGCCAGGTTCCGCCTTAGGAACCATAGTGTGGTGCATTTCAATCGACTTGACTTCAGCAGACTTTTGTGAAGGGTTGAAGATAACAGTCTTTCCAACATTCAAAGTTCCTGTTTCAATCTTACCGACAGGCACTGTTCCGATACCGGAGATCTTGTAGACATCCTGAATTGGCAAACGGAGAGGCTTGTTGATTGGCTTATTTGGCATTGTGATTTTATCGATAGCTTCGAAAAGTGTTGGACCGTTGTACCACGGACACTTGTCTGACTTGTTGTAGACGTTATCGCCATTCAATGAAGAAGCAGGAATCATTGGGATGTCATCCGGCTTGAATCCAGCCATCTTGAGAAGGTTGCCGACTTCAGTGCATGCAGACTTATACTTATCTTCGGACCAGTCAACACCGGAAATATCCATCTTGTTAACGTGAACGATGATTTGCTTAACACCAAGCACTTTTGCAAGGAAAGCGTGTTCCTTGGTTTGAGCGTTGACACCGTCGTTTGCAGCACAGAGGAGAACCGCTGCGTCAGCTTGTGAAGCACCAGTAATCATGTTCTTAACGAAATCTCGGTGGCCTGGAGCGTCAATAACAGTCCAGTAGTAGTTAGGAGTGAAGAACTCTTTGTGAGCAACGTCGATGGTAATACCACGTTCGCGCTCTTCTTTGAGTCCGTCCATAACATACGCAAGTCCGAAACCGGCCTTACCGTATTCAGCAGCGAGTTTTTCGTTCTTTTCAATAACGTGACCTTCAATATGTCCAGAGTCTAGTAGTAGACGTCCGACAGTTGTTGACTTTCCGTGATCGACGTGTCCGATGAACACGATATTTAGGTGAGGCTTGCTCTTA
>JAACDG010000106.1 GCA_009937025.1 Methanobacteriota archaeon
TACCGATGTATACAAGAAAGCTTCATTCTTTGAATACAAATCAAATACTTGCTCTCGGTGGGTCCAACATGCGTTTGGAATGGCCCGTCTATGCATTTACTGCCGGTGTTTTCCTCGCTTTTGCTCTAAGTGTTCAGTTTCTCTCCCTTGGTGCTGGTGCCGTCGTTGGCCTGTTCGTGCTGCTGACCGCTGCCTACGCCTGGGTCGCCTGGGTGATGATCAAGCAAAAGGCCGTCCTCGAACTTCACGCCTACATCATCTGCAATACGTGCGGTGAGTCTACGCCCTCACAAGGCAAGCACTGTATGAATTGCGGCTCCGACTTAGGGAGCGTCTAAACGACCCACAAAAGTCGATTCAAACATCAATACGATTCGTATGGGTTCGCAGTGGGCTGTATTGAACGTGACCCTTTGAAATAATATTTCCCTGAAAACTTCATTCGCAAGACGAATTCGATTTCAGTTGAATATAGTGGAAAGAACGCTGGTTCATTTCAAAGTGTGATAATTCAAAAGTACTTCCAGTAAAGAAACCTTCAGCGATTAATTGCCATGGTTCTGAATCATTGTTGACCATCCCCCAATGTTGCCAAGAATAGACACATGAGGCCCCTAATCCATCCACTGACAGATTGACAATGTCGTTAAATTCACTAAATGCGTTGGGTTGGCTCGCATTTTCATCGACGTAACGAGAAAGTAAGACACCGATTTGCGAACCGTCCTCGGATTTTCCTGCCAGAATATTAAACTCGTTTGAATTAATAGAATCTGAAGGAAACCCCCCCTCGTTTTGTAACCTGACAGGGGTATTAGCGACCATTTCACCGTAAACACTCCAAGTGATTCCAGGGGGTTTAATCCGTCCATTTTCTTCCCAAAGGAAACTTCTCGCAGCGAAGAAATGTGCCATTCTTAGGGTACTTACTCCATAGGATGAATTTCCGTCATTTCCTTCCCATAGATCGTTGTAGATTGTTAAAACACTCGTCAAATAGGCTTGACTGGCAGGGCTTTGTGCATAAACCGGAATATTACGATTCCATTCTGTAATGTAGACAGGGGTGTTTTCTGGATAGCCATATTGTGCCAAAAACATTCCGAGCGACTCGGATTCATGAGTGAAAAAATAGGTTGTTTGAGATGGATTTACCCTGTATAAATGGGCATAAACGGCATCTATTGGTTCATTATTTTGTTGAGCCAATTCCATAAATCTATGAGAAAAACCATCGTCTCCATCCCCCAATGTAATGGCAGCAACAACATCAATATCGTCACCGAATTCATTGGTAACTGCTGAGTTTACCGCATGATAGAGGTCAAAATATTCATCCGCAGTACCACTCCACCAATCGGATAAGTACGGCTCATTCCAAACTTCAACCACATTAAAACTATCGAAATAAAATCCATCATTCCAGCCTTGTCGATAATGCTTCAATACTTGGACTGCCGCTTGTGCGAAGACAGTGAGGTTATCTGGCGGACTACGCCAATCAAAACAATTTTCGTAGGCAGGGAATGCTTTAGAGTGGCCCATTCGCCAATACACACTCGTATGAGTGGTTGCCATCGTAGCTTGAACTCTCTGGTCGGTTTCATTAAAGTCATAATTTGAAAAATTAAGCGGGTCATGTCCCTCATAAACCGGAACTCCATCTTCATCAGCATGTACCCATATTCTGTTCATATCGCCAGGACCTTCACCATGTGTACGAGAAGATGGAATTTGCATTTGGTTGTATTCCTCGGTATAATTCGAACTATACCAAATCTGCTGGCAATCCTCTATTTCCCAGGCGTTTCTAATCAGCGGACCATTATTGACGCCATGAATTGGCGCTATTCTACCAAACTCTTCAGCGAAATGAACTGTTGCAGTTAGATCTGCGGGATTGGTGTTGATATATTCACAAGAAGAGTCATCACGATTCGCATTAGGATTGAAGTTGGTTGCATCATCATCCATGCAACCGAATATTTCGTCAATGCCGCCGTCCCCATTACCAAAACATCCAGGTAATGCAAACATGATAGCGAATAAATAAGCGTAAATTGCTCTTTTCACGATTGTCCCATGGAAGTTAGTCTATTGAAGTCTTCTAACGCCAACCTCACATCTCTAGATTCAAGGGTACCCTTTGCTCACCCATCTAATCAGGGGGGTCCCCTTTGCATCGGTTTCATTTGAAAATCATTGAGTCCAATTGTCCATGCCTTTCTTCACAACTAAGGTTCGAGCGATGAGATCTTGGTTTGTTTGCTTGTGATCAGTCCAAAGTTGTGCTAAATATCCGAATCCAAACGTAATTATTATCAGAAAAATCAAAGCATGTCGTTTGAGTGCTTTCTTCTTTGAGATTCTGTTTCCGTCATAGTCTGTAACAACCAACCCGAAGAGGCGTTTTCCTGGTGTTGCTTGCCATGATGAGGCATTGAAGAGAACAGGGTAAATCAGACCAACAATTAGGAACAATACACCGGAAGGAATCCCAACGAGACTCAAGAGTATACTTGGGATACTAATCAGCAACAAATCGATCAAAAGAGCACAGGTACGTGGTATAAATCCTGCAAAACGCCCTCTTTCTTCTCGAGAACCTCCAACTCCCTTGTACACCATTTTATTTGGATATCCGAATTCATTAACGCCAAATTGCGTCCTTTTCTTTTCTTCATTTGATTGTGTGTTGATTTCCTCCCAATCGATTTCAATGTTTCCTTCTGTATAAGCGACGATGCAATGTTGAACGAAACCTGAAAAATTAGGCATCTCTTTGGTGACTTCATTGAGTTTTTCGTCAATAGAAATTGTTTTCTTTTTTTTGCTTTCACCATCGTCATTGCCGTTCTTTGATTGAGTGTGGATTTGCTCCCAATCAATTTCGATATTTCCTTCTGTATAAGTCACGATACAATGTTGAACGAAACCAGAAAAGTTAGGCATTTCTTTGGTTATGCCATTCAGTCTTGCATCAATAGAAATCGTCTTGTTCACTTTATTGCTCATGATTGCCCCATTAGCGAGTGATAATTAAGCGTGGTTGCGTATGTATGGAGGTATGTATTGTAATTTTATCAGATTACCGAGTTCGGGTAAGCAAAGGGTGTATCCTAAACCCCACTGCATTTCTTATACAATACGATGGGCTTTCAGTGGGTCGCTGCTAACGCTA
>JAACDG010000107.1 GCA_009937025.1 Methanobacteriota archaeon
CAAAGACGCTCGGCGCTCACCTCGATTGATGTGTATGGCCTACAACGCCATTCTGAAAGAGGCAGTCCGTCGTAATGGCGACGTGCTCAGTCGACGTCTTACATTGAATTTTTACAGAAAAATGCAGGTTGCCTTCGCAACACTCCTCTATCCCGGCTTGGATTGAACCAACGGAATGTGAACTAACCCTCTGCATCGCTTATTCAGGTTGTGATTTGGCAAATTAACGTCATCCGAATCTGCTCCAACGGATGAGAGACCATCGAGCAGACAGAGGATGATCTTTGCAGTGGTTTTGAAAGTCGTTCTTGTATCTGTGTTCACCTCTATTCACGATGTGCCGTATTGACCATCAGCCCACCCAAGGCGACATCACCCTGAAGCGCTCATTCCTCGCATTCAGTGGATGAATACGTTGAAGAAGAGAGCAACGAAGCGGCACCTGATGGGCTTGAAGGCTTCGTTTCCGTATCGAGCCTTGCGCTACGGTCTGCGACTCCCCGGTCGTATCTACTCCACCTACATCACCGAACCCATCATCAAGCGATGGATCAAGCAATCCGAGTTAATGGTGTACGTCCACGACCCTAGGCGCGGGCTGCTAAGGCCTGTTCTTGAAGGTCAACGGCTCAAGTGGACCCTGAAGGAAAACCTCTCTGTTGATGCGACCCATTGGCTGGATGTGATTGAACCGCTCCTCACCAAGCAGGACATCGTCTTTGACGTTGGGACTAACATTGGAACCATCGCAAACTGGTTGGCCAACCGCACAGAGCATGTTCATGGGTTTGAGCCTCATCCTGAGAATATTCAAATGACGAGGGACCAAGTTAAACTTCGAAAAACCAAAAACATCACCCTTTCACAACTCGCCCTTAGCAAGGAACCGGGTACACTTCAGCTTCACGTCAAAAGTTTCCACGGCCACCATTCCCTCGGGGACACAGCCGCTAGCCCCACGGTCGAGAAGATTGACGTCGAAGTGGACACTGTGGACCGTTATTGCTCAACCCACGGCATTGATCGAATTGATTTTCTCAAAATCGACGTTGAAGGTTTTGAAGATGATGTGCTCCAGGGTGCCACCTCCATGTTGAAGGACCACAGAATCGGATTTGTTCTGTTTGAACTTCGACATTCAATTCTGGCATCCGTCGATAAACATGCTAAGGACATTTTCACTCCACTGATCGAAAACGGCTACTCAATCTTCACCCTCGACGGAAGAACACTTGCCACCGACGAGTTAGAGAATCCATCAGATGCAGATTATTTGGCAGCGGTCAACCCCGCAGAGTATGTGCCTCACTTAGGCACGTCAACGGCGCCCGTCTGCTAAATCCTATGGATGGCCTTCAGTGGGCTCAAGATACAATCTGCACCACACATTTGCCCTTCGCACGACCAGAAAAAGATCGATTGAACGCTCCTTGCCAACCATCTTTGTCATCTTCAGAATGGAAATCCCATACACCATCGAGAACTGGTTTGATTGCACCACTTTCGAGATGTTTTGCGAGCGTTGAAAGGTCGTTTTGACTTGGTGAAAGGAAAAGATAATTCCAGTCAGCATTCTTTGCTTGAGCCGCTTTGTATTCTTTGCGCTTCACTCTTCGCTTGACAAACAGTTTGAGAATCCAAGCTGTCCCACCTACGCGACGTAGTTCCTCGAGTGTTGCCATGCCCGCGATGGTCACAATACGTCCACCATCTTTGACGATCGCCGCCATCTTGAGACTCTCGGCGGTCGTATCGAAACAGACGTCAAATTTTTCTGAGTCCTTTCTGCCATAGATTTCTTCGAAGTTCGTTGATTTGTAATCAACCACAACATCGGCTCCAAGGCTTTTGCACAACCGTTCCTTTTCGTCCTTCGAAGCGGTGGTCGCCACAAGACCAGCCTTGAAGACATGCTTTGCAAGTTGAATCGCCATGGTGCCAACGCCGCCTGCTCCTCCCGAAATGAAGATAGAACCTCCTTCTTTGAGCCCAGATGCTTTGAGCACCTGAAGAGCAGTCATACCAACGAGTGGTATCGAAGCAGCTTCCTCAAAAGAGAGGTTTTTTGGTTTTGGTACAACATTGGATGTATCCGCAACACAATACTCCGCCATAGCGCCTCTGTACCACGGGGTTTTCTTTCCATCCTTTTCGTTTCCAAACAGGCGAGCAAAGACGGGTTGACCGACAGAGAATTTTCCCTCAAGGTCTGCTTCTTCAACAACTCCAGCCACATCGTAACTGATCACGTGAGGAAAGGTTGCCACGGGCATGACCATCTTGAAATCGCCAGAAAGCAGTCCCTTGTCAACCGGATTGACGGCCGCTGCGTGAACTTTGATGACGATGTTGTTTGAAGCATCAAAACCATAGGGATAGG
>JAACDG010000108.1 GCA_009937025.1 Methanobacteriota archaeon
AAGTTGCAAAACCGACTTGGATTAGCAATCGGACAAGGTCTTGTTCTGAGCCTCATTATCGGATATCTTACTGAACAATGGCGATTTGGACTAGGCGCTCTTCTCTTGTTCGGCCTCTTGATTCAATTTTCATTTGAACGAATGAAAAACAGTATCGAGGCAAGTCGCCTTCAAGCAATTAACGACCTTGGTTGGAAAGAAACATCTCTTTCAGAAGAGGAATGCAGGTCTCGAATCGAGAAGATTCTCAACGCATGAGGGGCTACAATGGAAGATCCCGGCGCTTATTTCTTGCAACAATTTCAGTTTGAAAGTGTGAGAAAACAACGCCATCGCCTCTCTCTTCAATTTCTTTTGCTCATCAGTCTCATCATGAGCATACTTGGCTGGTATTCTTTCAAATTACCACTTTCCACGATACTTCTGTTTGAAGGTACGGTGTGTCTAAGTGCAACCCTCTTGTTAATTTCATTAAAACGAAAGGCCTTTGAACGACAGGAAGCACTATTCATGTTGCTGGAAGTTGACCCTGAAATACTGGAACGTTCAAACCGAATGGACATCGCTTATCAAGCGGCACAATCTGGAAATTTACAATCGATTCAAGTCTCCAAAACACAACGTCGGAACCGTGGTTCCGATGAAAAAGGTTTCACTTCAGGCAGGATTGAATCTCAACTTGACAAGTCGCAAACCCGAAGGGATTCCGCTCTATCAGAATCGACCTATCAAGGGTTAGAAGATGATTTACGTCCATCCGAACTGTTGGTGAATGAAGCGAATGTCCAATATCAAAAAAGAGCACAACAGCAATGGGATGAAGCAGAATCCAAAGACACAGACCTTATTGAAGCCGGTGTGAAAAGGTTGGGGGATTTAGTCAAAACAGATTGGTTCGAAAAGAATGCGAAACAAGGGGCTGTTCAAGAATTAATGGATTCTGAAAAGGTCGAAGAGACATATTGAGGCAAGCCCAATAACTACGACGGTCTCGGTCGGGACATGAGAACGAATGCAATTTTGGTTGCTGGCGGGCACGGGAGCCGATTGTATCCTTGTACCAAATACACTCAGAAAACCCTTCTTCCGTTGTACAACCGTCCTGGGATTGATTTCGCTCTAGCAACAATTCGGCGTGCAGGAATAAAAAATATCACCATCATTTCAAATGAATTTATTGGCCAAATCGCCCGACATGTCGGAGGAGGATTTGAAGATGAAAAAATTCATTATGTGGTTGAAGAAAAACCTCTCGGTGTTGGCCATGCCCTTAACCTCGCTCGCCCCTACAATCAAGATTGCCGTCTGTTGGTCTATTTTTCTGATAACATTACAACGCTCGAATTGACCGATGAAGTAAATCGGTTTAACACAACTGAAACAGACCCTGGATGTGTTTTACTTGCTCGAGAAGAGGAACACCCAGAAGCATTTGGAGTAGCCGTTCTCGATGAGCAAAACAATGTAATCGACATCGTTGAGAAACCCGAAAACCCACCGTCTAATCTTGCTATTGGAGGCATTTATCTCTTCGATGAGAATTTTTGGACGTATCTGGATTCCGCACAAGAGCAACAAGGTGATGATTTATCCATTTCCGACATCACCCGCCAATATGTTCGTCTTGGTAAAGCAAAATTGCTTTCAGTGGGAGAAGAGACTTGGGTCGATTGTGGTACGCCCGAAACGCTTCTTCTTGCATCTCAAATGGTCAAAGATGGTAAATTAGACCCAACACCATTTCGATAATACTTACAGTAAAATCAATACTTAGGAGCGCTACCCCCGTTACATGAAGGTCGGTATTATTGGCGCAGGTATGGTCGGTGGCGCCATTGAAACTTGTTTTGCTGATGTGCATGAGTTATTTGTTCATGACCCTGCTCGTGGCACCACATTAGCCGATGTTACCGAGCATGTTGATTTTGCATATATTGCTGTACCAACCCCCCCTCATCCTGAAACAGGTGCATGCGATACACGAATTGTTGAAGGTATTTTGGATGAGTTGCCTG
>JAACDG010000109.1 GCA_009937025.1 Methanobacteriota archaeon
AGGATTCGAACCTGCGAACCGATAAGGAATGGGACCTAAACCCACCGCCGTTGACCAAGCTGGGCGACCCCCGCGCAAACTGATGGCGGCGCCTCTTGGATTTGAAACAAACGCATCAAGCCGATGCTTCAAATCCAGTTGATTTCACCATTTCTACAACTTGAGATGTCGAAATGTCCGCAGATGTGGTTATGATTCCCGAATCCGTCTCGTGAGAGATTTCGGCTTTGAGGACACCAGGAGTTGCTTCCAATACGCGGGTAACTCGGCTGGAACATCCGCCGCAGGTCATCCCAGCGATATTGAGGGTGTGTACTTGTTCGCTCATGTACAGGGGACTGGGGCCATAGATTTGAACTCATTCGCGAATTGGACTCCACCATCTTAGCAACAGAGAATTGCCCACGACACTGACCGAAGACAGCGACATCGCCGCTGCAGCAAAGGCTGGAGGGAGTAAGAATCCAGTGAACGGTAGCAGAACCCCCATTGCCAAAGGAATGCCAATCACATTGTAGACAAATGCCCAACCCAAGTTTCCTCGAATTCGACGCATCGTACTTCGGCCAAGACTCAATGAAGAGACCGCATCGATCAAATCATTACGCAGCAACACGAAATCTGCGGCATCCAGTGCAATATCTGAACCAGCCCCCATTGCAATTCCTACGTTTGCAACTGTAAGTGCAGCAGCATCATTGATGCCATCTCCAATCATCGCTACCGAACGCCCTTCATCTTGTAAACGCTTGACATGGAGGGCTTTTTCATCGGGTTTCACACCCGCCAACACCGTATCAATACCAATCTCTTGAGCGAGTGTATCAGCGGCTTCTTGCCGGTCACCAGTCAGCATGATGATGTCATATCCCATTTGCTTGGCATGGAGAATTGCCTTTTCTGAAGATTCACGAACACGGTCTTTTGCTTCAATCCAACCAAGAAGCCGTAGACCCTGACTCACCAAGACCAGTGTCACGCCTTTTGCAGCAGCAAGCACCAATCTTTCTTTGAGGTCATCATCAAGTTCTACTCCGACTTCTTCCATTAATTCGGCGTTTCCAACGGCGACCAGCGAACCATCATAATCTCCAATCATTCCAAGACCAGGCATGGTTTTTATTCCACTGAGCTCCGGTCGTGAAGAGGATACATTTGACCATGAAGTCTGAATTGCAGACGATAATGGGTGGGTAGATTCCACTTCGAGAGATGCAGCGATTCCGAGAATCTCTTTGACTTCACAATCGAGCATTTCGATATGACTTACCCTTGGTTTACCTGAGGTGAGTGTTCCCGTTTTATCGATGACCAGCGTATCTGTTTTGTATGCATTTTCAAGTGCTTCAATCCCCTTGATGAGCAGACCATTGCGCGCTCCAACACCGGTCCCTACAATCAGAGCGGTTGGTGTTGCAAGTCCCAATGCACATGGGCATGCAATCACCAAAGTTGACACCAATACCATGATTGCCAATTCTGCTGGGGTTGCCATTGGATTATACGATGAAGAGTCAGGATACAGCAACCAAAACAGAGCAGCAAGTAAAGCCAAGACCACGACAACCGGTACGAAAATTCCAGCGACCCGGTCAACAAGTCGCTGGATTGGTGCTTTACCCATTTGTGCTTCTTCGACCAAGGTAATGATACTGGCAAGCAAGGTCTCTTCAGAGGGGCGAGTGGTTCGAATCAAAACGCTACCATCCAGAACAATGGTTCCAGCAGACACTTCATCCCCATCGACTTTTCGAACAGGATAGGGCTCGCCTGTCATCATCGATACATCGATGCTTGCCCTACTTTCGTGAAGTGTACCATCGAGAGGTATTGTTTCACCCAGTAATACTTTGATGAGTGAACCAACCGCTACAGCCTCAACGTTTCGATACTCGGAATGTCCGTGTGATTCATCGGTGATAACCCGTGCTTGTTTAGGTTGCATTTCCATCAACGAATGAAGAGCATCTGTAGCCTTGAGTTTAGCAGCAGCCTCCATCCAATTGCCGAGTAAGACAAAACCAATGATGAACACGACGCCATCAAAAAAGACATGATTTGCAGTTTCAAATACGGATGGCAAGAATGGAATATGCGTCTCGAAAGTGACCAAAGAATACCAAAGAAAGGCTACAGTTGTACCAAGATGGACAAGTACGTCCATGTTTGCAGAACCATTCCGCAACGATTTCCACGCCTTTGCATGAAAATCCCAACCCGACCAGAAATAGACCGGTAACGTGGCTAAGAAAGCCAGGAGTAAACGTCTGTCCATACCGTTGACTAAACCCATATCATCGGCAATCATGGTTAGGTAGAGCGTTGGTAATGCTAAGAGCAATGCGAGCGAGACTTTTTTGCCCTGTTTTCGTAATTCTAATTTGGCTTCATCGAACAGAACAGGTTTCCCATGTTTCTCCTTGGCCCCAAAACCACTGCGTTCAATCGCCGTAATGACATCGGTTTTGGCCAAATGAGTTTGAGTGTTTGGTTTGAGTTGAATCACTGCGCGATTGAGTGCTAAATTGACCGAAACGGATTCAACATTTTCAACTTGAGAAGCGACCTTTTCGACTGAAACAACACATGCTCCACAGGTCATGCCTGTGATATTGAGTGTGAAAGATTCGTCTGCCATATTCCCAGCTCATTCATCAACAGTGCTGCACGCATCATTCTCACAAGGCATGAGATTCCAATCGCCTTGGTCCATTGTAATACAGCCACAGCCACACGCACACATCCAACCAACTTGGTTCCAACCCTTTCCACCTTCTGCACGGGTGTAGAGTCGTTTCATCTTACACTCACAATCGCACATCGCAGCCTTGACTCGCGCCATGTTCTTTCGATTTTTGTAGTCAATATAAATCCTTTGTTTTGACTACAATACTACTGTGGGGCTAAATCGAGGGTGCCAGCCCACACATCCAAACCTCGTAATCGGCAAGGGAATATTTGTCCAAGTTGGACGACAGGGTTTTGTTCACCGCGTTGGTCGGGTTCTGCAGGAATCACTGAAAGTCCAAATTCATCGACACTCATCTGAGTCTTACCTCCGATTTGCCGCAAATGCATTCTCCCATGGATTGCACCATCATCGGCCAAATCCAAGAACACCCAAGGAGTGCGTAAGCCTGTGATTCGAGCGGCCCAAGAGACGTGCTCAAGTGGTTTTGATTCGGTCGAACTTTCCCCACCGATGGCACCTCCACGAAGTAAGTGGAGGTGGTAGGCATTTGCTACGAACTCCCATTCCATTCGTTTTGCAGTATGTCCTTGCTCACTGCAATGGGTCGAAATTTTTGCAGTTTCTTCAAGAGAATGCACCCATCTCTCTCCTCGAAGATGTGCTTTCAGTTGACGATGGGCCATCAAATCTGGATATCTTCGAATTGGACTGGTGAAATGGACATAAGCATCCAGGTTTAGGCCAAAATGTCCAAGATTTTCTTCACTGTATGCTGCCCTTTGCATCAGGTGGAACAAACCTTGGTCTACGACTCGACGCACAGGTCCTTTGAGTTCGGAAGCCTGTACTTGTGCTTTGGACAGAGCATCGAGAATCTCTTGTCGAGCTTCAGTATCCAGAACATTGACAAGGTATTCAGGCGTATCATCGGTTGATTTCTTTTCTTGGCTTTCGAGACCTGAAGTATCGATTGAACCACCTGCCCAACCAGCAAGTAAGTCCGTAAGTTCACTTTCTTCGGATTGCCCATGAGTTCTGTGGCTCGGCATTGGTAATTCGATATCAACGCCAAGTGCCACGAGTTTTGCATTCAATTCTTCGACTTCAACTGCATCAGGTGGCGTGTGACATCGCCATGGTAGCGGTGCGCCGACTTTTCCGAGTAAATGACCGACAGATGCATTGGTTGCAACCATGAACGACTCGATCATTTGCGTTGCTGCATTTGGCCATTTGACCTCGACTTTGATGTTGTTGTCACCATGCAATCGAGGGCGTAATTCGGCATTCTGTATATTCAATCGTATGTCTTTCGTTTGCCAAGATTGAGCCAATTCAAACATATTGGCAAAGCGCGCATTATCCAATGCATCTTCGTAAGCCATGTTCTCAGCGACTCGGATGACTGCTTCGTAGGCATTTGTTTCAAACACCTCATCCTTGTCGTTAATCTTCATGGCAACAACCATTGCCAACCGGTCAACATTGGCCCGAAGTGAGCATAAATCATCGGCGAGGCGAGGCGGTAACATGGGAAGAACGGCATGAGGCAAATACACCGAGGTAGCACGCGCTCTGGCAGCACCATCCAATCGTGAATCCGGTTGAACATAATGCGCCACATCGGCAATAGCAACCCATAATGTACGAATGCCATTTTCTTCGACTAGACACACAGCATCATCGAAATCTTTTGCATCGTGCGGGTCAATGGTGACAAAAGGAAGGTGGCGGAAATCTTTCCGTTGGGCTGAAAGTTCCTTGTCTCCATCCAATTCTGGTAAACGATTTGCGGCTTCGACCAATGCCTCATCATAGGACTGAGGAAAAGGATTCCATCCTCCTTTACGTTTATTTTCAAGTCGTAAATCAAGCAGAGAACGTGCACTGAGTCGCCCTGTCTGAATCAACAACAAAGCCATGCTTGGCTCTGCATCTCGAAAGCGTAAGCCGGAACGACAGTTGGCAATGAAGCGCGCCTCCTTGACGAGGTCGAATTTTCCCCACGAACGGACAATTTCATCTGGAAGAAGTGAAAAAGATTCAGGATAATCATCTCCACCTAAATGGGCCAACCATACCTCTTCTAACAACGCATAGCGCTCCATATCTTCTTGATTCATTGAAGGAATAAGATGTGCATTTTCTGAGTTTAAAGCAGGACGCCCATGCAACCCAGTCGGGCCCTTTGAAGCATGAACTGCTGTGAATGCTTGCCAATCCAATACAGAGGATTTGATCTGTTCGGCTTCCTCTGGGGAGCGGATATTGACCAGTTTGTTTTCATCTTCAATGAAGTACTCATTTTTTGAACGAGCATGGGCGAGTGTTTCGTCAATTGTACCGCGAAATGTTCGCTCAGAACGAGCGTCTTTGGCAACATTCTGTGCGAGATTCTCACGCTCGATAAGGAAGGTTGCAATCTCTTCTCCCGACCATTTGGTCCCCCACAGTTCTGCATCATCTCTGAAGTGATTTGAGAGGCGTTTCCAAAGCCGTTCTCCGTCAGAGAGTTTTGGGCCTTTAGACCGATGTTTTGAGCCACGATTGTTGTGTTTGCCTCGGCGACCCATGCTTCCACCTACAATCCAGTGTCCTTAAGTTTCTTGAGAGCATCTTTCTGTTCATCCGACAATACATCATAATCTGGAAGAACAAATTCGAGTTCTAAATCTCCACCATCATAACCTGCTCCAGCAATACGCTGACGGTCCCCAACCAATGTTTCAGGAGCAACACTTAGCATGATTTTCTTCTTTGAGGGTAGAGCGACTTTTACCTTACCTCCTAGCATAAGTGTACTGAACGGAGTCGGAACTTCTTGGACCAGAATGTCTCCATCCCAAAACCGCCCTTCGCCAAATTGAATACGAATAGTCAGCAGAACATCACCCGCTTCTCCTTCTGGGTGGTCATGTCCTTGGCCCTTCATTCGAGTCGTAGTGCCATGTTTGACGCCAGCCTTGACCGAGGTTCTCAACGTCGTTGATGTCGCCTCCATGGAACCGCTTGAATTTTTCTTGAGGCGTTTGAACGAGAAGGAAAACACGCCCCCCTCTTCGGCTTCATCCGTGGTGAGTTCAAGACTCACTCCGATATCCGAGCCTTTGGGGTGCTGGCGCCGTTGACGGGGTTGTTGTCCCATGCCTCCGAAGGGATTTCCTCCGCGTGGCCGTCCACCGCCACCAAACATTTGCCCAAAGATATCATCCATTCCCCCACCGCCAAATGAAGCGCCACCCCCTCCACCGAACATTGAAGACATGCGCTGTTGTTGTTCGTATTCACTTCTGTCCTTTGCCGTAGCAATGGATTCGTATGCCGCTTGAACTTCTTTGAATTTCGCTTCTGCAGAAGCATCACCTGGATTTCTGTCTGGGTGGAATTGGCGGGCTTTTTTACGAAACGCCCGTTTGATTTCAACATCGCTTGCGTTGCGCCCTACACCTAAAACAGAAAAGGGGTCTTGCTGCGCCATTAAATGGCCTTCTACGGCCCTCCCACATCAACCCTCTCCACAGAGAAATATGAAAAGTTGGAGGGATTTAAGCCACATCCCGCGACGGAGTGGTTATATTGGGAGGGTAGGTGGCGTTGAAGGCCCGAGGTTGTACCATGTCTGGTGAAAATGCAGAAAAACGCTCATTTGAAGATAAAGTACAGGACCGTCAAGACTGGATTGAGTCCCAATTCCGTCGAATTTCCCGAGGGTCTTGGGCTCGTATCATTCGAATGGCCCGTAAGCCTACCGCTCAAGAATTCAAACAAACCTCCATTATTTGTGGAATTGGATTATTTGTTCTTGGAGCAATCGGTTTCATCATGCTGGTCATGATGGACAATTTCTTTCCTTGGCTTTTCGATGTTTTGAACATCGGAAACTGAGTAGATACAGGAGATGAATGAAATGAGTGAAGCATTTGTAGCATATGTCCGATTTGAAGAAAAACTCCTTTTGTTGCGCCGCAGCAAATCCGATGGCGACTTCCCTGCTTTGTGGGATGGCGTTTGGGGAATCGGCGACACACCAGAAGATGTTCTTGCCCGCGTCTCCGAATCCACTGGAATTCCAATTGAATCTCTCCACTACCAAGGCTCAGGTCCTGAGCGTGGTGTTGACATGGGCCGCTCTCTTGTCGATGTCGCCCCGGTATTGGTTGTATCAAGCACCGATGAAGTAACGCCTACAGGGCGTTATGTTGAATCGGAATGGATTGACCCAGGAACATTGCAAAAATACAACTGCATCTTTTCAAATCTCGATATGGAAAACAACCAGAAGTTGTTTGGAGAAATGTATGGTTCAGTTGGTTCCTTCCTTTACATCGTAAAGACTGCAATTGGTTCTGAAAAGCGCGTGGCTGATGAAATGTATAACCGACTTCATGGAAGTGGTTCATTGACTTCCCTTCTCCCAGATATCATGTCAATCCTTCATCCTACAGGAATGCGCGGTTATTTGTTTATTGAATCAAGTGCGCTTCACCATGTTGAGAAGTTGATTGGCCGCTCCGGAGGCCGAGACCCAGCAGCTCGACGTGGACTCAACCAAACTCCACTCAAGAATGCCAAGACCGTACTTCCTGGTGAAGCACCTCTTGCAGACATTCTTCCATACCTCGAACCAAAGGCAGTTACCTCTGGAATCGAAGTGGGATGCATCGTCGAAATCGTTACTGGAGCATTCAAGGGCGAAAAGGCCCGTGTCCTCAGTGTAGCAGAATCCAAAGAAGAAGTCAGTATGGAATTGTATGAACAACCAATTCCAATGACCCTCAATATGCGTGGCGACCACGTCCGTGTCGTGGAGCGTGTCGAGTGATTTTTGAGGCTACAGCCACCCAACACCCATCGCACAGCGCGATTATATAGGGGTGTTTTGTCGGCTGAATGCCCACATAGTGAGCAACGGAGTTGAGACAATGCCGAAACCTTGGACATCTAAACTTATCATCAAGGCTCTTGGTGTAAAGAAGTGCAACGGTAGTGTTGATGCTGCGGTCGAAGATCTTTCACTTGAAAAAGCAATGGAAGTTGCTCAAGAGAAGCACGGCCTCGGTCATTTGACTGGAGCTGATTTGAAGGCGCAAACCAAAGAAATCATCGGAACATGTGTTTCGATGCGTGTCAAAATTGACGGACACTGGGCCAATGATGCCCTCGCAATCATTAACAAAGGAGAATGGGACGAGCGGTTTAATTGAAAATCACGAGCCGTGGTAGAGGCGTCTTTGAGCGTCTCGCTGACCACTGAGGTGAACAAAAATGGAAAACAAAATTAATCAGGCAATTAAGGATGCACTTGAGGGTGCACCAAAGAGAAAGTTTGTCGAATCTATGGACATTGCATTCACTATCCGAGATGTCGACTTGAAAAATCCAAACAACCGTATCAAGGAAGAAATTCGTCTTCCATCTGGCCGAGGTCGTGTTCTTAAAATTGCAATGTTCGCTTCTGGCGAAGCAGCAAGTAAGGCAAAGGCAGCAGGCATTCACGTCATCACCCCTCAAGAAATTGAAGACCTTGGTGGTAACAAAGGTAAGGCAAAGAAAATTGCAAACGCCTACGACTTTTTCCTTTCCGAAGTCCCCCACATGGGATTGATTGGACGATACCTCGGTGTCGTTCTTGGTCCTCGAGGAAAAATGCCACGTCCAGTTCCTCCAACACTTGACCCAGCAATTATTGCAACTGGTTTGCAATCTACTGTTATTGTCAAGTCTGGTGACAAGAAGACATTCCAAATCTCATTTGGAACAGTCAGTCAATCAGAAGACGAACTCTATGCGAACGCTATGGAAGTTTACAACCGTGTAATTTCCAAGCTTGAGCGTGGCGTTGGAAACATTCGCTCCCTTTACATCAAGACAACTATGGGTCCATCACAATCAATTGAGGTGATTAATTGATTCCTAAGGTCGTGTCTTGGAAGAAAGACACCGTTCAAGACTTGGTTGACCTGCTTAAGAGTGGAGACACCATCGCAATTATCGATATTCATGGCGTTCCTGCTGGAGCAATGCTCGGTATGCGAGCATCTCTTCGTAGCGACATGCAAATTCAAGTTGCAAAGAAGCGTTTGATGTCGATTGCTTGGGAACGAGTTGGATTTGAAGATTCCAATCTGAATGAATTGTTCCAAGGTGCGATTCAACCTGCTTTGGTTTCCTCTTCAACTCTAAATTCTTTCAAATTATACGATGAACTCAAGAAGACAGAGGCTGGACGTGCTGCTAAAGAAGGCGACGTTGCACCTCACCAAATCGTTGTTGAAAAGATGGACACCGGCATGCCACCAGGTCCAATAGTTGGTGAATTGAACTCCGTTGGAATTCCTGCTAAGATTATGGGCGGTTCTGTCCAAATCCAAAAGCGAACAGTCGTTCTTGAAGAAGGCGATGTCTTTGAAGGCGACATGGGTATGATGCTCTCCAAGATTGGAATTAATCCAATTGTCACTGGTCTACGATTGTGCGGTACTCTTGAAGACGGCACAGTCTTCGCACCAAGCACTCTCGCTATCGATTACGAGCAATTCGAGACTGACCTCATCAGCTATGCTGCTGGTGCTTTCACCCTCGCTTGCAACATTACTTGGTATACCAGCCAAACAATGCCAACAATTCTTGCAAAGGCAAGCCGAGAGGCAATGGCCGTTGCAATGGAGGCTGCAATTGCAACTGCAGACACCATGCCACATCTCGTTGGACGAGCACACAGCGGCGCTCTAGCCGTTGCTGGACAGCTTGACAGCGACGCACTCGACGAAGAACTTGCCAACATGTTGGGCGCAGCAGCATCCGCTGCCGCATCCGTTGCAAGTACTTCTGAAAGCACTTCTGAGGCACCAACCGAAGCCGCAGAAGAGGAAGAAGAGGAAGAAGAGGAAAGCTTCGGCGGACTCGGAGATCTATTCGGTTGACCAATTATGAGGTGAAAAAATATGGAATACGTATACGCTGCTATGCTACTGCACGCTGCTGAAAAAGACATTGACGAAAAAACCGTGAGCGCCATTCTAAAGGCTGCTGGCGTGAAAGCTGACGACGCTCGAGTGAAAGCACTGGTTGCTTCTCTTGACGGTGTTGACATCGCTGATGCAATGACCCAAGCTGTTGCCGCTCCTGCTGCCGCTGCACCCGCAGCTGCTGCTGGTGGTTCTTCAGATGCCCCTGCCCCTGCTGAAGAGGAAGAGGAAGAAGAAGAAGCAGGCGGTTTCGACGGTCTTGGTTCCCTTTTCGGTTGAAACAGGTATCGAGCGCCGCTGAGCGCACTTTGGAACGCGACATGCTCGCGCCAAGTGAAGCACGGTAGTTCTACTCGGTCCTCCCTGCGGAATACCTCGCCTGAAAGGCGGGACTGTGGGAATACCGTGCATACAAGCGAATCAAACTTCGAGTTTGATCTGAAAGCAATCCACACAGCCGTAAGGCTGTTCAAATTCTAATCACTCCATAGGAGTGTTGATGTCGAACCAACGTTTGGCAACATCATGGTGCGACGCGCTACACAAGATTTCGAAGTCTGTGTGTCGCCCGTACAATCAATCAAAGTCTTTCGCGTTCTTGCAGAAGAAGCAGGGTGGTCCATGGAACGACATGAAGGCTCCAGAATGGTCGACCGCTTTGCCATCATCATGCCAATGACACAAAACACGAGAACACTTGGATTACGGATTTTGGATGGCCCATTGCGCGGCCTTGAAGTGACAAGTTGGTCCGAAACACGAGGCTCTGCAGGAGCGCTCAACATGATTTCATGGGTTTTACCAGGCGGCCTTGAACATCCTTTGACACAATCCTTACTCCAACACTGGGTTTCTCGATTACCTCGTTGCCCTTGGCAGTGGAGTTTTGGTGAACGCTCCAAAATTGGCTTCCTGCTCCCAGTATGGCGAAAATCAAGGAAAAAGTTTGCTGGTTTGGGATTTGCTGTTGGCAAAAACGATTGGCCAAATACTCCATCAAAACCTTGGATTTCCGATGAGTCAGAATGATTCTGTTGATTTACATTCATTCTCAACTTGAGTTTACCGAAACTCATGACCGAAAGTCATAGAGGTTGATGCTTCATCGGTTGGGTTGAGGGCGACGCTTATGATTACCTTGGACGATTTGAAATCCAACCGTGATACCCAGATTACAGTCGCCTGTATTGTCTTTTTCCTCATTGCGTTCCCGGGTTATTTTGCCATGAAAGGTGGAAATGCGTCTGGAAGTGGAGCAATGGGTGGCGTTGGAGATTACAACGTCAACGGCAACCTTTCCTATGTTGAAATCGCTGATGGTATTGAATACATTGCAGACGGTGAGACATTGATGATTGACGACCTTCATACCGATGCCGTCGATGGTGCAGAAGACATGAATATCGTTGGGGTTCGTGTCGTGATGTCCTATGGCGAAGACGAATCCGGCGGAAATAATCCAATATTAT
Organism: Methanobacteriota archaeon; assembly: GCA_009937025.1. Lineage (GTDB taxonomy): Archaea > Thermoplasmatota > Poseidoniia > Poseidoniales > Poseidoniaceae > MGIIa-L1. The sequence continues at coordinate 11,130 of JAACDG010000109.1, forward strand.
GCCCG
>JAACDG010000110.1 GCA_009937025.1 Methanobacteriota archaeon
GGGCATCGAGCCAAATCTTCCGGTGAAAGTCCAGATGGTGCAACAGGTGTACCGCCGCTGCCATCAAGAACAGGCATATCCCAATCTCCAGCATCGATATCTGTTCCAGCAGCAAGTGCTGCTTGATTTTCGCTATCAAGGGTTATCAAATCCTTGATTTCTTCTCCCTCAGTTTCAATATTTCTCAAAATCAAGTACGCTCCAGCAGCCAACGCCACTCCACCAATCATGAATGCGAGCATCATGCCAGTACCGAAATTCGAACTGGTATCTGCACTTGGAGATGCATTGGCATTTCTCTGTTCAGTTGAACAGCCATTGGCATCAACTGGAATGTTGGCAACGGTATTTGGACAGGTATCATCGCGATTAATGACCAGATCTCCATCATCGTCCAATGAATCATTGTCAATGGGTGTTTGATTATCATCTACGAGTATACCACCGAGATCACAACCAAGAACATCAGATTCATTCACACCATCACCATCGGCATCACCAAGGGTCAATGCTGCTGTTGGAGATACATCAGGTATGGATGAATCCATTGCAGTGGATTGTGCCCAAAACACTTCAATCGAATCAGGAATACAATCGCCATCAGTGTCGGCATTGGTAGGATGGCTGCCAAATACGTACTCGATTTCATTGAGTAATCCATCGCCATCAGCATCGTGCTCACCTTCAAGAATATTCAGAGATGGAAGTGTGCGTGTTGTTCGGTTGAGACCATTTGCCACTTCCCAATAATCCGGCAGCCCATCGTTGTCTGTATCGGTGACATTATCGGTTCGAATCCAATCTCTATGCCATCCGTCAAGGAAGGGTGCGGCGACTTCAGAACTGCTGAGAATAAGCCCCATTTCGCGGTTACGTGTCGGTGCGGAATCACCCCAATTGATGGAAGAGATGAGCACGTGCTCAGTATCAACAATAACGCCTTTATTGTGCAGTTTAGAGACCTCATCATCTTCACTCATCACGATTGCATTAATGTCGTATCCAAGTGATGAATTCCAATCTTCGTTGAAGGTATCAACAACTTCTTGAATATCTTTGTCAAGATATGCGCCGTTGAGAATCAGTCGAATTCGCACTCCATTTTGAGCAGCGTCTTCCAGTGCGCTGACAATTGGGTTGTCGCCCCATCCCCAGCTCCAATCAACATCGAGGTATTGCAATGACAAGAGTATTTCTTCATCCGCTTGTTCAATCATCCAAACCAAACCATCGACACAGGTGTCGGGACAGGTGATGAGTCGGCCGGAGACATTGGTTGTAATCGGTTCAACTGTAGTTCCATTCACAAGAGATTTGAGTGCATCCAATGACCAACCTGAAGGTGCGGAACCAGCATAGACTTGTGTGATGTATGTTCGACTTGAAGATTCATCGTAGGCAAGTTGATTCATGACCTTTTGAGCAAGGTCCGTGTTATCGACCAATACGCCCCATTCTGAGTTCCCTCGTTCGTCAGGCGCAGGTTGAGATGAACTCTTCCAATTTCCGGAACCAATCCATACACTTTCATTGTCCTTCACGGCTACTTTACTGTGAATATAGGCATAGGGTTCATCACTTTGACCTCCAAACCAAAAGGTATCAATTCCAGCGGTAGCGAGCAAATTGGCAACACCGAGTTGATTATCCTTGTCGTAATTATTCCACCAGTATTCCGCAGTGTTGAGCACAACTGTGACATCGACGCCCCGGTTATGTGCTTGAATCAAGGCTTGAACCAAGTTTGGTTGTTCAATTTGATAGAGGTGAACGTGAAGCGATTCATTCGCATTATCAATCCATTCGACCAAGTCAACAAGGCCATCTTGAGGTCCAATCAAAGGCGTGATGGTGCTCATTCCAGAGAATACTGTAGGTCCACAGAATGTACTTGCTCCCAAGCGTCCCCAGCGGTGTTGCCAATCCAAAGCCACATCGGTATCAGGTAAATTTCCACAGCCATCGCCTCGGTGATAGACCAGAAGCGAAAGACTCGATACGGGTTCCACTAGACTGATTCCACTCCATCCCTCGACATCTATCGGTCCATTCCCATAAGCAACAGTATCGGCGAGTACGCCTGCAGGAGTCGTGATTTGAATCGTTGCTCCTGAATTAGGGAGTGTGAGTCCAGAGGTTGACATAGCGACATCAAAACCAACGATTGTACCGTCTTCATACACCGAAAGACCGCTTGGGTCTGAGGCAAGAAGTACCGAGCCATTCGATGGAATTGAGACCTCTGCAAAAGAATAGTCTGTAACTTCATTTGCCGAATTGATGAGCGTCAAAACCCAGCCATTCATGTAGGCAAGACTGTCTCCAATGTTTGAGATTTCTATAAATTCAGTATTACTTGAAATGGTGGTCGAACCTTCCGGCATAAAGCGACTGGTGACAATATCCTGTGCTTCAGCAAAGAGTGCAGCATCTGGCTCTTCGTAACCAGGTGTTGGCCAGAGCAGCAACTGCCATCCATCCTGTTCGGTTTCACCTGGGCCCATGGTTTGACAATCACTAACGATGTTCCATTGTGCAGAAAGAACAGGGTTTCCATCAGGGTCGGAGAGCAGTAGTTGGTCGCCTAATCCCGAAATGACATTGTTCTCCATCAAGAGAACTGCACGTTCCTGTGGGGCGAGCATCATTGAATCATCACTCTGATTCCACATGGATGTGGTACGGAAAAAGCGTCGGTCATCATCGTTTGAATCAATTCTCCATCGACTCATGTTCAGGTCGGATGAACCCACGTTCATGACTTCAATCCAATCTTCAACTGGGTCGATTGAATCATCATTACAGTAGGCTAAAATTTCTGTGATGACAAGGTCAGAAGAACCGGCGTACATCGGCCAAATAGGGTTGAGAATACCCGGAGTCGCCCAAGCCGATTGAATCCAATCACTGCCGTTTGATGCTCCAGTTCCAAGCGGCCCAGCACCTGCATGTGTGCTGTTTGGAGCGATGAGGGATTCACCTTCTGTTGCCGATATCCATGAAATTGAATCAACGGTGTTTCCGTTACCATCAACCAAAATAATCGAATCTGGAGTTGTATGTTTGAGGTAGAAACTCGTCGTTCCGTTCAGTGCAATTAGAGCCACTTCTCCGGGTTGAATAATCGAAGTTGCTTGCAACGGCATATTGTATTGGTGAAGGGTTAACGAGCGACCAGCGGATTTCAATTTCCATCCACCAACATCTAAAGCAGTCGTCCCATTATTGTATATTTCCAACCACTCGCCAAGAGGCCATTGTTGGCTATCACTGCCAACTGCATCTGGGAAGACTTCAGTGAAGATGACCAGTCCAGTTGAAGGTGTTTCACCGGGGTCAGGCTGGCCTGGTGTCATCCACGTCGAAGGTACCCATGGGTCATTCTCTATCTCTGCAGGTATCAATGAAATGTTCTGTCCATAATCGGTTGCATACCAAGCCGAATCGACAATGAGGCCCGTAGAATCTCGAAGCATGAGTTGATTGTAATAATTCCATAGTTCGGTTCCAGCATTGAATTGAATCAATCGTCGTTCTTCAGCATCGATGGATGTGGCTCCTTGGGATTGATTGAAAACGAGAGAACCAGGGTCCAAATAGGTCACATTACCCATGCCGTCGATTACTGACCACCCAGTCAAATCAACCGTCGTCGTCCCAGTATTGAGCAGTTCTATCCATTCGCCGTCTGGGAATGCAGAACCATCTGAGCTGCTGTTGGATAACAATTCAGCAAATTCAATTTGAGAGGGTGCTGATGCGATAATTGAAAAATCCAATGGATTACTTGCATTTGGAGTTGGGTATGCGGCATAGGCCCAGTACTGTGAGGATGAACTCTCGACCAAAGAAAAACCAGCCTCGGTGTCAGTCCATGTGATTTGTTGTGCTTTTGTACCGTTTGGCCAATGCAACGACAAAGTTTCAACACCATTGTTCAATACACCAGAACTTCCTGAGCCGTTGACAGCAACTATTCTTGTTTCACCCGCACCGATGATGGCCGAACCAATCAGATGATTTGAATCA
>JAACDG010000111.1 GCA_009937025.1 Methanobacteriota archaeon
ACGCCGATTGAGGGGTTCGAACCCTCGACCTTGGGATTAACAGTCCCACGCTCCACCAGCTAAGCTAAATCGGCAAAGTGGCCGAATAGCCTCACCTTTATGACGACTTCTATCAAGCCAACTAGGTGATGATGTGAATCAATCGTTGAAATTCTTCTGGTTGAACGTCCCCAATATGCAAAGCACTTCGAAGCCGAGAGAGATGCTGAGAGCTCAATTCATGGTCATGGTGGACTGAAATCCATGGCTGATTTTCTTTGAGGTGTTGATTTCGAGAGGTTTCCAGAACATAGCCAATCCCATGATTGATTTGATCACTCATGACGAAGCGACCTGCGCCAAGTTCACGGGCAACCTCTGCCAAGGCCATGGCGTTGATTGATTGAACATAACCAGTTTGAGGTGCCAAAAGTACCGTGACATGTTCCGACTTTGGCAACACATGCTCTGGATTGAGGGCAAGTTGCTCTGCCACATCTCGTTCAGTTCCTTGTTGTACACACATTTCGATGAAACAACGTAATGCTTCACCGTTCTCAAGGACATCTTGAATCATTCGAACACCGTGTTCCAGTGATGAAGAAATTCCCGTCAATGCTAATAATTGCCCACCTTGGAGAGCGACCAAGTCTCGAGTATCGACTGACCCCCCTCCACGAAGTACATGGATACTGCCAAGAACCTCCAGTGCATTTCCAACATGCGTGCCTATTGGTTCATTCATATCGGTAATTTGTGCCACTGTATCAATTCCTAAACCCTTCGCAGCACCAACCATGGACTCTGCTAAGGCGATGGCCTCTTGTTCTGTTTTCATGAATGCAGCAGAACCACATTTGACATCCAAGACAAGTGCATTCAGTCCTTCTGCAGCCTTTTTCGAAACAATAGAGGCCGTGATAAGCGGAATACTATCGACGGTGTCGGTCACATCACGAATAGCATACAGCAACCCGTCTGCTGGAGCAATCGCGTCATTTTGAGCAGCAATACAACATCCAATTTTTGCAACAGCAACTTGCATTTCTTGAGGCGTGAGATTACAATTGAACCCAGGTATCGCCTCGAGTTTGTCAATTGTCCCTCCTGTGTGGCCTAATCCCCTTCCTGCTAACATCGGGACTCGAAGCCCACATGCAGCAAGTGCTGGAGCGAGAATCAAAGACATCTTGTCGCCAACACCACCGGTACTGTGTTTGTCAGCAACATCGGCCTCACCTTGCCATTCAAGCACCGCACCAGATTCCATCATGCCACGAGTCAATGCCGTTGTTTCATCAACAGATATGCCGTTTGAATGCACACATCGTAACCATTTTTCAATCCCTTCAACTGGAATAGCACGCTCTGCAACCCCCTCGATAAAAGCCATCAAATCCGACATTATCATCGATTCACTGTTTTCAATCGAGGTGCACAAGCGTTCAATGAGGTCTTCACTCATTCGCTCACCCTTCATCTTCTACCAGACCAATTTCCACCAATCGTTGATGCAAATATGCACCTGCGGTAATCGATTGGTACAATGCTTTGCCACCGGTCATTTCAATAAATTCCGGTCGCGGTGTGAGGTCAATCTTATTCCGAGGGTGGACAAACATCGGCATTGAAAATCTACGAGCATTTGAACTGCTTGGATTCACAACTCTGTGTGTTGTTGATTTGAATAATCCATTGGTAAGGTTTTGAAGCATATCTCCTGAATCGACAATAATGTGTCGGGCATCACCTTCGACTTTAATCCAACTTCCATCATGGTCCATGACTTCAAGGCCATCTGCAGTCGCAGTAACAAGGAGCGTAATGAAATTGATATCTTCGTGTGCTGCAGAGCGTACAGCCCCAGTAGGCACATCGTCGCCGAGTGGCGGGTAGTGAATAATTCGCATGATGGTGTTGCCATCGGTTGCCATTGAATTGAGCCAATTTTCATCCTTGCCAAGATACAGGCTACATGAATCCAAGAGATGCTTCGATAATGCTTCCATTTTTGTAAATAATCCATCGATAACGGATTTGAAATGTGGGGCTTCTTTATCGGGCCATACATTGGCAACATAGGTTGGAACTTTCCCGGTTGTAGGATGGCTTCGACCACTTTGCCAAAACTCCTTCAAATCAGGTGCAGGATTGTTCTTTGCATGCTCGATACCAAACGCAGTATAACCGCGTTGGTGAGCGATATGAGGTTGGAGATAACTGTTCTTTATTTCATCACTGAGTGTGAAAAAAGTATCGCCTTGTTCGTATGCTTGTTCAATTGATTCCAGAGGAATACCGTGGTTTTCAAGAGCAAAGAAACCGATCTCTTTGAGTGAGTTTCCCACAGCCTGAATGAAGGCTTGTTGACGTTGAGGTATCCCACTTGTATAGTCTGAGAAATCGATAATTGGGATGCTCCGCATCATTTCACCTCAATCGAAATTACTGCGGATTTTTGCAAGGAGTCGTAGCATTTCAATGTAAATCCATACAACGGTAACCAGTAGGCCGAATGCTCCCCACCATTCACCGACTTTTGGTGAGCGGTTTTGAATTCCTTTTTCGATAAAATCAAAGTTAATGATAAGAAGGAATGAAGCAACTGCTAAGATGGCGAGGGTTATAAGAATTCCAATCGGGCCTGAGGAGTGAAGAAACGGCACATCGAAATTACCTGGCAGGAAGAACAAAACGATTGAGACCAAATACAGCAACATGATCCCGCCTACAAGCGTGAATATAATTTTCTTGAACATTGGAGTAGCCTTGATGATTCTTGTAGCGTATAGTCCATACATAGTACCCGTTATGCAAACGGTTCCAAGAGCGGCTTGGAAGACAATTCCAGAATACATTGATTCAAAGATTAATGAAAAACCACCAATCAGTAAACCTTCGAAAACAGCATAAACAATCATCAGAGTAGCCGGATTCTCAGGACGTTTGAACAAGAGGATGAGATAGGTTATGAATCCACCAAAAAAACCAACCCCAGTACCTACGATGAGAATATTCATGTCAACGGTAATACCGATGGTGACCAGCATGAGAGCGGAAAATGCCATTATTCCAAAAAGGATTCCGATTTTTTGCATTGTACCTTCATAGGACATGGTTTCATATCCACTAATATTGTTCCAAAAGCGGTTAGAAAGAACTGGGTTACTCGACGAATATACCATGGTATCGGGTCAAGGACAGTGTGGCCCCTTGTCAACCTTGTGATGTTCAAGCGTGTTCA
>JAACDG010000015.1 GCA_009937025.1 Methanobacteriota archaeon
CAGCAGAACGCGGATTGGCAGGGTTATATTTGATTCATGGTTTCAACAGTGGTAACAAAATCAAAACCTACATTCGAGGTGGTTCATTACAAAATTCATTAACAGATAGAGGGATCAAATCAAAGATTTTCCCACTTAAAGGAAACCCCGGGACTTCAGCAATTATTTTCTTGAATGACGAATAAATCTCGCTATTGCAAAAGGGGCCCTTTGCAATTCTTAAGTTCAAAAGCCACGAGTACTATTCTGCAACTTCGTGAGAATAGATTACTTCATCCAAGTATTTGTTTCCGTAAGGCTCCTCGCCATATTCCATCACTTGGATGGTTACCGAATACGTTCCCTCGTTGCCTGTATAAAGTTCGATGGTATCATCCACTGACCAAATGTTCTCGTTGGTTTGCGGAGTCCAACAGTTTGTTTGTTCACCCTGGTTACACTCTGGCAACTCCACATCACTGACATATATTCTGACAACTGAATATGATATATCTTCGCCCATCTCCATCTGTAGCATTATTTCTCCGTCATCGATACCATCTCCACAACTTCCACCAAATGTTTCACAGTATGGCTCATATGCATTGAATTCCCAAAAGACAAGTCCTCCATCCTCATTTGCCGGAGCCATGTCCCCGGCTAAACACCCAGACAGTGGTAGTAGGGCGGCTAAGACAAATACCAAAATCACGTTTTTGTTCATGTATTGGGCTAGGGCATTAAGCAAATAAACAATTCTGCCACATTATTGAATCGGATAATTCACAAGAGTCTAACCGAAACGCGAGCCATTGCTCATCTTTGAAAATCAACATGCCAAAGGTGGCTTCCATTTCTGGTTCTTTCGTGCATGGTCGAGTAGATGCCAATACAAGGTTGTAATTTTCACATCCTGTGAGGTTAAATTTTGTTCAAAGGTATCTGCAACAAAAGGTGTTGGTAGATTCTTCCAACCTCTTTTCGCTATGATTGAAAGAGGAAAAAGAGAAAGAGCGGGGCCATTTATCGGTAATGAAAAGTGTGTTTTCCATGGGCGAGAAAGAATCCCATTTTGATGCAACGCTTCTTCGACTCCTTGCCAAGAATTTCCTTTACCAGCTTTACGTTTGACAAGCCATGAAGGATTAATCGAAGTGTCAAGAACATAACCATGTTGTGCTAAAACTGGAGCCATCCAAGGCGAGATATAGCCTCCTGGTGCACGGAACCAAGGCCTGAAACTCTCGCCGGCATGCCTGCGAAGCACCTCCGTCGCCTTTGCCAAATCTGTGGAGAAGCCCTCCGAATCATTTGGCCACGCGGACCAAGATTTGTGGCTCCATCCATGGCATCCAACCGTCAGACGGGGTGCGAATTTTTCCAATAATGTCGAAAACCATTGTTCAAAATCCTTGCATAAAAACAAATCCCCGATAACAAAAAGAGTTACCGGATGGGTGTTTGTTTCAAGCCATTGTTCAAATCCTTCCATGCCTTCAATAAATTGTTTTGACAGCGTTTTATGTATCCCATTTTCAATGACATATTCGTAGGTATATTTGCTACGCGTCGGGTGCCCGCAGAAACTTGGAACATGCCGTTCATCATCAAAATCGACGGTTAACCAAGTCGAATTCAAGTCGTTTCACTCCGAGGTAAATCGAGGATATGCATGCGATGGGGAACGGTGCGTTGTCCGATTTCAATTCCGATGAATTGTTCAATGATTTCACCATTCCATTCTTCACAAATTCGACTTGCTGTTGCAAGACCAGCCTCATTATGTGGGTGTACGGTAATCTCGATTCGAATGAAACCATCTTCTTCAATTATTTTGTTTTCCAACCAATGAAGTACACACCGTGTCGCTTCAAAAGCAATACCTTGACGCTGATAAGAAGAACGAACCCAGTATCCCAAGTTATAGGAGGATTGCAATAATTGTAATTCATCACCCAAGCCGATCAGTCCAACAAAGCCGCCTTTTTCTTCCGAGCGTATCCACCAAAAGTGTAACCGGTCGACTTCAGATTGATTTTCAACATCAAATAACATATCACTTAACTGGCCTTGAACATTATGTGCGGCATCAAGCCAAGGCAAGGCCTTCTGTGCTGCTTCAGGGTCTTCATGGTAGGCTTCTAGGAGCAGAGGTAGAATTGCTTTACTGACTGGTACGAGCCTCATATCAGCGCGAAACTCAAGTTCAGGAGTCATGGTAAATCCTCTAAGACAATTGGGCTACAGCGGCCGCTACATGTTCATTGTTGGGGTGGACATGTTTGGCCATTGCAAGGGTCCATTGCAAATGTTCTTCGCGGTTGAGGGCGCGCATTGCTGAACCAATATGAAGCAACATATCGAAATTATGTTCAAGATGCGGACCTAACGAATCAAGTGTTTCTGCCGCTTTTGTTAATTGACCCACTTTGATGAATTCGAGCAGAGCGACGACTTCGCGATAAACTTGGTGAGCATCCCAAACGTCCTGAGCCGGCCAAGGCCAAATCCGATTTCCATTCTGAGGGGCAGGGGCTGGAGTTTGCTCAACAGTTTCTTCCACAGGTTTCACTTCTTCAGCTGATGGAAGTTCAGGTGTGGAAGTTTCTACTGCGCCGACTTTTCCTTCAGGAATCTCCGGGGTTGTTGCTGGGGCAGGTTGAACGTCTGCAGGCAGAGGTATGCCCGGTGTTTCAGATGGAGGTACAGTTTGCGATGGCGCAGGAAGTTCAGGAGTTGCCACAGCAGGTTGTATTTCAGCAACATGAGGTATTTCAGGAACAGAAACCACCGGTGTCGGCAAGGCGACTTGTGGAATCTCAGTAGCGCCATTGACGACAGGTTGAGGCGTAGGTTGTGTCAAATTCGCAAAATCAGGTAAGTCAGGCGTACTCGGTTCTTGTCCGGCTATTGGCCCAATGGTCCCCATTAAATCATCATCACTTTCTGTTTTCACAGAAGGAGAGTACAATTTCCCAAGTCCGGTATGAACCGGTTCGAGTGTTTCGCCAAGGGGGTCTTCATCTCCCATATCAAAGACAACAGCATTCGTTGGAGCATCCGAAATCTCTAATCCCACTTCCTCTGGAGATTCAAATTCAACGGTTTTAGAAAGCGTAGGGGTGCTTCCACTGATAAATTGGAAAGAATCATTTTCTTCTTTTGTGGAGTCTTCATATTGGTCGATTTCAACTGAAACATCTTCGAGAGAAAGTACGGCTTCTACAGCCACTTCCTCTTCTTCAAGTTCAGCCTCCGCCATCAAGGTGTTCAACAATTCCGAACCAGAGGTTGAAGGGGTCGCCATCGGTTGGTCCCGGGGAGCTAGATGAATCGAATAGTAACACTGGGCACAGTTTTCAACCGCATCATCGTTGACAAATTCGCAGTAGGGGCAGACATTCCCCTCCTCTGAATTTCCATCTTTACGACGTCGAAACATACTTCCCACCATTCCTTCGTCCAATATTTTGGGTTTAATACATGGGGTTTCTCGCCTCGTAAATACTTCATTGTCGAGGGCATACGCTGATGGGGTACGCCGTTTTGGATTGAGCATGGAGGAGCGAGGCAAAGTGCATCGAATGAACAGCAGCGCTGCTCAAAGGAAGGCCGATAAAGAACTGGCTGAAGAAATGCCGTTGAAATGGAAACGTGGCCAGGACCACCTCTCCCGTTTTACCAAACTCATTCGTCGAGAACTCGATGATGAAACTGCGATGGTTGAGGAGCGTTGGAAAAAGTGGAGCAAACAACGCCTGTTGGCTGCTGGTTTGACGTTGTTTGATTTGACAGGTCGCACACAAGGCCGTTTTTTTGGCGACCCGATACTTGTGTTTGAGAATAAAGCTGGCTCCCGCCTTCCAATACATCGTTTTGGACACGGCGATATCGTTCTGATTTCTCGTGCACGACCATGGGGGGAAAAAGTCATCGAAGGCATTGTTTTAGATCGACGGCCAACACGAGTTCGCATTGTTGTTGCTGATAAGCCAAGTGATTTGAAAAAAGGTACTTGGCGCCTCGACCGAGGAGCCAACCGAGTAGCACATGACCGAATGCATGAGGCATTGACAACTTTTCATTCAACTGAAGGAGACAGTGGTACAGTACTACGCGATGTATTACTCGGTGCTTTACACGATATGTCGACATCTGCTCAACGACCACCCGAAATCCGAGGGCAGAAAAGACATGGGCCTTTGGGTATCGGAAAAATGCAGTTGAATTCTTCTCAAGAATCTGCAGTTGAAGCAGCGATATCTCAACGACTCACTTTGATTCAAGGACCGCCAGGAACCGGTAAAACCCACACAGCAATTCGCCTTTTAACCGCTTTTGTCCGCATGGGTAGAGGACCGATTCTTGCCACTGCTGAATCCAATGTAGCGGTCGATAATTTACTTGAAGGGTTGCTTGAAATGAACATTAACGCCGTTCGAATCGGCCGTCCAGTCAAAGTGCGAGAACATCTACGGGATGCTACACTTGATGCCAAAATTGAGAAACATCCAATGCAAGAAGAATTGCGATTTATACGAGAGCAAAACGATGAGTTACGACGCAATCTTTCAGGATTACGAGGTAAGGAAAAAGGTTTAGCGCACAAAGATGTCAATCGTAATTATAAGGAAATGCGTCAAATCGAAGGGAACATGATTTCTGCAGTCCTCGACAATGCCGAAGTAATATGTGCCACAACAATTGGTGTAGGGCATAATTTGCTTGGTGCACGAAAATTCCCAGTTGTTTTGATGGATGAGGCACCCCAAGCCAGTGACCCAAGTGCGTTGGTTCCAATCACCCGCGGTTGCCGTCAATTGGTCTTAGTTGGAGACCACAAACAACTCCCTCCAACCGTCATCAGTAAAGTGGCAGAAGATGGGGGCTTGGGGCGGTCATTGTTTGAGCGATTAATCGATTGTGGTCTTGAAGCCCACATGCTAACCACGCAATATCGAATGCATCCAACAATTCGAGAATATCCAAGCGCACGATTTTACGATGGTCGGTTGGAAGACGGTTGCAGTTCAAGTGAACGACCACCTGCTGCCGGTTTCTTGTGGCCAGATTGGGACCACCCCGTGGCCTTTGTCCCCATCGAAGGTTCTGAAATTGTCGATGAAGAAAGCAGCAGCAAATCCAATCTTGATGAGGCCGCGAAAGTCCTCTCTATCGTCGATGGATTGCTTGCTGCTGGCGACCTTACGCCTTCGGACATCGGCGTAATTACACCGTATAACGGCCAAGTTCGATTGTTGGTTGATTTGTTTGACCAAGCTGGTGGCCGTGAAGAAAATGGCCCATATGCTGGCCTTGAGATTAAGAGCGTTGATGGCTATCAAGGAAGGGAAAAAGAAATCATCGTGTTTTCTGCAGTTCGTGCCAATGATGCAGGCGAAATTGGATTTTTGAAGGACCGCCGTCGCCTCAATGTAGCCTTGACACGAGCGAAACGCGGGTTGATTGTACTCGGAAATCACAAAACACTTCGACACGATGGCACTTGGCGTGCTTGGTTAGATTGGGCGGAAGAGCGAAACTTGTTTGCTTGGCATATTGCACATGGCTGATGTTTTCAGCCAACACTTGACAAAGGGCTGACTCTACCGAGCGCTATGGCAGACAGTCCAGTCAGCATACATCAAGGCGCTGGAACACTCGCTCAGGCCGTACTTTCGTCTGCACCCGAAGGAATGCTCATCGCTCCAGTTTGGAAACGAGTTGCAGCCTTTATGCTGGATGTTGTCATGATGTCGTTGGTCTTGCATTTCTTGACCGGCCAAAAAATGCTGTTTTATTTGATGAATTATTCATTACTTACCGATGGCTGGAGATACATTGCTGCTTTTTTCATTAATTGGTTACTGTTCTTTAGCGCTCATTATCTCTATTTCAAATACACAGGAAGAGCGTTTGGCCGAACGTTTGCACAACGTGGTTTCCGAATTGCGATTGTTCATGATAACGGCACTTTGCTTGAAGGACACCATTGGGGTCCACGCGCCGTTGGAAAACTCGTCTATCTCCTCCCAGTTGTTGGTGTATTGTGGTTTGGCCTGCGTGATGTTTTGCGCGGTCGTTCGAAAAATGCAGAATACAGAACCTCTCTGGATGTGAAGAATCATACCGTCGCCGCAGTGGATTGGTCTTTACCATCTGAGACCCGTCTGCGGCTGCGATGAACTTAGTCAGCCGCAACATTGAGTTGAAGTAGGGTTTTGTAGAACGACCTCTACGGTGGTTAACATGAGTGGCGACCATACAGTTCGTTCGGCTTCCCTTGAAGCCCGATTATCAACCGTTCAAATGGACATCGATGACGACGATGAAGATGTTCTTTTGGTCTCTATTGACATGACCAATGAAGCAACAATCCCCTTGGGTGGATTGGAGGTACATGTCATCACCAGTGATGGCAAGAAAGTTGAATCCGAATCAGGCATATCTTCACTTGGACCTGGTTTAACTCGAAACTTTTCTTTTGAATTTCCGCTTGAAAAAGGCACATGGTCGTTTTCGGTCTCCGGCGGCGGGCAATCGCTTTCGATGGGGCCATATGAAGCGGATTTCACATATGAGGCAGAAAAAGGTAGAGCATTTGGTAACGCCATCGGTTCCACCCTCTTCAGTGGAGCTTTCGATGCAAACCTCGACTCATTCGGAAAAGTTGCAGAACGTGAAATCATCGACCCATCTTCCGTTGTTTTGACTTCATACAGTGGTGAAAATGCTTCTGGTGGCTCAACGAAAATTTCACTCGGTGAGGCGAAAGCAGAACCCAAAGAGGACAAAGATGGTCCGCGAGTGCCACCGTGGCAACAAACTTCGCCTTCTGAATCACCTTCATCTGAAAGTCCAGCTCCATCTGGCGACTTACTGCTTCACGTTGCTCAAACAACTGCAGCCACTGCCCCCGAGCCAGAACCTGCCCCGCCGAGTTCAGCGGCAACCCCTCCGCCTCTCCCGTCCACACCTGCGCCCGAACCTGTGGAAACTCCAACTCCTCCAAGTGGCCCTCCGTCCGGCCCTCCCGCCGGTCCACCAACAGGTCCACCTTCCGGCCCTCCGTCCGGCCCTCCCGCCGGTCCACCAACTGGTCCTCCTTCCGGCCCACCAACTGGTCTCCCAACTGGTCCCCCAACCGGCCCACCAACGGACCAACCTCCGCCTCGCCCAACTGATTTGTGAGTGATACAATGAGTGAAGGGTTCACAATGGAATTGTGCGGTAATAAGGCTGCATGGCAAGTTGTTCCAGATGGAATTACCTCAATCAATTTGGAAAGCGTGGGCCTTCTTATCCAAGAAGCAGGATATGAAGTTGGTATTCAAAATCGACTCTGCTGGACGTTTTCGGGACTATGCGACTTAACGCTCTATCCAAGTGGTAAATTATTGATTAAATCAGAAGACAAAGAATTAGCAGCCGCTGTTGCTCAACAACATGTGTCCACATGGGCTCATGCATAGGAGAGATTCCCATGGGAACGATTCCCAATGAAATTCAAACAATACTTCAGTCCAACGGTATTGTTGCTTATCCAACCTCGACTTTACCAGGATTAGCAACGCTTCCTACAACTGAAGCCTTGGATGCATTGTTTGCTTTGAAGCAAAGAGATACAAGTCAACCGGTCAGTTTAGGAGTTGCTTCTTTACAACAAGCAGAACTTCTTGTCGAGGTTCCAGAGTTTGCCCATCGTTTACTTGCAGACTTTGAACGCGGTTCATTGACACTTATCCTCGATGCACATGCGCCGTTAGACCCCCGTCTTGGTGGCCAGCGCGTAGCAGTTCGAGTATTTTCACATCCTACGGCGATTGCACTTGCCCAAACCGTAGGCCCAGTTACGGCTACAAGCGCCAATATTGCAGGTACTCCTCCACTCTCTGATGCTGAACTCGCAGGTCTTGAATTGGGCATCCCTCTACAAGCAATTCTTTCAGGAGTTTGCCCCGGCGGGGAAGGCAGCACCCTGCTTTCTCTTGAAAAATCCGATACCTCTCCCACCGGTTTTTCGGTAAGCATTATGAGAGAGGGCGTCATACCTCAAAGTGACGTGGCCTCATGGATGTTGAAGAATCACTGAAGTATTGGCGAGATGCAGGGCATGTCGCACGCCGTACATTGGAGGCAATGAAACTGGAATTACAACCAGGAAAGACCTACCATGAAGTGATTGAATCTGCTGAAAGATACATTCATCGCCACGGAGGTAAGCCAGCATTCCCTGCCACGATTCATTCAAACGACCTTGCCGCCCATTTCACTACGAATCATTTGGTTGAAGGACCTGAAGGTTGGGAAGGCGACATGGTTTTGCAAAAAGGAGATTGTGTGAAAATCGATTATGGGGTCCACATCAAAGGACATATTGGAGATAATGCCCTCACCTATGAAGTTGGAAACACCAACAACCATACTGAACAAATCAAGGCAGCAAAAGAAGCTCGAGACGCTGCTATTGAAGTGATGCACCCGGGAACACCTTGGTACAAAGTCGGAGCCGCTGCCGCTCAACCTTCGATTGATGCAGGCTTCCAACCAATTCGCAATCTCTGCGGACATCAATTGAAACCATGGGAATTACATGCCGGCGTTTCGATACCTTCCTATGCATGCGGCCCAGATAATCGAGGATTCAAAGGAGTTGTAGAAGAGGGGAGCGTCTATGCAGTTGAACCGTTCAACACAACTGGAAAATCAGGCCTCATCGAAAACATCGGCTCACATAGTTCCTCCAATATTTATCGAGTTACGGGATTGACGACGTCTCGTAAAGCACGAGCAAAAGGCCAACTGAAGCCACTGGGCGCTCAGCTTGCTCGAAATCTCGAAGAACGGTATTCAACGCTACCCTTTGCAGAACGTTGGGCATACCCCATGTTAGAGAAGCCATTTCCAGAGGCAGATGAGGAGAGCCGTCAAAGCAAATGGAACGCTCTCGTTAAGAAATTGATCAGTATCCGTTTCCTCGAAACATACCATGCCCTACGATGTATGGATGGCGGTAATATTTGTCAATTCGAACACACCGTTTATATCACCGAAGGCGGACCAGAAATTCTAACAGTTGAGTGAAGAAAACAATACATTTTCCCGATATCTTGTTTTTTTCCTTGAAAACCAATATAAACCGCGATTGCATGGACTGAATTGAACAGGGCTGTTGAAGTTCTTGTTGAGTGCATCCCATCCCCTCCGCATTACTCTCACCCTGTTCACCTTTATTCACTTCAGCCTTGAGGCTAGCACTAAGTACAATACCGTGTTAAAAAATAACAAAACGATAAACGTCAAATTCTGGCCCCATACGCGCAGTTCGCGCTTACAAATACATTGCTCTACTCTCCTCGGCGAGGTTTTTCGCAAATGTCAGGGATACAAAAAACAGCCTTTTTTGCTATTTCTAAGGCCTTTCCCGAAGTTTATAGTGCGCAGGATTATATATTACGAGTACGGTAGAGAATCTACCCCCGATTTCGGGATGGAGGACAAAAATATGAAAAACGAAAATAAAAACGATGAAGCTGTAAGCCCAGTTATCGCTACCATTCTTATGGTTGCAATTACTGTGGTTCTCGCTGGTGTGCTGTATGTTTGGGCTAGTTCCCTCGCTGAAGGCAACGCTGACGGTGAATTTACAACCTACGTCATCACTGCTGATGGAAACACTGCAGGCGATGGACCAACAACCGCGACAGACGATTCTCTTGTTGAGATGACCATGTCCACTGGACAAGACATAAACTGGGCTGCTGTGTCAGTGAAGATATCCATCAATGATGGAGCTCCACTAACCTGCGCTAAGGACAGTGGCGA
>JAACDG010000112.1 GCA_009937025.1 Methanobacteriota archaeon
CACCCATCGGAATCCAACCTCCACCCCATGACAGGATTTCAAAACCTAAAGAAGCACAGAATTCTGTCAAATGTTCCTTCAAGTTTCCTTCCAAGTATCCAGCACGAACTCCGAGACCAACGTTGGCGGTGTCAGGTCCTTTTGGGATAATCCATGCATAACCTGAAGGGGCTACTGAACCCAAAAAAACATCAAAAGTTTCAGGAACATTGCCTTGAACCTGAGCATAGACTGTTGGAACTTGGTCTTTTGGTCTATAGCGTTCATCATCACCATGTCGCAAACGAGAAACATGGGCTAATGAGCCACTTGCATCGATGAGGAAGTCAAAAGAATAACGCCCATGAGAAGTTACAAGAAGGTCTCTGTTGAGTTTCGATTGATGTTGAATGTTGGTCATCGCCTCACCAGTATGAATCTCCGCACCAGCATCAATCGCCTTGTCGCAAAGAAATCCATCAAAGTGTAATCGGTGGCCTGCAAAGGCATCTAAATCGAAATGGTAGGATTTCCCAGAAGGAAGAAAAACTCGCATATTGTCAAGGTCATGAAGGCGTAATCGGTCAGGGAATTCAAAATAATCTTTCAACCATTGATGGTCATCGAGATGAGAAAATGTGCCAACAACCTCTCCCCAATTTGGGATACATTCGCCACATTGCGCAGGATTCCCTACAATTTCTCGACGCTCAATAATCAAGACGTCAATGCCATCCTCTGCCAAACGCTGAGCGCATGCTGAACCTGCAGGACCTGCACCAATGACGATAACTTGGCGGTGTTCAATCTCTTTACGAGCCATTGAATCCCTCACATATTCCTTCGCTTGACATAATCTGCAACGGAGAGCATCATGTCTTTTGCATCACTTTCAGAGAACGTTTCAAGTTCATCAATCGCCCTCTCGAGATGAGTACGCACCAATATTTCGGCATAATGTAAACTGTCTGAATGGTTGAGTAAAGCCATTAATTCATCAAAACAATCATCTGTAAAGTTTTCAATAATTTGCGCTAAACGTTGTCTTTTTTCGCCATGTGAAAGTGTCAATGCATGAATCAATGGAAGAGTCATCTTGCCTTCGAATACATCAGCACCTCGTGGTTTGCCCA
Source organism: Methanobacteriota archaeon (assembly GCA_009937025.1). Classification (GTDB taxonomy): domain Archaea; phylum Thermoplasmatota; class Poseidoniia; order Poseidoniales; family Poseidoniaceae; genus MGIIa-L1. Next base: position 1,113 of record JAACDG010000112.1, read on the forward strand.
TTCGTTCATCTCCACGTAAATCGAGTAAATCATCGACCAGTTGAAAGGCGATTCCAAAATCCATCCCAAAGCGGCGAAGTGGCAGTGCCTGTTCTTTCGAAAGTCCTGCAATCATACCTGCAACCTGGCATCCAGCTGCGAAGGGTCCAGCGGTTTTTCCACGAACAATACTGAGATAATCCTCTGGCGAAGTCGTGAGGTCAAGAACATGGTCGAGTTGATCGAACTCAGAAACAGCGATGTCTGCGCAATATTGAGCCAAAATACGGACAATTTCTTCATTATATTGCCCCCCGAGTCCAAAGCCCTTCGAAAAAAGCCAATCTCCTGCAATCACCGCTTTCGGAATGCCTACCTTCGAATGAATCGTTTCAACTCCGCGCCTGTGTGATGCTTCATCATTGATGTCGTCATGCACGAGGGTCGCTGTATGAATCATTTCAGATACCAAAGCGAACGGCATAACATCTTCGAAGTTTGTTCCGCCTGCGATTTCATAAGCCAGAAGAATGACCAGCGGGCGGAGACGTTTTCCGCCAGCAAGGATGACCGAACCACAGAGTTCAGCAACTTGCCCGGCCCCGTTCTTTTTTTCATTTTCAATCAATGCTTCAAGTTCAGCATTAACCAAAATCCGCATCGATTCGAGGCGGTCGCTGGCACCCAATTCAACACTCGCCACAACTCTCCTACAAGGGTGCCCTTCTTAACCCGTAGTCTCCGGCCTTGTAATGTGAGGAGTCATCCTCGCCGAGGTGATTTGTTGTCAGAGAGGGTTCGACTTGAAGTCCTAACCACTGCATCACGTCATGATGGTGTTCGTCTTCAAATCGAGCGCAGCATTGAGCAGAATCGCAAGGATTTTGATTTCAAATTAAGTCAACTGCCACACATCGAGTCAGCAATTGCGGCTCTCAAGAACGGCACCGGCGACCTTGTAGCAATGAGTGCGCTTGATTGGAGAAATCACAATGTTGATGGTTTATCCATTGCAACCATTTTACCTCGCCGAGAGCCTACCTGGGTCCTTGTATCGGATGATAAACCCGAATACCTTTATCCAAAAGCCATCATCGTTTGCGAACATGAATTATTACGACGGCAAATGCGACGGCTACGTAGCGACCTTGTGCTATTGACCGGAGAAGAATTTGCTGAGCGAATCGGCAAACTTGATGCCTATCTCAATTTAGATAAACTCGACCGAGTTCATTGGATTGAAGAGTGCCGACAAGAAGAGATGTTGGAAGGGTTCGTAGTTTCACGTGCTGAGCACTCGGCCCTCAAATACAAAGCTCGCCGACATACACTCGGACTCCAAAGAGAGAATCCTGAGCGAACACATTTTGTCCCACCGCCGTTATATGGATTCACCTTGCTGGTATCTCGCTCCCGTTTCCCATCCGAAACGGTTCAACAAATGGGTGATCCAGGAGCATTCATTGCGCATAGGATTGAAGGAGCATTGCTCGATTCCCTTCCGGAATATTTGCATTCAATTATTGGCATTCATGTTGAACAGCGTAAATTCAAAACAATTCTCAAAGAAGCACAACGCTCTCTTCTCGATGGTGATTTCACAAATGACTCACTTCTTGATTCTTCTGAAACTAAACATTTGGCAGGGCCTTCAAAATGGATGAAATCTGTACCACGGAAAGAAATCCCCCGAACCCCACGGGTAAACATGAAGATGGAAACTTTGAATTTTCATGGGACTGTTTCTGCGAGTGCAGAACGTATTTGCACAATCGAAGACAGCCATATGGGTATGATTCACGTCCTCAAGGAATTTGAAATTCTACTTGAAACAATGCAATCTGAACATGAGGAAATGGTTCGTAAGTTCCCAGGATTGCCCGAAGAGTTCAATCGAGCCAAACCGGCTTTGCTAAATCTCGAAGATGTTCAAGCATCTTCTTCGGAAGAAGAATGACTTGGACTCTGGAGCAAAGAACCGTAGCCTTGTTTGGTGATGTAATGTTCAAGGTCGTTGAGTTCTGCTGGTTCATGTTCATCACATAATTCAAGAATTGCTTCATCGATTTCTCGTCCATTACGTTCCCATGTCCCAGCTGAACGTTGTAAGTCTGAAGCAAATTTCTCAACAATTTCAATAGCATTGAGATTTGGATTCAAAACCGAGTTCATTGAGTCTACAATGTTATCATTCGCTGCTCTTAAGCGGAAAATGCGTTCGGCTAATTCCACCAAAAAAGTACGTAATTCCTCAATGTCATTCGAACGTGAAAAACGACGTTGAGCTTTTTCGAGATCTTTTCGCATCACACCGATTCCTGCAATAATTGCTAATTTCCCTTTGGTCGCATCGACAATTGCTTCCTCAGCACCTTGAATTCGAGAAGAAAGCATTTCTTCAAAACTTCCATATTGGTTTTTCAAATCTGTCCACACGAGTTCTCGCAAAGATTCTGCGAGGGCATTTGCTTCCTTAATGGCGACTTTCGTAGCCTTCACGGTTCTCGCCATAACTACAATCCTGTGCCTCATACTCTTCAAAGCATTGCATAAATCTCGAACAGAAAACAACCTTATGGAGAGGAGTAAACAGTCCAAGAACTGCCCCTTTTCTCATCTCATCACAGCGAAGACACATATACTCCTTTGAACCGAAAGTCAACGGTAGGTGAGGCAGTGACTGCAAAAAGTGAACTCTTGAACGAACTCTATCAAGCACGATTTGATGGACTCAAGGAGTTGGCAGTCACCTATAATCTACCAAAAAAAGGTCCAGTCGAAGTGGTTCGAGCCCGATGGATTCAACATCTGATTTTGGATGAATGGGACCTTTCACCCGAGGGCATAAAGAACCTCATGAATGCAGAGATTGGAGAGATTCTTGGAATCTTTGGCATCAAAAAATCAGGCTCGGTTCGGGCTCGCCGTCAGCGTCTTTACCTTCATCTCAATCACGACCCAAAGCAATTCGTCCCTGAGTCTCTTGACTCAATGACTCGAGACCAATTGCATGAAATGTGCAAAATCTTGGAACTCCCTCTTTCTGGCAACAAACAAGCACTGCTTGTTCGAGTTGCAGGTGTATTAGCCTATCAACAAGGTGGCTGGGGTAAAGTCAAGAAGAGCCTACGCCGTCCACGCAGTGGCGATTCAGTGGTCTCGATTCCAGTTCCAAGTGAAGATTCCAAGAATGAAACTCCTGAACCACAAGGTGTTGATGAACAAGATGTCGTGCTTGAAACTGTTGAGACTTTTGTTTCCAAGCATCCAGAAGGATGGACGTTTGAACAAGAGTCTGAAATGAGAACTGAATTGGCTCAAGAAGGAATTCCAATATCTCGAGCACCTCTTGCGGCTTCAATCGACGATGCACTTCGTGCAGGGCAGCAAAATGCCGACGATGGTGAGGCTCCAGCCATGGTCCAAAGTGCTCATGTGGCAGAAGTTGTTGAGCACAGTCTGGAAGTCGAAGCAGTTCTGCTTGAATTGACTGCCCGTGCAGCAGAAATCGAAGCGGCAGGAAGGGATTTCTTAGCGGTGAGCAGTACCAGCGACACCGATGATTTGGAAGCGTTTATCCAAAGTCTTTCCAGCCAGGGTTTTGCAGTAGAACTACCAGCGGTCAGCGATGGCATTCGCAATACGATGATGGAACTTGAATTCCGTTCTCAAACTGAAAAGGATGCGGTGGTCGCCATGCCAAATTCTTGGCGAGAACGTGAAGCATTACGTAATTTCGAAAATGCACGAGATATGCTTCGGGACCAATTGAACAACACTCTCGCTTCATCTGAGGGAGATTTAGTTCGAGCAAGAATGGCTTTCGAAGAGATTGGCCATGGAATGGGCCTTGATTTGCGAATCCCAAGCGTTTCAGGGCGACTTCATGCGCTTTTCGACCTTCATGTAGAAATTCATCAGGCTGAAGCACTTCAAGACCCTTCAATCGCTCGCAGAAACCGTATCCTACGTGTATTGCAACATGGCGCGGTCCATCTCACCGATATTGAACGCATGACGGTTGACCGACTTGAGCGAAACATTGCCGGATTTGAAGAACTGGTGGAAACAGTTCTTGAATCGAGTGAAGGAAGTTTCTCCGATTCACAACAAGCCTTAGTCATTCGATTCCTTGAATCGAGGGGATATGAGGTCAACACGGTTGACTTACGACCTCGTGTTCTTGCTTGTGCAGGAATCATTGGCGCTGAATTAGGATTTATTTCGCCTTCAGAAATTCCACGCATTGCACCAGGAATTATGATTTCTGATACTCAAGTCGATGCTATTGTTACTGAACTCAAAGCTCTTGCACAGGCTTTCAAACCGGAGAGTAAAGAAGAACAACCTGATGAAGAAATGGTCATTGCTGAATCGGTCATTGATGCTTCAGAACGACTTAATTCCGCCCGTGGGAAAATCGATGCAATCGATGACTTGCTTGCTCGTCTACGAGGATAATCATCTCAACGAGATGCGTAGAAGTTTTGGATAACTTGTGTTACCGTTTGGATATCGTGAATATCACGCTGAGCCAAATCTTTGATAATCGCTTGTCGTTGTGATACATGCTTTTCGAAGACATCTGGAGAAACACCAGCTGCTTTACAAATAATCTCACGGAGTTTCGAAGGAATCCCTGTTTCTTCGATTTGGTCGGTAGTCGCATTGTATTTCCAGATGATGTTCAAACGAGGTTTGTCACCCTCCATACCAGCAATTTCTGCCACTTCAGTAATCTTACGAGCAGTTTTACCGTTGATGTGAAGTCGGGCTTGGATGATGATTAAGTCAAGTCCACTGAGCATAATAGGGGGGACATTCATTGGAGGATTGATCATTCGAGTAACTGTTTCTTGAGCAGTATTTGCGTGCAGTGAACCGAAGGAACCGTCGTGTCCTGTGTTCATGGCAGTAAGCAACGTTGCTGCCTCAGGTCCACGAACTTCCCCGACAATGATTCTGTCTGGTCGCATACGTAGGCTCGACTTTAGACAATCATTCATGTCGACTTCCGCAGTTCCGTCCGGACGTTGCCGACGTGTCTCCATACGAAGCCAGTGGTCGTGATAGACTTGCAATTCAGCGGTGTCTTCTACTGTCAGCAAACGTCGGTGCCAAGGAATAAACATCCCAAGACAATTGAGTGTTGTTGTCTTACCAGAACCCGTTCCTCCAGCAATCACAAAGTTGGCAGGGCGGCTGTCAAGACCTTCAATCCAAACCCACATCATGGCTGCAAGTCGAGAATTGACTGTACCGAACTTGACCAAATCAATCATGGTGAGTGGGTCTTCTCGGAATTTACGGATAGTGAGTGTCGGACCGTCCGGCGTAACCGGTGGAATTGTTCCGTTTACACGTGAACCATCAGGGAGTCGGCCGTCAAAAATTGGAACCAGACCAGGCCCATCACCAAGCGGTACGTTGGTGAAAGCGGCGATGTTTTTTGCAATTTGAATTCCAGAATCGTCATCGATCCAAATGTTTGTACGGCACATACCGTGGTCTCTGTGAGCGATCTTCACACACTGGGTTCCACCATTGTACATCACTTCTTCAAGCGCGTCATCTTCCAAAAGAACTGCGAGGTCGCCATATGGGTTTGGTTCAACTGCACCATCTACATGATAAATCGGTGAAGGATGGTTTTCTTCAGTATAAATTGTCACTCGGCCGTATTGTGCTAAGACTTGTTCGCTCATTTTTTCATCCTCCAATCATTATGACTGCCCCAAGATAGAGGCCCATGGAAAGTGCAATCCACCCTGGCATCCACCAAAGTGCATCTTTGAAACGGCCGAGCATCCGGCCAGAAACTCCAATCGCAATTGCAGATGCTGCTCCAAAGAATAATGAGAAAGTGAGGTTGAAAGAATCGATTTGAAAGCCCCTGTTTGCAGGCGCAAATAAACCAACGATGAAGGCGATAAGAACAGGTAGACCGATACAGACGAAGAGAACAATCAGTATGCCCCGGCCCAATAATTCCTCTTCCCGCTTATTCATGAGGTCATTCAGACGTTCGTAATCCATTGCTAAATCGGAAAGAATCCCTTGAAGGGGTGCATCTTGTTCAATGGCTGTTTCGATAAGGACCATCACACGTTGAACTTGTGATGAACGAGTTTTTGCTGAAAAAGCAGCAAGAGCAGCATCAAACGAGGAAGAATGGCTTTCTTCAAGTGTTTCTTTGAGTAATTTTCCAAGAACACCAGGGAGGGTTTTCGATTGCTCCATCATCGCTTCCTGTATACCTCTTCCGGCTCCAACAGAATCGGAAAGAGATTCGAGTAAAGAAGGGAGTGCGTTCTCTATAGAGCGACGTCTTGAACGTTCTCGCATTGGAGGAATTCCTCCTGCAGCACTTGCCAAACCAAAGACAACCAAAACCAATAACAAAAGATTCTCGTTAAATGTTTCAATCAACCCAAACAGCATCAAATCACAACCCTGGGTCCTTTGTGTGTGCTTTCATACCAATCAGGACCATTCCAATCAAGGTTGCAATAAGTCCACCATTCACAACAGAATTGATGGTGGATGTTGGAGGTAATTGCATAAATGCGCCTAAATCGCCCCCCATAAGTTGTGGAACAAGTCCAGCAATAGCGAGGATGATAGGACCTATCATTCCGATGGAAAGGAGAGTTTCTGGGACAGCACCAAGTTCTTCGATGTACTTCTTCACCGACTCAGTGCGCTCTTCTTCCATACGAGAACCTTGTTTCCGTATAGTTTCAAGAATATCCGTATTCTGTGTGACATTCGTGTACATTGTGTTGATAAGACGTCGGTATCCTTCAGAATCCGCTTTGTTCATCAATGTCTTCAATTCAGGGCCGAGTCCACGACTACTTCCCTTCCGCAAGCGCCCCATCATATTGGAGAAGTCTTCAGAAATAATGCCATATCCACCACTTCCGATGGTGTGAATCGCTGCTTCAAGACCAACGCCGGAAGCCATCAAGACATCTAAAGTTCGGATGACATAGAGAACTTCTCTCTGCTCATCCAATTTTCGCATAACTTCACCTCAAACAATATCTTCAAGCAATTCAAACGTGAACATTTCATTCGACCCGTCGTATTCCATTGAAGCGAAAATCACTTTCACATCACGTTCTTCGAATGGGTCGTGGATATAGGGTTGTCCAGAACGGAACATGGCCAATACACGCTTGTAATCATCGAGTGTGATTTCACCAGTAACGCTGTATGATGCTGATTCTGAACCTTCATCGTGTAAATCATCGCCTTCTTCTCCACGAATAATCGTTCGAGTCAAACGTCGGGTCAAACGCACCTTCATGTCACAATTGGGTATACGAACCCAATCTGCACTTGTCGTTCCTGATGCGGGGCGAATAAAAAAATCCATGCCAGCCATTTCTTGACCTCTAATTTACCCACGCAGTGGCAAGGACTTCAATGTTGGGGGTGGAAATCATCAGGCCACTATTCTAAACCAACCGAATCTTGGTTCGTGAAGTGTTCCTTCGTTCGAAAGTTCATCGAGCTTTTCTTCGGCAAGACCGCGGTCGAATCCTCGTGCCACCGCATTGGTCAATACAGATTCAAAATCAACACCATCGCCTTGGTCGAGTTGCTCAATAATCGAGAGGATTGTTTCCTTTACTTCAGATTCTCCACCAGATTCTGGCTCACCAGATTCTTCATCAGTTCGGGCAACTGGTGCAGCAACTGGTTGGCTGGCTGCTTCCATTCGTCCTTCTGCAATATCCAAAGCTTGCATGATGTTAAGGGTATAATTTTCAGTATCGATTTCACCGTAGTGGTTTCGAGAAACAAGAAGACCATCGATCATATGTGGTGGAATACCAGCAGCTACCAAGCCTTCACGTGTAGGTTCCGCAGCCAATGAATCAGTAAAATGCTTCATTCTTTGAAGAGTGTCTTCACAGGTCCGTGTTAACCAGAGTGCATATTGTTGTGCATCAATTTCACAAGCCTCTTCTGGGCGTAGTGAAGTATAGACTGCACCTTCATCGGTTTGGTACCATCGGGATTTAGCAACCATGAGAAGGAGAACTGGTTCGCCAACCTCGGTTTTCTCTACCAAAGAAAGCGTCAATTCACGCATTGATTCACTTGCATAATCTCCGACTGAGAAATAATGGAGCCCAGAAGGATCTCGCATCTGCCCTTGATAGAGCGTTGAACCATTGGATGTTTCTCGAACTTCAAGACGTTCTAAGAGACCTGCTACGACCACTCGGTTGACTTTCGCACCGAGTTTGGTAATGACGAAAGAGGGGTCGTATTCACCTGAGCCTTTCTCATTGAGCGTTGCTTCACTGAATTCTGAAGCAAGCATATGCCATGCAGGTTGCCTTTTTGCTCGGCCGCCGGATTGCATCAAGATACCCTCCATTGAGCTCGAATTTCAGTCGCACGTAATCCTGCGTCTTCTTCAACCATAGATGCACCGTCTGCGAGCAGCATAGCACCTTGTTCATCGACAATCGTTCGACCAGAAGCATTGATTTTACGTCCAAGCATTTTCCCACGCAAGGATTGGACAAAAGCCACTTGACCTGCATCGTTGACCGCATCTTGAAGTTGCGATTCATCCATTCCAAGAAGACTCAGTGTCGCTTCTTTATTGGTTAACAGAGAGACACTGGAACGACCATCATCGATGGCCAAACGTAGGCGGACATCGGTATTACCATCATTTGGACCATGTTCGGCACATGTCCCTTCACGCAAAACACGTCGACATTCTGTGCATCGTTGTATGAATCCTGAATCCTCTCGGACACTGACAACAATCGCACTGGTCGAGATTCCAACACGGCTAGAGCCGGTTGAAAGGTCATGCAAAGCGACCTCAACAGTATGATTCTTCAAATCCAATTCACTGTCCCAAGGTGGAGCATCGAGAATTTCGACTTGGTCGGCGTTATCGATGGTAATATCTGGTATACCTTGCCATGCTCGCACACGTACGCCTTTGAGGCGAACCGTGATAGGTAGTTTGTCTTCTGAAATAGGAAGTTCACTCCAAGCACTCATTCGACAACGTCCTGTTGGGTCTGCGATTTGGCCAGACCAAAGGAAACGCTCTTCTCCATCACGAGTGAACGAGCGTTTTGCCCATTCCGTGATTTGAACGACTGCGTCAACATCACGTGCGCCGTCTCTTAATTCGGAAAGTGTGAGAACAGTTTGTTCTGAGAGTGCATCCGTATCAGCGAAGTTTTTATCGTGGTAGATTTCGATTTTTGAAGTTCGGCCGAAATTAAGTTCTGGTGTATCTCGGAATGTTCGCACTTGTGCACCTTCAATCTTGAGAAGCGTTCCAACTTCATGGTCAAATGGTTCCCAAGAAAGGAAACCGATGGTCCCTGATTCATCTGCCAAACGGCCTCGAACGATGTCGATTGAACCCGAGCCATCCTTCCGATGAATCTGGTCTGGTCGAGCAGCAAGAATTCGCCCAACAATGCAAACATAGCCTTCTGCCGGCAGAGTCGAAATGTCCTGTGGTTCGCCAGGTGCGACCACTGGACGGGTTCCTTCACGGACCACAGCAATACGAGTTGATTGGTTGATATTCAAAGACATCTTACCTTGGTATTCGTTTACTGAGGCACCTTCAATTCGAACGACTGAACCTGGTGTTATGTTTGTGTTTGGACCCCAGTCCTTGTATTCCCAACGGTTCTTTTCGCCGTTTTCTTCCCAAGGGTTGTCCTCAAGAAGACCAAAGGCGATTTGCTTTTCCTCACCCCGAATCGTTTGGTCCCGGATGTTGTGTGAAATGATTTCAACTTCGATTTCGATGTCGCGGTCGTCGCCTTTCAGTTCATTGAGACGGCTTACCTTGCGTGTCGATTTAGGTGAAGATGTTGATGACGAAGAACCAGCGGATGGAGTCGGTGTCGTTTCACCCTTGAAGCGTCGAAGAATCGAGCGCATAGCATCCTGAGGAGGAATAAAGAATTCTTTCTCGTATTTTGCAAAAGCGGCCGATATCTCTTCAGGATCTGCATCCGGACATTCTGCAAGTATCGATTGTACATGCGTTTCGTATTTTTCAGACATCGCAATGACCTCCGCCAGGCGTATTCGTTCGGGGCCTGTACGGAGAACAGGCTGCGGGCTTTCGTGCGATTTGGTTGAGTCTGTACACTCCCTTGACCTCCATGAATGAGTAGAGGAGAGACGACAGGCCATAAAGAATGCCGTGATGTTTTTTCCTTTGACTTGATTATCGAATCAAGGGACTGAGAGACTTAGACAGGGTTGATTCGGAGCCCTTCCATCAACAACACATCCGGAAGGTGCATGTTGCCGGAGGAATAGGAGCCCTGAACACGGACATCGTTTCCAAGATAGACCTCTTGAGAAAGTGCCTTTGCCAAATTGCCGGATAATCCTGCTTGCTTAACAGGGCCGAGGATTTCCCCACCTTCAACTCGCAACAATGTACTCGATGTTACTGAGAAGTCGCCACTTGTGGGATTCGCCGTATGGGCGCCCATGACGCTGTGAACGATGTAACCGTCTTGCATGCGTTCTAGAAGAGCGTCTTGTGAGGAACTTTTCTGAGAGGATACCATTTGTAAATCCGCACAGCCGGTACCCGGTGGACTTTGATGTCCCCCTCGTACGGCGCAACCGTTTGATTCCGCTTGGTCAATACGACCTTCAGCCACTTGTTGTGCAGCATCTCTTGTTGACCAGAGTGAACCGGTAAGGCGCCCATTTTCGACCAAAGTTTGACGCCGAGTTGGAACACCTTCGCCATCACGAGAGGAGGCGGATTTACCACCTTCCAATCGACCATCATCGATGAGTGAGAGGTCTTTGGCAAGGACTAATTCACCTTGTTTACCAGACCAAAAAGATTCATTGCGGACCAATCGGTCTCCTCGGACAGCAGAAGGGACAACCATCGAAAACAACGGTGAAAATCCTTCACTAGTCATCAGAACGGGTGTATCATGAGCTTCTGTGTTCACTTCAATAGGTCCACGAGTCTTCTGTGCCCAATCTACAGCAACTGCAACACAATCGGGAACATTTGTCAGACGTTGACGACTCGAATCTCCTTCATATGAACTGGTTAACTCATCATCGGCATCAATCGAGACTTGCACGCCGATTCCGTGAGAAGTTGTTACGCCACTCGACTCGATTCCTTCACTCGAAAAAATCGCACCGGCACTCGCTCCAACGCCTAATCCGCCTCCGGTGACAACTGCTCGTTCATCAAGAGAAGAAACTTCACTCAAAATCGCATCTGCCTGCTCTAAGAGGTCTTCAGGCCCGATACTGAGAATATTTTTATCAAATAATCCAGCAACTTTGTCGGCTTTTTGTTCACTTGGTAAAAGAAAACCAGCCACTGAAGGTGATGCTTTGGCAATATCACGGGCTTGTTGAATGGCATAATCTGCGGAACCAAGATCAACAAGATAAGCATATCCAAAACGCCCATCTTCGACTACGCGTATACCATATCCACCTTCACCGCCGCCAGCAGCAAGTGAAATTTTTCCTGCTTCGATATCGATGCTGTGGCCATAGGATTGTGTTGCAACAATTTCCCATTGCTGAATGCCTTGATTTTGACAGAGTTTTCCGATGTTCCGGCAACCCTCAGCGATACGGTCAACTGCATCATCTGGTAACACGTTCATCCCACCAGTGCTTGAGAAATACGCATAATTGGGCCACCGTCTCCGACAGGTACAGTTTGACCTTTACCACAGAAACCAGGGGCTGCAAGGCGTGCGTCTCGAGTCAAGCCATCGACGTCTTTGAGAATTTGAAGTGTTAATCCACTGACGCTCACATCTTTCAGGGGGCGTGTGAGTTCACCGTTTTCAATCAGCCACGCTTCTTGGGCGGCAAATTGGAACGAACCTCGGCCAGTATCAACCTGTCCTCCTCGAGAACCACAAGCATAAACGCCATACTGAATATCCTCCATCAATTCATCGATATCATTGTGAGTTCCACCTTGAATCAATGTGTTAGACATACGAACAAGGGGGTGGTGCAAGCCATCTTGGGCGCGTGCACCTGCGTTAGGGTCCACACCAAAGTGGTGTGCTGTCTCACGATGATTCAGATATTCGGTAAGTACGCCATTCTTGATGAGTTTCTTTTCTCGAGTGTCAAGACCTTCATCATCGATTGGATGCGCACCATATCCTCCACGCATCGTTGGGTCATCAACAACGGTGACGATATCGTTTCCAATGCTTTGACCGAGTTTACCATCAAGGCATGAATCGCCAGCAGCAACGAGGTCAGCTTCACAAGGATGGCCAAGTGCTTCGTGAATGTAGACGCCGGTAAGGTCGCGGTCTGCAATGAGTGGCAATTTACCCGAAGGAGCACGTTCTGCTTTGAGCAATCGGAGCGTAGCGATTCGTGCGGATTCACCGAGTTGTCCGAGGTCGCATTGCTCGATGACTTCAAGACCGCCCTCTCCTCCATGCCTCGTTCTATAGGAAACTACTTCGCTTCCATCGCGGCCAGTGACGCTCGCATTAATGAGTGAACGTTGGAAAGACCAGACTCGATTCATTCCCTCACTTGTCATGAGTTCTGTATGGAGGTGTTCATCGCTCCAACCGCAGGTTACTGAGATGATGCTGTCGTCATCTGCAGCACTGTCATGGAGCGTTTTCAAGTGGTCTATTTTCGTTTGTAAATCCGTATTACGAACATCCTTCTTTGGTTTCCAATGAATTTCATCTTCAAGGATTGGAACTTCAGCCAGCTGTACGGGCCTATCTTTAGAAGAACGACGTGCTGCTACGGCTTTTGCCAAGCGAACGGTTGATTCAATTTGAGAAGGCAAAGAGATGAGGTCTGTGGTCGAATGAACACCCCAGGCACCGTCGGCCAAGATTCTCAAAGTGACGCCAACTTCTTGACCAGGAATTGCTCGCTCAAGTTTCGCATCACGGAGTGCTACACTCGAATCTGTAATCGCCATCAAACGCACTTCTGCATACGATGCTCCAAGGTCTTGAGCATGGTCCAGAGCGGTCTGAATTTTCGACTGATTAAGATAGCGACCTGTACTCGGCTTGTGTTCATCTGTTGGACTTGCGCTCATCACCATACAGGGACGGTAGGCTCAACGGTGTTTGAACTCTACTCTGTTTTGTTCTGCTCAAGAAGTAAATTCCGAAGACACGATATGGCCAACAAGAGTTGATTCAGTCAGCGTTTCTTGCCCAGATTCAAATTTCATTCCAAGGCGTATTGCTCCAGGTTTTGAAAGAATGAATTCCATTGGAGTTGATTCAATATCTAATTGGGAATACATTGATGCTATTTGGTTTTCGAGTTGTTGATGGTCGAAATCGATGGGTTGACAATCAGTTTCAGATTCATCGGTTGATGTTGCATTCGGCAAAAATACAACACAGCCTGCTTGGTCACCATCTCGAACTCCTGCACGCTTGAATGCTTCAGATACATGATGGGTTCCTGAAAGATATCGTAAGAACTCAGCATCGAGAGAACGGGCTAAGGATGTCTTGCGAATCCAACGCCGTGAGGCGCATGACCATGCAGTCCACAACTGAATATTCGATTGGATACAGCCAGCTCCTACCATCACCCAGTTGTTGTTCGGACGTATTTGAAGAAACGCTTTGAGGGTGTTCTGTGCATCAATCGGCTGCTCGGAACGCCAAGCAAAGCATGGGAACGGAGGTTGTGCCATGGTGATTCCAAGAGGAGATTCTCTTTCAATTATCCGATGCAGATTCATCCGAAAGCGGGACATCGTCAGCGCGTTGCTTGACCACTTTACCTTGAAGGGGGACTGATTTGGAGCGAAGCAGAACCTTTTCGACTTCTTTGTGAATTTTATCGAGCAACATCGGGCCCCATCCGCGTTTTGCCAAAAGTTGGTTTCGAGTTGGACGGTCCATTGCGATTACGTCTTTTGGAGACCGGATACCCATTCCGGCTAATTCACGTGCACGTGAACGGCCAACATGTTTGATGTTGACCAACTGAAGGAGGTCCGTCTTACAACCATGACGGATACGTTGCCGGAGCATATCAAGCATTGTAGCGAGCTCTCCAATCATTGGAAGGTGCTCTTCTGCAAAGACATCGTCGGTAAGAAGAACTTGTTGGCCTGCAGCAAGAAGCCATCCCATAAGGTCAACACGATGATTGACGTCTCCTGGACTCACATCAAGGTCACTTTCGATTGAGCGTAATGTTTCTTCTTCAATCCACATTTCAAGCATCCATGACGATTTGACTTTACCCAATAATCGCTCTTCGAGTGAGTCATCGTCCAATAATTCATCTTCAACGGCATTGGTTTTGAGCCAAAGAGGCGAACTGCGTTCCATTTCGGAATTTTTCGCCCACAATGGTAAAAAATCAGGTGTTGAAGAGGCCAAATGCATCAAACCAAAGTTGGTTACTGGACCACTTTGGCGAACTTTACGGCGAACAGCCCTTCGCAATCCAGTTCGTAAAATAGATGCTGAAAGCGGGTCAAGATAGAGTTGAGTGATTCGCTCACCCATAAGCGTCGCTTCATATTCCATAGAGGAGTGATCGTTTCCTGAAGGTGCCGACCAACCACCCACATGGGCCAAATCTGAGGCTGAAGTAAAACCTAACGAGGCTTGTGTAAAGGCGGTTGATGTCTTTGGTTGAGGAGTGTGGGTGGGTGAGTTTGAACGTAATTCAACTCCGCCAGTGGATTGGGCAATGGTTGCCCAAATCGGCATTTCATCATCCCAATCCTCTTCCTCGTCTTGGCCGACTTGGGCATCTGCGCGACGTTGTGCGTAGGCTTCATCTGGACCTTTTTTACGGATAAATCGTTCTTCCACTAACCAATGAAGCATTTCGTCAAGCCGTTCATTGAGTTGCATTTTTGACATGGTGGCTCCGAGGAATGTAGCAGAAAAGAAATCGCCAATTTCACCACGATGCCGAAAGC
>JAACDG010000113.1 GCA_009937025.1 Methanobacteriota archaeon
GCTATGGACCATCAGGAAGTCTACGGAAGAATCACTTCAATTCTCGATGGAGAAGATGACTGGGTCGCTGCAATGGCCACCGTAGCATGTGAATTACACAATGCCTTTGATCACTACCATTGGACAGGATTTTATCGAACAACTTCGCCTGGAATGTTGAAAATTGGCCCTTACCAAGGCGGGCATGGGTGCCTGTACATACCATTTGACAAGGGTATCTGCGGGGCTGCTGCCCGAACTGGGAAAACGCAAGATGTGCCAAATGTCCATGAGCGTGTTGAGCACATTGCCTGCAGTTCAACAACCAACAGTGAAATTGTGGTTCCTGTGAAAAATTCCGATGGTGAGGTTGTGGCTGTTCTTGACGTCGATTCTGATGATTTCAGTGCTTTTTCGAAGCAGGATATTGCCTTGGTTGAGCGCGTTTGTGAATGGCTCGGTACAATGTATCACTGAACCCGTAAGATAGGTTGTAAGGATCTTTTCTGATGCAGTGGTGGATCTGGGGTTACTGTTTCCACAAGTTCCATTGATGGGTGGTTGAATCTCGGATAAACCAAACTCCGCTGTTTGCGGGGAATTCTGTTCCGGTGATGGTGATTTCTTCACCACCGGTCGTCCATCCATTGACTGGACTCACGCTGTAGGTTGTGGTGCGTTCACCAACCGTGTGAACATCTTGAGAAAGCAAGAGATTTGCATCCGATTGTTGACTATCGTCGAACGAAATGGATGGGGTTAGAATCATACCCAGAAACAGTATTGTGACCAATAGAGTGCTGCGCATCATACCTTTTTGGTATTGAATCTTGTAAAAGAAGCCGTCGCCTTCCAATCATCTTTTTATTGTAAAAAAATAAAGTTCCGATTTTGTGGGTCAAAAGAAATTAGCAATCATTTCCAGAAGTTCGATTGGTTTCCAAACACCCATAAAATAAGAAATTGCAAGGATTGCAAACACCGATATTACGCCATAAAACACATTCTCATTCCAATCCTTCACTTTAGCGCCATCCAAAGGACCCCATGGAATCATGTTAAACAGCCCAAGAACGAGGTTTGCTCCAATCCAAAAGACCCCTGCATCGATGAGCATTTGTTGCCAGATGAGTGTTCCTCCATACAGATATCCTGTTGCGTCGGCGGGTAGTGTGGCATCAAATGCTCCTGTGAGTCCAAGGATGACACCCCAAATTGGGATGCCAAGTAAGAACAGGCCAAAATTCACTAGAGGTCCGGCGACTGCAATGTGGCCGTTTTGCCGCCGAGTAACAACGCCAGCAACCATCACCGCGCCTGGGGCCATAAAGAGGAATCCAAGGAAGAATGAAAGAAATAAACCGAATCTCAAACCACTCGGATCAGCCCGGAACTCTGCCCAACATCCATTTTTTTTGGCGATGATTTTGTGGCCGATTTCATGGAGTAAAAAGGCCGGACCTACAGCAAGCAGCATCACAGGCATCGCGAGAAGAAGTTGAATGATCCATGAGGAAAGGGAGGTTGAAAGAAGAGCGCCAAGACCTCCTACCCACATAAAACCGAGAGCGAGTGTGAACGCTGCGGTGGCAAGACGGAGGTGCTTTTTCTCTTCCTCACTGAAATGCCAAATGCCACCTGTGTGCATTGCTGCAGGTTTATTGGGTTGAAGTCCCATAAACTGGGCAAGAAGGGGATTCAAGCCTTGATTCCCGTTCAGTTCGAAATGGAGCGTTCCATCGTTGCTCTGGCGTGCATGAACGCGATGGACTTTCGGGCGTTGTTTGAACGGGTCGTCATCGAGGATGTCCGCTCTCGGGTCTCGACCTGCCATGGTGGGTGTTTCGCCCGGTACAATTTGAAGCCTCGCGTCCGAAGGTTGATGCGGTTAAGGCCACACCTCATGGTGAGCCCCCATGTCAATGCCTAGGCGAGCCATGAAAGAAATGGGGTTTCAAGCGTGTTGTTTATTGTGCGATGCACCTGATGAAAAGGGAGTTCTGCAATGCAAAACATGCATTAGCCACCATCGTACAGTACGTGACCAAATTGCAAAGGCACCTGCTGACGATTCCTTGATTCAATTTGCAAAAGAGATTTTGATGATGGCAGCAGCGCCACACCAGTATGATCATGATGAAGTTCACGGCCCTGCACTTGTTCGCCAGCAGCAACTTGCTGCAGCTCTTACCGAACGCAAACCTTTGCCAAAAAGCGAAGATGTCGTAGAAGTTTTTGACAAAATGCGCGCCAGTAAATCCTTTGTCGATGAATCAGAGAATGTTCTTGAGGGAAAGCAAGGTATGATTGAAGCGATGTATGTTGACCAAGAACAATTGGAGAATTATGGTGCACGAACGGTTCCCAGTCGCCCCATTGAACCTGTAGATCGGCGAGATCGCGTTGGGGAAGACACTGAATTAACAGACCGTCTTGAAGCGGCCACTCAGGCCCAATCGGCACCAGAAGAACTTGTTGAAGTGGTGGAAGAGCAAGTCTTTGAAGAGCGGCAGCAGAAGCGTGCTGCTTGGCAAAGCACGCTCTCTGATGTGAAGGATTTGCTTGACGAAGACCTCGATATATGATTTTCCTCGATTTGTCAATCCTTTGATAATTAATATTGTTTCTTTTCAGTTTTAAATAAGGGGTTGATGCCTTTCAAATCTCTGCTTAGAGTGTTGCCTGTTTTGGTGATATGTTGATGGCGGGTTGATGGAGATCATAGGAGAACCGTTGGGTTCCCTTTCCTTTCGATTTCTTCCCGAGAAAGTTGACTTCTCCGATTTCACCGAGTTGTTGAACATGGGTGCCGGCACACGGGCATAGGTCAAATCCATCATCAATTTTCACCACTCGAAGTTCTCGAACACTTGAAGGGAGAAGATCCATATTTGTTCGCTCTGGAGGCATGATTTCATTGACTTCTTCACGCGTCATGACCGTGTCTGTAACCGGTAGGTTTTGAGCAATGATTTCGTTCGCACGTTCCACTAAGGAATTCAACATGGGTTCGTCAAAGGCGATTGGATTGAAATCAATTCGTGAGCGGTCGCTGTGAATCTGGTTGCCAACGGTTCGTGCTCCATCAAACATCTCGTACACAAGACCAGACATCAGATGTTGTGCCGTGTGCATGCGCATATGGGCGTGGCGTCGATCCCAATCGATGCTTCCTTTAATTTCGTCACCGACGCTGAATTGGTGACCTTCACCAACTGTGTGCATGACACCATCTCGTCCTCTGACCTCCGTTACTTGGACTGGACCATTTGGGCCAGATAGAGTGCCTGTATCCCAATTTTGCCCGCCACCAAGAGGGTAAAACAAGGTTCGATCAAGGACGACATGTTCCTGGTGAATTTCTGTTACAACTGCTGAAAAGTGTTGATAGTAACCTGCTTCGATGCTCTCGAGATAGAGTTTTGTTGTCATTTTGAGACCCCTGCAAGACGCATCCCCTCGAGAATTTGTGCATCAATGGTGCGGTTTTGGGCAGAAAAGGGTAGGTTGGAATGGATTTGTTCAATCCAACCATGTTTCGGTTGCCAGTCAGGTGTGCCTTCAAACCAAACTTCACTGAGTCCTTCGCTTCGGGAAAACATCCATGCTGTTTCAGGAAGGGATTGACAATCGCTGGTTAATGCGGTACCACCAAACCATGATGTGGTCACTGTGGGTTCAACATGCTCAATCATTGAATGTTCACCGATCGTGTGTTGCATTCCACCGGGTGCTAATGGGA
>JAACDG010000016.1 GCA_009937025.1 Methanobacteriota archaeon
AGAACGCAAAGGTTTGTGTTGAGACTATGAGAGGGTCTATCCGAATATCCATTGCTCTGGTATTGTCAAATCAATGGGCTTGCAGTGGGTCTTGTCAGACGCTAGCGTTTGCACCGACCGACTGCTCAGCCCTCAGTGTAACGTGCAAAAACCTATGATTAATCTTTGAAATCAATGCTCAGCTGCTGTAACCATTGATTATCCACAAATCAGTTTCATTGGAATCCTCCATTATAATATGGTGGCAAAATAGTGAAGATTTGAATAAATTAAGACTAAGATTACTTGAGGATGGAACCAAAATCTCTTTGGTGAGTTGTAATTATTTCAAATCATGAAGGAACGCGCACTGCTGCTTGCACTGCTGATGCTGGGTTCATTTCCGGTGGTTCCGGCCGATGCAGGTTCAACAACACATTTCGGCAATTCAGCCTCACAGACCACAATATTGCTGGATTTCAATGGGGCGGGATATGATTCGAGTACCAACATCAGTATCGGTGCAAGTTCGGTAATCACGACTGCAGCACTCGACATCAGAGGTCTTGCTAATTCAAGCGGTGAAAGGCCCGAAATCATCGGCTTAGACATTGGAGATGATGGGGATATGGATTGGTTTTGGGGCGGCCCTGGTAATGGCACCTATGGGCACTTGGATGAATTTTCAAACGGATATAAGCGGGCCGGACTGAACATGTCCACCGGCAATAATTCGAGTTATCACATCCGTCTGCCAATCAATGCCACAATAACCTCTGCGTCAATGCAGTTTTCTACATTGAGTGAACTGACAATCTCTGGCAGTGATGTACGTGATTCCTACTTACATAAACCACACCCGCAATATGGTAACACGACTCACGCAGATAGCAACTATGGCAATCAAAGTACCACTCTTGTTGGCAAAACAGAATGGGTAAATCATCATATTTATCGAGGAGTATATTGGTTCGATTTGGGTCTATTGCCTGGAGCGACAGTTCTAGATGCCAATCTCTCATTCTATGTGCAAGATGCGGTAAATCGAGCTTCGACCACAACTCCTGTGAGCAACCAGCACACCTACTCAGTCCATCCTTTGCTGAAACATTGGGAGGAAGGACTTGAGAGTAATGCGCCGGTGTCACAAGCTGCAGGCGTCACCTGGAATAAAGCGATTGACAACCTCACAGGCAGCGATTCTTCTTGGTCGAGCGCGGGTGCCTCTGGCGCGACCGACCGAGATGTTGCAGTTGCAAGTGTAACGGACAGTCCTGCCAATCTCGAGTACAACTGGCTCGCTTTCACGAATCAAAACTTGACAAATCTGGTCCAAGATTGGGTTAATGGTAATGTGACCAATAATGGACTTATTCTCATTGGTGATGAAAACACCAACAAGCCCGATGGCTCGAGATTAACCCTCACATCGAGGGATAACGCCACACATGGGCCGAAATTGGTCGTTGTTTTCGAGGGTAGTGATGATGTAACAGCCGCCCTCGATGTTGGCGCCGATGGTAATTGGGAGTGGAACCATAGTGGAAATCTCAGCAATGCATCGACAGTCCCCGATTTTTCCGCCTCTCTGAATTCATATCTCGGTAATGCTACTCCAAGTTTCACCGATGCGTGGGGTAATGAATTCGTCGATATTCCGCTTCAAGTGAGTGCGAATGCCACATTGGTTCTCGATGAGATTGACATCGAATATAACTGGACCGCTGCAGTCGGGGTATCGCCTCATTCAGACCTACTTGGTGAATTGAATCAACATGTTTCGAATCTCACGCCAGATACCGCTGGCAATGTCAGTATCATCATGAATGTCAGTTCAAGTAGTGCTGGAAAGGTGGAATTGCTCAACCTGTGGTTGGGGCAGGGAGACCGCCCGCCTTCCATTACAACAATTACACTGCCTGGAGAGGCCATTGTCCCCGATGGCCAATCTCGGGCTTTGAGCATCGATGTGACTTCATATCAAGGTGTATCGAATTTATCGTGGCTTGCTATGATTCCTCAACTTCAAAACAGTGCCAGTCAACCAACGCTATTCCATTCTTTTGAAAACGATACTACATGGGTCAATGACCCTGCCGGACTTGTTAGCAATATCAGTGGTTCGTGGATGGCATTGAACAATCAGAGCGGTATCATGACATGGGACCTCACAGTCAGTTGGGCATGGTTGCCTGAACAGGATGTTGTTTGGCAGGTTCAGGCGAAGACCATTGATTTACTCCACACAAGTAGGCTTTCAAGCCAGACCACAGACCATGAACGCAGAATGGAAATTACGAGTTTCGCTGTATGGGACATGAGTCTGCCTACCGATGGCAGCACACAGATTGATGCTGGCGAATGGGTCGCAGGTGGCGATTTACTGCGCGTCGGAGGCACTGTACGATTCCTCAATCAAACCAGTCATCCACTCCCAGGTGATGTTCTCATTGAACTCGTAGGTATAAGTGCGAATACAACAGTAGACCCCAATGGCACATACTCAATCGACGTGTTTGCTCCACAGGATAGTCATTATGGTGGATTTACCATTGCAGCCCATCTCTTAGGGCCATATGATTCAACTGAGATAGGACTTGCATCACTTACTTTCAACATCGATGCGACAAAGCCAGGTTTCCAAGCAAATGCACCCCTTGGTGAAAGAATCCTGCCCTCGTCCCAGCAATTGTTCAATGTGACTATCACCGACGGTACCGATAGCGAGGGGCTTGATCTCGGTAGTTTACGTCTGAGGTGGTGGGTCGAAGGTCTGCACGATGATGGCGATGGTATTCCTCAACTAGAGGAATATAGCCAGAGGCCACTTCTCAGGGAAGGGGAGAGTGATTTTTTCCACGCTCAATATGATGATACATACAATTCACACGGCCAGCAGGTATCTCTGTTCATTGAGGGCTTTGACAAGACCGGTAATACAATTTTGAGCGGCTTTGGATTTGAAGCAGATTTGGTCCATTACATCTCACTGGTCCCTTCTCCAACCGAGGTCATATCTGTTAACATGGACTTACCAGGTGGTGACACTCTTACTCCTGCTCACCCCGGTTGGCTCAACATCAGTATTAGAGATGTAAACGGCCTAGAGGATATCGAAGGTATCATCATCGATCTTGACCTAGGTAATACACTCTCCTACGATAAAGATGGGTCATTCGAGTCGAGTAATTCATTGCTCGAGGTTCTAGGGTTCACGGTCGAAGACCAAGGGGATGAAGTTACTCTCAATCTCTCATTCATCGCATCTCCGTTATTTGATGATATGTCGGCAGATGAGATGGGAATTACACTCAAGTTCAGTGATTCATCAGGCGAGCATGTCTCTGACACGGGACTTTACTGGCGATTTAATGCCGATATCATGCTCGTCGAATCTTCGATGAGAACCTTCGGTGCCGAATCACATCTACTTGTGTATGATGATTATGTCACACTCGGCCAGAGACTGGTGTTGGAGGGCAGGGTACGTTATGTCGCTGCAGACTTAGCACCAGCTTCAGGTTCATATTCGGTTATGCTCGAATCACCTCTCGATCTTCCTCTCTCGGTGGTGGCAGATGCCGATGGCAGGTTTGAAGGGATGATGGATGCCCTTGGCAGTGGATTGTATCGTGTGGTCATCGAGGTCAATGGTGGCACGGGATATGTGAATCCAAGTCCTGAACCAATTCGTCTGCAGATTGATGGTGAGGCACCTTCGATAGTAGGTCACGAGCCGACGACGATATCCACGAATTCAACTGAAATTCAGTTACAATTTGATATCCAAGAAACGGATTCAGGCCTGCCGGAGCAAGGGATTCCGGTTCACTGTGTTCAGACTAATGGCCTTCAATCATTTGGAGACATGATAGAGGGTACAGCTGCCATAATCATTCCCGGCGAGGTCAGCCGGTATCTTGTAAACCTAAGTTCACAGCCCATCCAAGGTGAAAACCTCGATTGCTGGTTCGATGTTGCCGATATGGCTGGAAATAATTTGACAGGGGAAGGTTCAGCCAAGACTTGGCCGCTTCGCTTCCAAGTAATCGAGACTCGACCAGACATCAGTGCTGAACGGATTACTATGTCGGATTATTCACCTATCATCGGCCGGATGACCTCCGTCAGTATCGAGGTTTTCAACACCGGTGCCTACGATGCTACAGCATTCAACATTACTTTGGAGGCTCATATTTTTCATAATGATAGAATCATCATTGAAGAAGTTGAAACAATCCAAACATCAATACTGGACGGTGAAACGACGATTGTCTTCGAATGGATGCCTGACTGGGAAGGTGAGATAGACCTGGTGGTACGAATAGATTCGAGCCAAGTCATTGACGAGTTCGACGAGGATAACACCGTTTCGTTGAATGTGAATGTTCAGCCCGTTCCAGAACCGGAGGGATTCTTTGGTTCTCAATCTATGATGCCACTTTTCGGGATGGGACTGATTGGCGCTGTTTGCATTGGATTGCTATTCTTTGCGACACGCCGAATCGCCGAAGGTGAGGATACAGAGTGGCTTGAAGAAGAAGATGAAGATGACGAATTTGAGTCATGATGAGAAAGGTAATTCTTTGCACATTGTCCATACATCCAGGCATTGGCATCTGACCAGTACTATTGGTCTCCGTCTTCACATGCACTACAGTCTGCGGTCATACCCATTGCCCAAGTATTAGCAAATCTAAGGGTAGCACGAATCCCCATTTTCCATCCCAAAGAATGCTTCATAAGTGGGGGGTCTTTAGGACAACTGATACTATGCGATTTCAAGTTTGATTCATGGCTTTTGTAATGCTTCTACCAGGATGTTTGGGAGGCCTTCAAGAATTACCTTCTAACCAAGGCGAAAGTGGAAATTCGGGAGAGGGAGTGTATAGTAATATTTCAATGGAAATTTTCCATGGTGAAAGCCTTGAGAATTCAACAGCTAATTTCACCATTCGAATAATGTTAGATCATTCTTCTGCACCAATACATGCCGAGAACATGCAAAAACATGTTCTTGCAGGGAACTATAACATGACTCACTTCCACAGAATTATCGATAATTTCATGATTCAAGGTGGCGATTTCGAAAACCACGATGGAACGGGTGGCTATGCTGCTGACTGGTATGGTTTTTGTAATGGTCAAGAAATGAGTACTCAAACAAATTGCGCCGAAAATGCATGGACGATTCCCGACGAAGCCGATAATGGACTGCAGCATTTTTCCTGTATGATTTCAATGGCAAAAACCTCCAATGCTAATACTGGCGGCAGTCAATTTTTCCTTATGCCCGATGATATTAACCATCATTCACACCTCGATGGAGTACATACAGTATTTGGCGAGATTACAGAGGGTTGTGAACATGTTACTACTCTTTCTGAAGTTCAAACACAGAGTTCCGATCGCCCAGTCGTACCTGTTGTAATTTTGAGCGCAACTGTGATTGAATAGTTTTTACATCTCAGCAAAGAACCGTAAAGCAATTTCATCAGTCATTAATATCCCGCGACATCATAATTATTATTTTCCCTAGTAAGGTTATTACCTAAGTGGACGGACCCAAATACATGAAGCGACATACATCTCAGAATCAGAGAAAAGTTCGAATCCCCAACATAATCCGTCGGCAACCGAAGAAGGAAAAGCCCCAAGAGGTCGTTGCCAAATCCGACGACCCATCCTGTCAGACACGTGGTTGCGGCTGCGGAAATTGAGAAATGGACAAACGTTAGTGTCTGTATCGGCCCACAGAATCTTCTTGGGCAAGTTCCCAAATCATCTCTATCCAGCGTTTTTGCTGGTAATATAAAGAGTAAGGTTCTTCCCTTTGTATAATCACATTTGATTTATGGCAGAAAGTGGATCCTTAGCATGGTATCTCAAAACCTTGAATGACGAGCAAGGCTCGCTGGTCAACTGAGTTCAGTTGGAGAGGTCCTTGACTTTCTCAACCAAGTCCATTCGGCGAAGCCGCCAAACTCCGAATGGCGTCATGGCTACGGCAATGATGATGACTCCACTCATGAGTTGCCAAGCCACACTTGGAACAATTGTAACGGGGAAAAAGAACTGCCAAGATGAAAGCGATGCTGCAAATCCTACTGCTCCGCCGTAAGCAAACAGGACGCCGACAATTCCACCAATGAGGCCGATAAGGAGGCTCTCAAACAGGAGCATCGTGCCAAGGCTACGGGTTGAGGCCCCAAGCACACGTAATGTGGCCAATTCGAAATCACGTTCTGCGACGTTCATAATCATCGTATTGAACATGACAACAATGGTGAACAGAAGGCCAAGATACATCATGGTCTGGAAAACTTGAGTTTGCTGGTCCAGAATACTGTTGATTCCGTCAAGCATGGCTTGCCGTTCAACAACGCCTACTGAAGCTTCAACTAAGGCGGAATTAACCTCAACACCTTCTGGTAATTCTAAATAAATCGATGTTGCATTGACGCCAAGAATTCCGCTCAAATCGTCTCGAAGGAAATACATGGTACGGGCCAATTCTGCTGTCGATGTGCCAACGATTTCCACATCGTATGGTGCGCCATTGATGTGAACAGTTTGTTGTTCTCCAATATTCCATCCAAGGAAATTCATGCATCCTTCTTCCATAACCACTTGTGTAATGGTCATATTCCCGGAGGGTGCATTTCCATCCAAAAGAGACACAATACGCATACCGCTATCGAAGGAATCAAGGCCTACAAGGGTAAATGTTCGTTCAATGTCATCAGCATCGGCAACTGAACCAAGAGGCATTTCAATGAGCATTTCATAATTGGCAGAATTATTCTCTGCCCAATCAATAACCGGTTGTTCCCCATCTGGCATAATGTAGACTTGAGCATCCCAAGATTGGTCATTCTCAAGACCGCCAACCATCGTCTCTTGCAATCCTGCTGACATCATTTGAATCGAACCAAACAACATCAGAGAAATACCGACGGCAACAAAAGTCATCGTAAGTCGAATCGGTTTGCGAACACTTGAACGAATCGAGAGACCGAGTGTTGTTGGCATCCATGAAGTGAGTTTTCGAAGCAAGTTTGAACCAACTCGCATTTCATTTTGCCCACTTAAGACCTCAAGCGGGTCGAGGCGACTCGCTTTCCATGCGGGGAATGCTCCTGAAAGGAACACGACAAACATGGTTGAACCAATGACGGCAAGATAGACTGAAGATGGAACTGAGCGTTCAACAATCGGGACTCCAACCAAATCTTGGTAAAAGTCCAACATTCCATTCATGCCGCTCGGTCCTGCTAAAGCACCGAGCGTACAACCGATTCCTCCAATGGCAAGAGGTGCGAGAAGGTAGCCGGTCATGAGTGATGAGCGCTCAACGCCAAGGGTGCGCAAAACTGCGATTTCCTTCGATTGACTTTGCACTAAACGTTGCAAACTTAAAACGATGGTAATTGATGCAATTGAAGCAATCATCACGGTGAAAGGAACTGTTGTTCGCTTGGTCCCTTCCAAATCTTGTCGCATGACTTCGACCGGTTCATTCTGTCCTCGGTCTCGAACGCGTGCATCCAATTCGTTGGCAGAAAGTGAAGTGTCAACAAGTGTCTTTACCGCATCGATTTCTTCGCCTTCATACTCTGGCGTATCAGGTAAATCATAGGATGGTGTTCCTTCAACATCCAAAACAATCGTGTTGCTCGTTCCAACTGCATTACCTGTAAGTCGAGCCATTCCAGTATCTGAAAGGTAGCCTACAACATATTGACCAGGCTCTGGCGGAAACATTGTTCCTTCAGGCGCCATAATGACATGAAGAGGGTGATAGCCTGTTCCAACGACAGTGAAGGACGCACTTTCATTTCCGGCACTGATGTTCACCGTATCTCCGAGCTCGATTTCAAGAGCCTCAGTGACGTGGGCATCAATCACAATTTCATCAGCGGCAACCGCAGTTCGGCCTGTCGAATGGCCTTCAGGCATCCACACACGGTCAGCATTCGCATCTGCTGGAATACCATGCCAAAACGAATTGATGATGTGCTCTCCTGTCTCATTTGAGTGGAACATCGCACCTTGAGTAACGGTGCGTCCTTCACATGAATCCATGGAAAAGGATGTTGCGGTGTTCGAGACTAACTCTGATGCAAATGAATCACAGAAAGCACTGACTTG
>JAACDG010000114.1 GCA_009937025.1 Methanobacteriota archaeon
ATGTGTTCACTCTCCCAATTTCCTATAGCAAAAGCATGTTCAAGAGCATTATAAAATTCTGGTCGGCAATCTGGATAGATTTCATGGTCTCCAGAATGCACACCAAGAGCGATTTCGACTTTGCATGATTCACGAGTTGCAATCGAGAGAGCATATCCATACAGAATAGATGCAAATATGGCATTGCGGTTGGGTACAACTGTTGATTTCATTTGCTCTTCCTCATAATGTCCTTCGGGAACATCATCACCGCCTTCTATCAATGAACTTTCAAACACACCCATAGCGCTTGATAAATCGATGATTTTGTGCTCAACAGTTCGACCATTATTGGAAAGATAGAGTATATTCGCTTTGGCCCGCTCGAGTTCAACATTGTGTTTTTGTCCATAGTTATAGGAGAGGCAATCGACGATGTATCCATCGTCCAGCAGTCGCATCAAGAGTGCGGTAGAATCCATTCCACCGGAGAGTGCCATGACAGCCCGCATCATCAATCAACACCCATCCATTTATGCGTTTGAAGGCTTAATCTCCAAGGTGGAGTATTTTTTACAATGTTTTCAGTTAAAGCAAAGTTCTTTCCATTCCATTCTACACTTTCCGCTTCCATATAGCACGGCTGCAAAAAGTGGTGGGTGAAACCATCCATCAAATCATCATAGAGAGACAGTTCTTGACCAACATAGACGCATTTCAATTCATCACCGAATCGCTGACGAATTTTCACTTGCGGATACATTTGATCTTTAGGAGATATACAAACCCAATCCAGCAATCCCTCAGGAATTTCGATGGTTCCATTTGACTCGCATGAGAGTTGATATCCTCTTGATTTGAATAAACGGTGCAGTGGCCACAAGTCATTCAGCATTGGTTCACCGCCGGTAAAAATAATTCTTTTCGAGGGGTATTTCATGACTTCACCCAGGATTTCAACAGCAGCCAATTCTTCAAACGTTTCGAAATCAGTATCGCACCATTCACATTGCAGGTTGCATTTCCCAAATCGGATGAAAACATGTGGTATTCCAGCATGTGCGCCTTCTCCCTGAACCGAATGGAAAATTTCAACAATTTTGTACACTGTTCCTAAATCTGTTGCAGAATCCACAGGTTCTGAACCTGAAATCTCACATGATTCTTCTGTCATCGTTAAACCTCAAAGTGGTCGTGCTTGTATGAGTTGCATCAATTCCTGTCGTGGTTCTGCTTTGTCGAAAAACACTCCACGCATTGCCGAGGTCGTCATGACTGAGTTTTGTTTGCGCACTCCGCGACATCGCATACATCCATGTGATGCTTCAAGAATTACTGCCGCACCAAGTGGATTCAAAAATTTCTCAAGGTCATCAGCGATACCTTTTGTGATACGTTCTTGGTTTTGCAATCTATGAGCATGTGCATCAACAATTCGTGCGAGTTTACTGATGCCGACAATACGGTCGACTGGGATATATGCTATGTGTGCTCTACCGCTAAACGGTTGGAGGTGATGTTCACAAGTTGAATGAAACTCAATATCTCTCAACAATACTATTCCATCGTATCCTTCACCATTAAACGTCGATTGTAAGAGTTCTTCTGAATTGGCCGAATAGCCAGAAAATATTTCATTCCAAGATTCAATTACTCGCTGAGGTGTCTTTACTAAACCCTCCCTTTGCGCATCCCCTTCGAGATATTCAAGCAAAGTTTTAACTGCATTTTCTGCTTCTTTTTGTGTCACCATTTGAATCACTGTCTCCCATGCCTTGCATCAATTTCATCAAGTTGGTCTAACAGTTTGCGGCAGGCTGTTCGAACGGCATCCGCAAGACTGACAAACTTGTGTTCATCGCCAACATGCTTTCTGAGGTCTTCGACCAATTCAGCTGGCATGTCCAAAGATATTTTCGGCATGATTGTTCGTTCAATCCACTGCATATAAATATTCGCAGAGTATTACTATAGTATTATTTGAAAGAAAGGGGTCGTCAATACATACATTATTCAGCAGAACAGAAGCGAATGTTCAAAGAACCCCTTGAGTGCCATTGAGTTGATGACTGAACGTGCTGCAGATGCTTTCGCCGAACTTGAAAGTTTACGAAACCTCTCTGGGCATCGTGATACTGTTGGATTACCTGATGAAGTAATTCGTCAATTTCTCACATCTGATTCGACTCTTTCAACCGCGATTTCTGAAGGCATTACGCGCAGAGAATCACTCACAGATGAATTTGGCGAGCATATGCTTTCTCTTCCCGAATCAGAATTAGTGGAAAAACTGCAATTTGATTTTATCAATTTTTATGCTCCTGCCACCGTCAATCCCTATGTAGCTCTTGCAGCACGGGGACCATGGATTATTACTACGCATGGGGCTGTTCTTCACGACAATGGCGGCTATGGTATGCTTGGCAGTGGCCATGGACCAAGTGAAGTCATTTCATCCATGTCAGAAAATTGGGTTATGGCAAATGTCATGACACCGTCGTATAGCCATAAGCGTCTTGCAAATCGCCTCCAAAAAGAACTTGGTTATACTCGTGGTTCTTGCCCATTTACTCGCTTTATTTGTATGAACAGCGGTTCCGAATCCGTTACTGTGAGTCTACGTATTGCTGATGTCAATGCCCGGAAAATGACTGGGCCGGGCGGTCCCCACGAAGGGAAAGAAATCAAACTCATGGCGGTAGAAAAGGCATTCCATGGAAGAACCGACCGACCTGCTCAAATCTCTCATTCCTGCAAACCTGCCTACGATCAAAATCTTGCAACTTTCCGAGACCGAGATAATTTGATATTAGTTCCTGCAAATGATGTTCAATCTCTTGAATCAGCCTTTGCTAAAGCAGAACAAGACGGATATTTCATTGAATTGATGGCGATTGAACCGGTTCAAGGTGAAGGCAATCCTGGTTCTTGTGTTGAACGTGATTTCTATGATGCTGCTCGCCGTTTGACACTCGAACATGGTTCAATGCTCCTCGTCGATTCAATTCAAGCAGGAATTCGCGGCCAAGGTTGCCTTTCAATTATTGATTATGAGGGATTCCAAGATGCAGAATGCCCTGATTTAGAGACATGGTCTAAGGCATTGAATGCTGGGCAATATCCATTATCAGTTCTCGGACTTAATCAAAGAGCATCTGAAAATTATGTTGTTGGAATTTATGGAAATACCATGACGACAAATCCACGTGCTCTTGAGACAGCATGTGCCGTACTTGACAAAATCACACCAGAACTTCGAGATAATATTCGACTTCGGGGTATTGAATTTGTTGAGAAATTAGAACTACTTGCACAGGAAATGCCGGGTATTATTACGAAAGTACAGGGTACAGGTCTTCTTTTGAGTGCTGAACTGGAACCAAATCAATTCCCAGTTGTTGGGTTCGATGCTGTTGAAACATGGTGCCGCAAGCATGGACTTGGAGTCATCCACGGTGGTTCCAATGCTTTGCGATTCACACCCCATTTTGGAATCACTTCTGCCGAAATCGACTTGATCATAGATGTCGTTCGAAAAGCCTTTGTTCACTTTTCTTAAATCAAGAGAGTGAGGTTACGATGTCTTCCCGATTAAATTGGCGTGAAGCATAGTATGCAGCCAGACTTGCGTAGATAACAGAAGAAACCGCCCAAATAATCACGTGTTCAGTTATAACACGATTCATGAGCAGTTCACGCAATGCCAAAAGAATGTTCACGACGGGTATTGCGAACCAGAATCCTTCAATTCCATCCAAGTTAATCACTTGGGTAAACAACGCTGGGAACAGTATCAACATCAAAGCAGGAGCGAGTATTGAACCGGCTTCCTTTACACTGTGAGAACGCATAGCCAATGCCAGTTCAAATGCTACGACCATTATTGCAAAGAGCATAATGGACAGAACAATCAAACCGATTGAAACCATGGAAAGTTGAGGTACGCCTATGAAACTCGACGAAGCAAGATATCCGATAGCGAATAATAATCCGCAAATTTGCAGCAAAACTCCGACGCCAGTTATCGTAGCTACTGCGAGCCATTTGCCAAGTAAGAGTTCCATTCGTGTACATGGAAGGCACAGTAAAGCCTCTAAAGTCCCCCTCTCCCGTTCACCAGCAGTCATGTCAATCGATGGTTGAATTGCACTCGAATACGTCCATATTGCCAAAACCAGAGGAATGAATAACGAGAGAATCATACCTGATTGTTCCCCCATTGTCGCCACATCTGCATCGGATATTTCACCATCCCAACGCAGAGGGTCAAGTGTTGCATTCACATCTAATCCACCTTGGTCGATACGTTCACGGATCTCGGAATTTTCCCAATCTGAAAGAACATTGAGAATACGATTCCTTGCCTCATTCGAACGCTCGGAAGTGGAAAGGTGCAAAATCGCATATCCCCATACATCGTCATTTGACTCGAATCGGAGAACAGCATCAGTAGAACTGTTTCGCACTCGTTCCAAGTCGTTGCCCGGCTCTGACAAACTCGACAGGTTTGGTAAAATCTCGAGTGAAAATTGCATTCCATTCAATGAAATATTTTCTGCCAGGTTGTCAGGCAACCCATCAGATTGAATGATGATTGAAAGTTCAAGTGCATCGAGTTCTGCAGCCTCAGATTCCAACAACACGGGGAACAGAATAAACAGTAAAGGGAACATAAGTAGTGGAATAACAATTATTGCAATGATTGTCCTCCAATCTCGTGTGAATTCCACCACCTCTTTTTTAGCGATAGCACGCACTCGCATAAAACTGCCCTCACTCATCTTCAATCACCTCCAGTGTCGTATTGGGTGTTCTAGGAGTGAAGAGGCGACGCCACCATCCACTGAATGCACTTTCTTTGTCCTTTTCTTCTTGGCGTGTTCGTGCTTGGTCTTGTGTCAAAGACACATAAGCGTCTTCCAATGTATCAGTATTCGTATCTTGAAGCAATGCGCTTGGTGAACCATCTGCACGTATCTCACCATTATGGATAATGACAATTCTGTCGCATACTTGTTGTGCTTCAGCCAATTGGTGAGTTGAGTAGATGACTGTACCACCCTCATCACGCAATTGTCTGACCAAAGCTCGTACTGTCCTTGCACTGGTAATGTCGAGTCCGGCTGTTGGCTCATCAAGTAAGAGGATATTCGGCCCGTGTGCAAGTGCACGAAGGAGTGCCGTCTTTTGCTTCATCCCACGTGAAAAACCCTTGGTGTGGCGACTCAAACTGTCTTTCATATCAAGATGTTCAGCAAATTTTTCGGTTCGTGCCCAAGAAAGAGAATCTGGCGCTCCATGCAGTCTGCTGTGATAACGGATATTCTCCCATGCTGTAAGTCGGG
Organism: Methanobacteriota archaeon; assembly: GCA_009937025.1. Classification (GTDB taxonomy): domain Archaea; phylum Thermoplasmatota; class Poseidoniia; order Poseidoniales; family Poseidoniaceae; genus MGIIa-L1. Next base: position 5,325 of record JAACDG010000114.1, read on the forward strand.
AATAGAGGCCCGTAGATTCAGGGACCACTCCTAATTCTTGCCTCATACTGGTAACCGCTTGCCCATTACTCAAATTTACAGAACCACTCGTAGGTTTGTAGACTCCAGCCATGAGACGTAAAAGAGTTGTTTTTCCTGCTCCATTACTTCCAACAAGGCCGACTATTTCGCCAGAATATATCTCCAAACTAATTCCTTGCAAAGCCTCAATTTCAGCGAAGTTTTTGGACACTCCTTGAATGGAAAGAAGCGATTTCGGCATCAAATCACTCACGCTACGCGGCCGGTTTCAATTGCCTGATTCAATCCAGGGTGCTTCAATTCCAAGTTACAAGCGCGATTTAATTGCTGCTTGATTTGAGAAAAGATTTCATGTTGTGGCACACCCATTTCAACAAGGTTTCCAATCATATCAAAGGCACCTTGGATGGCTCCTGCATCAAGGTATGCTTCATTGGAAATTTGGCGCTTTTGTCTCAAGACTTCTAACCGACTTGCTAAGAATTCAACTTCATTACGAATCCTTGGCCCATCAATA
>JAACDG010000115.1 GCA_009937025.1 Methanobacteriota archaeon
ATATAACACTCGTTTTGCTCAACATCAAAAGTAACCGAACCTTCACCTTCAATTTCAGCGATTGAAATCTCTCTTGGATCAAAAATCGAATCAATAGTTTCAGTTTGAGAACTCAAGATAATCGAGCCAAGAATGAGCAATACAATGCCCAGTATGGCGAGTTTCAAAGCCCAAGGAGAGCGCTTCATTCCCTCGGACATGTCCTTCCCTCATTCATCATCCTCAATGAATCCTTGCGAGCCTCAAGCCAATCCTAATTCAGCCAATTTCTCGGGTAAGTAGGTTTCAGTAACGAAATCCAGACCGTATTTTGCCAAAGATTGCTGTTCTGCTTTCTTCCCAAGTTCCAACATCATATTGATTTGTTCTTGCCACCAACTGTCGGCAAAACGTGGGTCTGTAAGTTCGGCATTCAATGCTTCAATATCTTTCTTGGACAAGTCATCACTTGGTAAATCATAGGCGAGAATATCGTCAGCAGTAATGCCAAGATATGTTGCGGATGGTGTGGCAAGGTATTCCGAAATATGGGCGGTTTTAATTGCACCATAAGCGATTGAAGCAAAAATACGGAATGACCACGGGTCGCCGTCGAGGAACACAACAACAGGCAAATCCCATTCTTCACTCATCCGTTTCATAATACGTCGAGTAGAACGAGCAGGTTGTCCCTTGAGATGCAGGAGTCCACATCGATAATCTTCATCAAATCCATTTTCAATTAAACGGTCAAACATACCACCGGTCTCAATCGCCATGATGAAATCAATATCGTGTTCGAGCAATTCAATTTTTTCGAGTTCGACGTTATAGGGCACTCCATATCCAGAATCTCCAACATCATCCCGCGCATTGATTCGCATCCATTCGCCGCGCCGATTACGTTCACGCAATGTCAAGTTGCCAATCATCCGAGCGCCGTCTTCTTCTGGGCGTAATTTGAAATCTTCACGCAAACACTTTGTTACGATTTCTAAATCTTCAGCAAGATTGTTTGAATCGTTTTGACTTCCAAATTTACCCATTCCCCATGCTTCAGCAATATAGTACATTTCTCTTAACGTCGAAGATTTTCCAGCATCGAGCATTTCTTCAATGAATTCGACAACGTGTAACGCGCGAAGCAATTGCTTGGCTGAACCAAGACTTGTTGCATCTCGGATAGATTGCTTTTTTCCATATTTGTAAACACCGAGTTTTTTGTCAAATCCAATGTTGTTTTTGGTTCGAACAGGTAGCGTCATCGTTGGTGGCTCGCCCTTGACGATTCGGTCATACATTTCTGCAACAACTTCATGCATAGCTTCCTTTGTTTCTTCTGGTGTGCGCATTCGAGACATCAGACATCACCCCCAAACAAGGTTCTTTGTCCATCTGGAGGAGCAACTGCGGGCTCAACCTTTTCTTCAACAACCTCAGTTTTTTGTTCAGTAGGTTCGGTGATAGTTTTGTCTTGTTCTGCTTCATCCTCGGGAGAAGCGATTCCGCTTTCGGTCAATATTTGCTCTTGACGACGAATTTCTTCGAGGAATTTCTCATCCATTTTAGTAGCGCCAATGACATCTTGCGAACCTCGGAATAAGACCTCGGTTTCTGTCCAATCCCCTCGTTCCAATCCACTTAGACTAAAGGAAATAGTTGTCTTTCCACCCGGTTGTAATGACTCGAGTTTCCAAGCCCATACTCCAAGCGCCTCTTTTCGGCCTCCAGTATCATTGTTCTCCATCACTGCTCCGGATTTTTCTGGCCATGTTGCGAGAAGTGTATAGGCACGAACCCGGGTGGTATAATTGAATAAAACGATTTCCACATCGATTTGCTTTGTCTCTTTATTCCATTCTGTTGACGATTCAGAGATAACCGCAGACATAATTTTGGTGATTGAGCCTGAGAGTTCAGGGACTGGCCGTTTAAGAATCTGAGCAGATTTTTCTGCAATGGCCGGTAAAATATCGTTGATAAGTTCAAACTTTTCTTTGGTCTTGGCCATCTTTTTCTTCTTTTCCAGATGCTTTCTCAAGCCGCGCCCCATCTCAAGCATCGCCTTTCTTGCTTCTTCCATTACTTCGGCATTGTCGGCGAGAGCCTCCTTTGCTTCAGAAGTAAATTGGACGTTTGTACTCGCAAGATGAACCAAGATTGCTGCAGGTCCCTTAGGTACGCCTTTTCCCCCAGCTTGATCCAAACCATATTGCCGCCAATCAACACTTTCGATGGCTTTGGTGAGTAAACATCCGCCTTGTTGGTACATCAGTGGTACGCGGTTGGCAAATCGCAAAATTTCAACTGGTTTATCACCTGGCATTCCCCCCCCAAAGATGAGACCCACTTCCACTTGGAACGGGTTTCCTTGGGTCACATTTGGTACACGTGTGAGTGTTGTTACAAATCGAGAGTCAATGGTTTTCGATAACCCTTTTTTAATCAACAATTCTTCGATAGGTGACAAACAATTTGTTGGTGGTTTGAGTAATTTTACCGGTGATGCGTTGAACAAACGTTCACCTTGGAATGCTTCGAGAAGTGCACGGATATCATCGCCCTTGACGCTTTTTATTTTCCGTGTACCTTCGAGTTCAGCTGCTTGACACAATTCTTTGCGAGCACGATTGGTAACGCCGGAGAAATTATTGAGCAAGAAATGATTCAAATTCAAATCTTTTGATTCAGCAACCATGCGTTGTAATTGGCCCAATTCAATTCCATGCGGGTGCGGTTTGATGCTTTCGACTTTTGTTGGTAATCGTTCAGTAACCCGAGTCCAGTGATGTTTTTCCCCTTCAGGGTCAATAAATATAATCTCAGCATGTGGGTTAACAATGCTGGTCATGCGAAGATATTGCCAAACGCTTTGTCGGCCTTTCTGATATTTGGCCTTCATCTGAGCGGTGACTTCTGTACCGTGTTCCTTCCCAGTTCCATCTTCATTATACCAAATTTCACGACCAGCATTAGATTTTGTTGCTTTGTTTTTCCGAGTATCCAATCCGATGTCGACAAAAGCAGCTGTCGGTTCTGTAGCGATTTTTGAGCGAACATGGGTTGTCCTACCTGTCGTGAGTTGACAGTACATGACTACACCAGTAATGCCGATTCCTTGCTGACCTCGTGATTGTCGAATGGCGTGGAAACGCGAACCAAAGAGCAGTTGTCCAAAGACCTTCTCAATACTCTTTTGTGGGATGCCTGGGCCGTTATCTTCGACGACCAACTTGATGATATCTTTCTTGCTGTCGAGTTTTGTAATCTGAATCCGAATCGTTGGAAGAATACGGGCTTCTTCACAAGCATCTAATGCATTATCAACAGCTTCTTTTACAGCAGTTATGAGAGATCGAGCAAGAGAGTCAAAACCAAGAAAATGCTTGTTTTTCTCAAAAAACTCCGATATTGCCACTTGTTTTTGATTTGATGCGAGTTTTTGTGCGATGCCAGCCATGGGTATTCCTCCATCAAAGGTCCTCCTCTGTCCGAATGACATCGGGCCTATGTGGTAAGCAACATTGCCGGTCGACGGTTCTTAATCTCTAAGACCGAACATCATCAACGACCTTCTTTTTAGAATGATTTGATTGAATCCAATTTAATTGAATAATGAATCATTCCATGAGGTGATGATACCCGTAAATGCAGAAGCAGCAACCGTCAATGGGCTTGCAAGATAGAGTTTACCTGGACCCGACCGACCTTGGAAATTCCGATTTATGGCTGAAACAGTGACTTGTTCAGGAGTAATTGAAACACCAGGTCCTGCGCCAATACAAGCGCCACAACCAGGGTCGATGAGTTTGACACCGACTCTTCCAAATAAATCATGCCAGCCCTTTTTTACAGCCAAATCTTTGACGAGACCAGAGCCGTATTGAATGTAGAAATCAACACCTTCTTTGACGACTAAACCCGCATCTTCAGCGGCCTGACAGACTTGTGCATAATACGCTACATCGTCGGCTTTTCCAGCAGTGCATGAACCACCATACGCAATATCGATAGAAACTTCTCCGATTTCAGAAATGTTGGCGCCATTTGTCGGGTCACTTGGGATTCCTTTGTCAGGGTCGCCTGGGTGAGCGACCATAGGTACAATTTGTGTCATGTCGATGATGTGTACTCCGCCATCATACTCCGCATCTTCATCGGCATGAACCGAGAGTTTTCTTTGTGTTTCTCTATCCAAATGAGGTTGAGATTGAAGCATCCATTCAAACAGAAGTTCGTCGGCTTCACAGATCCCAGTTCGGCCCGAACATTCCGTAGCCATGTTGCATAAGGTCGCTCGCTCATCAACAGAGAGGCTGGCTAAACCTTCACCACCGAATTCCATGCTTCGATTCAATGTTAATTCTTCTCGTGCATGGTCGGCTAAGATGTAAAGGATGACATCTTTTGCAGTACAGCCTGGCGCGAGCGTACCTCTTAAGTCAAATCGAATTGATTCTGGAACTTTGACGAAAGTAAATCCGGCGCTTACTAAATTTGCGTATTCGGTTGCACCTACGCCCCATGTAAGGGCATTCGAAGCGCCACCCATGCAAGTATGTGAGTCGGTGGCTTGAATGAAGTCTCCAACTTCGATGAATTCTTCACGAGCGACTTGATGACAAATACCTGGCGAGACGCCATCTTTGGCAGAGTAGTCTCGGACTGAAGTATGCTTTTGAAATTCGACTTGTAAATCACGTAATGTTTGAACCTTATCCATGTATTGGACAAATTTCGGGTTGTGGTGAGCATACAACAAATGATCTTCGAAAACAGCGAACTTGCTTGGATTTGGCAAGGAATAATCCACGCCATATTCGCCTTGAAGAAACGTATGTACTTGAGCAGTTGTAAATTCATGAGAGTATCCACCTTGTACTTGGGCGATAACTGGGTCACCAGGTTTTACACATTGTCCTTCAACCTGTCCAACAAGATTTCGAGCAATAATTTTCTCAGCCATGGTCATTGGACGCGAAGGCGTATCGATTGGTGGAAGTACAATCTCTTTTGATTTGAGTGCTTTCGCAAATGCAAACAAACCCCCCTTTTCAAGAATGATTTGTGTGACTTTATCATATTGTGATGTAAATTCATCAAGAGCAATACTCTCGCCGTTTTGCAGCCGTTCAAGCATCGCATGGTCGCCCATAAGTTGGCCGAGATTGATGTTATTTTGTTGATGAATTGGAGCAAATGAAGCTGCGATGACAATATTTATTCCAGCCCATCGTTCACACTGAGGTGCAGTTTCCCTGGACGAACCGGTACCTTTTCGTTGCCCAGAAACAATCACTTCAAAGTTACCATTTTTCAACGCGTTTTCATTAAACACTCGAATTCCATTGTGCATTAAACCCGCATAAGCATTCTTTGCAATCTCGACAGGGTCGTGATCAAAACAAACCCATGCCGGAGTCATAACATCGGTGTTGATGTCGTCAAGTAAATCGCCAATGGATAAATCTTCCATTTTCAAATTAAGACCATCATACAGTTGTTGTTTTATCAGGTCGAGATCTTTGGTGAGGAAAAGAACCCTTTTTTTAGGGTTGAGGGCGATTTTTGTCGGCGGCCATTCCCCTCTCATGTCTCCCCCTCCAATCCTTTCAAGCGTTCAGTGTTGATAACCGGTTCGGGAAAATATCTTGGACAAAAATCAATATTTTCACATAAATCAATCATTTCACAGGCCACAAGTTTAAGACCAGCGACAGTTATGTTTATATAGGGTTGAATCTCGGATTATAATAAGGTTCCCTAAAGAGTTGAGCGATGATGCTCGGCAAGGGTCGAAAATGAGGAATACATATGGATGAGCAACAAGTAGAAGATATCGTAAAATGCAGCGACTGTGGAAGTCGAAATTTAACTCGTGACGAAACCCGTGGCGAAGTCATCTGTGATGACTGTGGATTGGTGTTAGAAGACAACGTCATCGACCAAGGTGCTGAATGGCGTGTCTTCTCTCCAGAACAAGGCGACCAACGTGCTCGAACCGGTGCTCCAATGACCGTCATGCTCCACGACAAAGGTCTCTCTACAGATATCGATTGGCAGAATAAAGATTATTCTGGAAAAACAATTAACTCTCGTTATAGGTCACAATTCTATCGAATGCGTAAGTGGCAAAAGAGAAGCAGAGTTTCCAACGCCACAGAACGGAATTTGGCTATGGCTTTGGCTGAACTTGACCGTATGGCAAGTCGCCTAGAATTGCCTAAATCTGTTCGTGAAGCAGCAGCTGTCAATTATAAGAAAGCAGTCGATAAGCGATTAATTCGTGGTCGTTCGATCGAAGGTGTTGCAGCAGCATCCCTTTACGCTGCTTGTCGCCAATGTGGAGTTCCACGAACCCTTGATGAAATTGGACAAGCATCACGAACTGGCCGAAAAGAAATCGGTCGAACATACCGTTTTATGGTTCGTGAACTCAAAATGAAGATTATGCCAACAGGACCAGAAGATTATATTTCTCGTTTCTGTTCAGGACTTGGACTGGATGCCGAAGTAGAAGCGAAAGCATACGAACTGATCAAAGCAGCCCAAGAAAAGGAATTGACCAGTGGTCGTGGACCAACTGGAATTGCAGCCTCTATCATTTACATCGCCTCAGTTTTGTGCGGTAAGCGCAGAACTCAACGTGAAGTTGCTGAAGTTGCTGGTGTCACTGAAGTTACGATTCGTAACCGATACAAGGAACTGATTCAAAATCTCAACATCGAACTTGATATTTGATATAAGGCCTGTTGAAATCTTGAGGCCTCATCATGGGTAAAGAGCGTACAAAATTATCTGACAGTGTCTTCGAGGCTGTTGCTACAGGATTGGTTGAAGCCTTGGAACGCGGCACGGTCGCATGGCCCTTGCCGCAACCTCCAATCACCGACCCTGATTTCCCACCGATTCAGCCCCTTGCACCAAATTCAGTTATTGAACAAGGTCTTGGAATCTTGCAAATGGATCGGTCTATGTTTGAATCAAACCTCAATACAGTTGTTGATTTGATTGTACCTCACCGAATGAATCTAAGCGATGACCCTTTTGCAGTTCATCAGAAATGGCTCCATCGTCGCGTGGATAAAGTCGCTGAACGACTTCTCTTCACCATTGCTACCGATTGGTTGGCTCAAGCCTTTGACCAAACCGCACCAAACACAGACCGTTGGTGGCTTGCCATATCCTTGATTAACGGATTAGCTACAACCCCCCACGGTCAACCAGTGCACCAGGGCTACCATCTTGTTGAATCCATAGCTTTAGCAGAACGTCCGGGCACATGGCATACTCAACCCGATGTTGGGCCACACCAATTGGAATGGAATCCTCATGCGGTAATTCCTCGTAATTCAGGAGTTGTAGCGCATGATGCAGGAGTCGAAGCAGCCCGATGGTTAATTGAAAAATTGGAAAACGGCCCTCTTAATCGCCGGCTTTTGGTGATGGAATGGACACGATTACTTCTTCAACGCCCGAACTTAGTCGAGCCTCTTGGCCTCGACACGGTTCTCCTACGTCGGGCCTCAGATCCTGAAGCAGAAGTTGCAGTCCGTGTGACGCTCTGTCTTGCAAAGGCGATTGAATTCAATCGCGACTCGGGTCTTGAATTAGCAAAACGGCTCCATCAGCGTGAAGAAATTCTTGTCAAACGAGGAATGGCGGATGTCCTCACGCGAATGTTCCGCCGTCTTGAGTGGGATGCAGTACCGTTTTTGGATGACATGCTCGCTGCTGAAGATGAAGGTGTTCTGGCTGCAGCAAGTTCGACAGTAGGGGACTTACGATTCCTTGATTCCGAATTATGGGCCGATACAATGGCCAAATTAGCGCATCACACCCTCCCCATTGTTCGCCGAAATCTCGTTCCCTTTTTACGTGATTATATTGAGCAATACCCGGAAGATGAACGCCGCCTTCTCCCCATACTTTGGCAAGATGGCGACGAAGTAGTCCGTACTCGAATGCGCGAATTGTTAATGCGAATGGAGGAGGTATCTCCAGACCATTTTGCCGCTCGCCTTCATGACTTCAAACAACAAGGTTGCTCTCTTGAACCGCTTTGGGATTCTCTTACACACCGCCGACCAGAACGAAGTCAACAATGGCAATCTTGGTTTGCTGGGGAAGGGGAACAGCCAACAATTCTGGAAAACCGCCCAGTTATTCAAAGCGACATGGACGATTCTGGAGAGTTACCATCTGTGAAAGAGGCGCAAGAACTCTTGGACCAAGAACTCGGTTTCATCGATGATTAACATCATTCTTCTTCGGTCAAAGGCGCCAATGGGCCGATTGTAACGAGTCCAACATAGAGGGCATTCAATACAATCAAACATCCAATCAGCGTAAGAATCATTCCTGATGGTTCAGGCAGCCATCCTGTAAGTTCAAACCAGGTTGTAACTTTGACAAACAGTAAACATCCGAGTCCAAACACCAATACATTTCTCCATGTTTCCTCGGGAGTGGTCCATAAATCGATTGTTGGCGCGAGCCCTTTGCGGTCAAATGCCCAACGAAACCAAGCCAAATAAAGACACGACAATCCAACCAGGCCAAGCATTCCTCTCGAGAAAGACCGAGAGCCCCAAGGTCCTTCTGGTGTAAAGTCAACAAAGGATTGACCAACCAAAAGAACGCCGACAATGGCAAATCCCCGCCACTCTAGAGTTCTCCCCATAACTTGAGGCAGAAGGGCGACGCTTGAAAGCCTACGCCATCCAGCAGGTCTCATGGCGGCGGTTCAAGATGCCTTACTGGTTGCAGGGGGCCTCGGCACTCGAATGCTACCAACCAGCGCCTCGGTGCCGAAAGAAGCTCTGCCATTGGTCGATGTTCCTGCCCTTGTTCATTTGGCGCGTGAAGCAGTTGCTGCTGGAGTACAGCGCCTTCACATAATATCCTCTCCAAGAAAGGACATGAACGCCTTGCTGGGCGACCATGCCTGGCTTCAAGAAAAGCGACCGGATTTGGACCCTCAACTTCTTTCACCGTTTTCTGATGTTGAAGTTCATATCCACATTCAACATGAACCTCTTGGTCTTGGCAATGCAATAGAATCTGCTTTGGGCGACATCGAAGGGCCGTTTTTGGTATTGCTCGGGGACAATATTTTGCTTGACCAACACAGTTCGCCCCAAGAATTCACCCCTTCAAATGCGAGTAAAAAATTAGTTGAAAATTTTGAAAAGAACGGTCTTCCATGCGTTGGTTTACTCGCAGTACAACCTGAAGAAGTATCCAATTATGGCGTTGTTCGTAAAGAGGGCGAAAAAATTCTTGAAATCTGTGAGAAGCCCACTCAAGAACAAGCCCCATCAAATCTTGTACTCTGTGGACGTTATTTGTTTACCTCTGATGCCAAAAACCTGTTACGGCATTACGATGTAGAAACATATGGAGAACTTCAATCAATTGCACTTCAACAGCATTGGATGAAAAATGACGGCCTTCTTGGCGTTGAACTTACAAATTTCCAATGGTATGATTCTGGTAAACCATTGCCGTGGCTTCAAGCACAGGTTGACCATGCATTGCGTCGTAACGACCTCTCCACAGCCTTTAGAGCATGGCTAAGAGAACGTCTCGACCAAGACTAACGCTGACCCGGTTTCCAAAAGGAAAGAGGTATCGGAATCTCACCTTGGGCTTTTCGAAGAGCCAAATGGTCGGCACGTTCATTCCAACGATGCCCGCGATGAGCTTTGACATGCTCCCACGTAAGTGTTCTTAATTCCGAAACGGCATCCCATAGTGCCTGGACATGAGCGACCAATTCTCGATTTGCTTTGGCTTTCCAAGCACCGCATGCCAAGTTTCCAGCATATTGCGAATCTGCTCGAACGACTGCAGAATCTCCTCCACCTTCGACCAAAAGCCATCGGAGGGCAGCTGCAAAACCAGAGAGTTCGGCAGTATTATTGGAACCCACAGTCGCTCCAATAAAATCGTCATTTCCCTCATCAGTTTCGACAATGCCAGCAAATTCTTCGTGAAGTTCTCCACTTCCTCTTCCTAAACCGGTGTCTCCGGTAACCACTACTACCGACCATGCGGCAGGTGTATTTTCATCGACGTTCTGGTTTCCAAGACAAGAGCCATCCACGTAGAGGCTCCATCTGTGGTCTGACACGCCGGTCACTCGCCAATCTCTGCTTTGTAACCTGCAGCATCCATCAATGAGGATAAAGATTCAGGGTTCTCCAACACCATTCGAACAATCCAACCATCGCCATAAGGCGATGTATTCATGAGTTCTGGAGTATCTTCGAGTGCTTCGTTGACTGCGGTGATTTCACCTGCAAACGGAGCAAAAATTGGAGAGGCCGATTTCACTGATTCAACGATAGCAAACTCATCCATATCACCAAGAACTTCGCCTTCACCAGGGAGTTCAATATACACAATATCGGTCAAAGCATGCTGTGCATGATCGGTAATTCCAATGATAACTTCATCCCCATCTACGCGCAACCATTCGTGTTCTTTGGTATAGTACTGTCCTTCTGGAATTTCGCTCATCTTGTTCGTCCCCGATTTGTCGAAGCATCGGCATTTGATGAATCCACCGCTTGAGATGTTTCTTATCTCGGGTACTTTTTTGTCGAAAGTAGACATCCGAATTCATATAGGCACCGAATAAAACGCTCTTTTCATCCTTAGACGCGTCGCGGTTCTTATTAGCAGAGGAAGTTCGCTTCGAAATGAAGTCAAGCGACTTCAAAGGGATGGGACCCTCATGAGTAGAGCATTTAGAGAAGGCGTTGCGAAAAATAAGAGAATACATGCACCGGTACGTCGGAGAAACTGGAGTCCAGTTCGCGACCTCCAGGGTTTGAAATCTCGAACTCAGACAATTGGTTCAGAAATGGGCCCATTGGTTGAAATTCCTGCAATGGTTCGAATTGAAAACGAACACTGGATATTCGAACGAATAGAAGAGGGCGTATTGTACAACCTCACGCACAAGTTGACTCTTCACGACGCCGAAGGCGAGAAAGTCATTGGTGGAACAACCGATATGCGAACTGCAATCAAGGTTGCACAATGCATGGCGGAAAAAGAAAATCGAATCATCATGATTCAACCGATTTGAATTGCGGTTCAAAACAGGTTAAGAATCCACGAAACAACGCCTTGGTTGACGAGGTAGAAGAATGTTGCAAGACCAATACATGCTGTGTAGACTTGGAAAGGAGTAATCTTCCAAGCATCTTCTGATTCTTCATCAAAATATCGAATAAGACCTGCAGCCTGTTGAATACCGCTGCCATCGGATTTCTTCTTTGAAGCCATGTGGACCAATCTGTGCGAGTTGCCACCCCTTTATCAACGCGACGCGGCGATAAAAACTACTCTTCTTCATGATTTGAGGTCAAATCAACGAAAGAAATCTCACCATCAACGGCCTCTTGGTCAAGAATTCGCCCCTGTGGATGCTCATACAAACCCTCTCCCGAGTGCACATCCCCTCCTTCAGGGTCTGCCTCAATGAAGTATGCTTCTGCTCGAGCGATAGCGCGTTCAAAACCTGGAGCATTCCCGTCAGCAAGCGCGCCTTTCGCAACCTCCAAATCGTAAAGGGCACTTTCAATATGTTTCTCCGCTTGTTCGACAGTCCAATGTGTCGAATCACTCGTAGTCTTGATGCGCTTTTGAACAAGACCCCCCTGTTCTTCAACCATGAATATGTGTTCATCAAAAACAGAACGAGCTGTTTCCATTGCCGCTTTCCATGCCTGTTCATTCAATTTGAGAGAGAAATCCCCCTTCTGTTTTGAAAGGTATTTTGAAGCTGAAGAGGAGTGGAAAAACTCCCATGGTCGATGCCCGAGTGAGGCTGAAAGGTCGCACAAGAGTCGCGCGTACAATTCTGGCGAACCATTCAGTTCTATTCGATTGAGATAGCCTGAATTGAATAAACCGAAACCCCAATAGGAATCTGAAGAAATGGTGAGGTGTAATCCGCCACTTTGAGTCATGAACGTCCATTTTTGTTCATTGAATTTTGGCGGCTCTGAGAAGTGCGGGGTTTCGGGGTGGTCCAAATAGGCCAACGCATTGGTGGCAACATCTCCCAGATACACAACTTTGCTTGGAAGGTGAAAGGCTTTCGGCCTCAGAAAACTCGTATCGTGTTCAACCCGGTGATTGGCTTTTGCTTGTCCAACCTGCGCATAGACAACCAGCACACTCTCGCCACCGCCGTTGCCCATGTTACTCGGGGTGCTTCTAACCTCATCAATCCAACCCCTTCCGAAAACGAGTCGAGAGAAGAATTGATGTGATGCATCCGTATGGAGTGGTTGGTGGGCCTATGGCTTCAAAGGGTAATTCAAAAATCGACACGTTAACTGCACTCCCAGGAATTGGAGCTGCGACAGCAAAAAAACTAATCAGCGCTAAAATCGACACAGTGTCTAAAATAGCGTCTGCAGGTTCTAAAAAACTTCAAGATGCAGGCCTCAGTGCTGCAGTTGCAAAGAAAGTAGGCGCCGCTGCAAAGGTTGCTGACAAAGCCTCAAAGTCTGCGAAAAAGGCTGCGACCAAAGCCAAGACAGCAACCAAGTCCACTGCCAAGAAATCAACAGCAGCGGCCAAAAAGGCAGCAGCAAAAACCGCGTCGGCTTCCAAAAAAGCGGCTTCCAAAGCCAAGACAGCAACCAAGTCTACTGCCAAGAAATCAACAGCAGTGGCCAAAAAGGCAGCATCCAAAACAAAATCGGTAGCAAAGAAAGTGTCAGAGAAGGCTTCCAAAACAAAGAAAGCTGCAGTTTCTAGGGCCAAGCAAACCGTCAAATCATCGAAATCGTCTGATGGACGAAAAGGCTCAACACTCCGTGTCCCACGCAGTGTCACCGATATGCCTTGGTTCAAGAAAAAGTGAAACGATTTCCCTCGTCAATGGGTTAGCATTGAATACCGTCTTGGCACACAACCTTTCATGCCCCGACGGAAATACGGCCGGTTGAGAAAAACCGTCGAAACCCCGTCAAAAGAAAATTGTTCACGATGCCGTTCTGGCAAATATTGTCCGATTATAGGCCACAGTGGGCAAGAGATTACTCCACATCGCGAATGGACCGGCCCTCCATCTGTCAAGAAGCGAAAACAAAAGCGTACCTAATCATTCAATACCAATTGAACTGGTTGACGGTGTTGTTTCAACGAGTTCATCATCTTCGATGGTATTTGCAGCAGCCGCAGCCTCAATCGTTTCCCGAGTAGCCTGAGCACGATGATAGACTTCGCGTAAAGTTTGATCTGAAATTTCAAGATAAACTCGAGTTGTGGCGATGCTCGAATGGCCAAGTAAACGTTGAATGGTAACCAAATCTGCACCGCGCTCTAACAAACCTGTAGCAAAGTTATGCCGCAAAACGTGTGGTGTCAATTTTCCTTTTGGAAGACCAGCCTCTTGAGCCAGTGAATCCATCAATCGTTGAACTCCACGAGGCTGTAGACGCCGCCCTGCTGAATTCAAGAGGAACGCGAAATCATCATCTCGGATACGGGCTTCTCGAATTGGAATCCATGCATGAATTCGTTCAAGCGTTCTGCGAGTGAACAACACTAAACGGTCTTTGTCGCCTTTTCCGCCATAGACTCGAGCAGAACCATCTTCGAGGTCGATGTCATTTCGGTCAAGGTTGCACACTTCGCTCACGCGCAAACCTGTGTCAAGCATCATTGTAACGACAATCGAAGCAACAGGATTTTCACTTTTTGCTGAGGCATCCAGAACCATGGTCATCTCTCTTCGGTTCAAAGTCCGTGGGAGGCGTTTGCCAGTCCTCGCCCGTACCAAATGGTCTGGCCAGCGATGACCAAGCCATTTGAGAAGATGCCGTGCAGCAGCAAGACGAGCATTGTATGTGGTTGGACGTAAATCCGACAAGCCATGCGTCCACCGGTCGATTCGACCATTAAGCGGCTCCATCCGTTCAGCTAATTCATAGACAGTCATCGTTCGATAATCCGTTTCACTCAACACATTTTCGCTAGGAAGGGTTGTTTCAATCAAAGCGCGTAATCCACTTGCGTAGGACTTTTGCGTATTCAATGATTTATTTTCTGCTTTTAGAGTCTGCATATAGCAGTCGAGCCAAGGCAAAGTTTGCATATGGCTAAGACGCGGTGGAAGTGTCACTGAGGCTTCATTCAACCGTAGTTGGCTCGGCCTCATAGCCTTGCGATTTCGCTCCTCTCCTCTCCGCGTATTCATTGGCGTTCACCGCCTCCCGCCTAGGGCGGGTGTGCATCCCGTGCTCCGTAGAGCAGAAGAGAAGAATACGGACTACCATATCAAACCACCGCGCGTTTCTCCGATTGAAGCCTCGAGAATTTGGCCATATGCTTGACGCCGAGTCATGCATTGGTTTCTTCTGATGCCGGAACATCAAAGGCTTTCTGTGGCACCTCAAGCATTGCTTGCCGCAGTGAAGTTCTCAGTTCCGTGAGTTCTCCATAACAGATCAATACATCCTCATACCGTAATTGCAGTTCATCACTTGGATTCCACAACAAACTGTTGTCACGAGACAATGCGAATACCGGAATATCGACGTTTGGTTTGAATAAACTAGCGAGAGGTTGACCGACTAACACGGGGTGGTTTCGGATTTGTAGTGAAAGAACTCCAGCACCAGGAACTGTTCGAAGCAACTGGTCGAGGTCTATTTCTGCGAATGCAGTTTCACTTGTAACATAATCAATAATTTCCCCAGCAACATTAACGCCGCTCGCTTTCTCAATCCCTTCAAGACCAGGGGATGAATTCACTTCAAGTACCAAAGGTCCATTTTTCGCTTCGAGTAAATCGACACCAGCAACATGCAGACCAAGAACACGAGCAGCACGACAAGCAGCCTCCTCGTATTCTTTTGGCAAATCGACATTTTCAACTGTACCATTAAGATGGTAATTGCTTCTAAATTCTCTTCCACGAGCCCGACGACGCATGCTCGCAACGACACGGTCTCCAACCACCAAAGCCCGTATATCCTTTCCATGAGATTCAGCAATGTATTCTTGAACTAAGATTGAACGACCAGTGAGGAGTAATCCTTGAACAAGGTTGCGTGCTTCTCGGGTGGTGTGGCGCAAAAATACGCCTTGCCCTTGTGTACCTTGGGTGACTTTGATGACAACGGGAAGGCCACCGACAAAATCGATAGCAGTCTCCACATCAATAATATCTCGAACATACGTTGTTCGAGGGACAGGAATTCTGTTTCGAGCGAGAATTTGAGATGCATGAAGTTTATCTCGACTTTTGAGAATCCCAGCCCCTGTATTCGCCGTCCAAATACCCAATTGTTCCAAATGTCGGAGCACAGCCACGCCGTGCTTGGTAATTGAATGCCCAATACGTGAGATTACAGCATCATAATTGAACGGTTCACCGTTGTGAAGAATGTCAATTCTTCCATCAGCGACAAATAAGGAGAACTTCATTGGGTCAGCCACATAGGGGTCAAGTCCACGCTTTTTGGCCTCCTCGACCAACCTTCTGGTGCTGTAGAGTCGCGGTCCTCTTGAAAGAATAGCAATACGAAGGTCTACGTCGTACGCAGCCCCTTCATCGCGACCCACACCAGACTCCTCCATACTTGTCGTCATTCCGCCGCGCCTTTCAAGTGCTCGCTTGAAATCGGGGTAAACATGACCGAAGAGGGTGTAGTGGCGGCGAGTGAAGAAATTCCAGCCGATGAGGACCATGATGAAGTGGCTGAGATACTTACTTTGGAGCAACGCCAAGGAGAACTTAAGAAATCGCGATGGAATGTGTTCTTGTGGCTTGGTATAGCGGTTTTAATGTTCACCTTCGCCCTCTTCCCAATGCCATTTAGTGCTGATTCAGAAGGGTTAACGAGTTCTGCACAGAAGGATATTGGTTTGGTATGGGGCCCGTCTTTACCCGGAGATGATTTGTTTGATGCTCCACTTCATCTGGATGTAACGGCAACCTCCCTTGCTCCAAACCCCGATATTCGTATCGATGCTTACCTCCTCAAAATCAATGATTGTCAACAAAACCTCGGTGATTATACTGAAGAGGCCGAACTTGGAACAAACCATGCGTATCAATACCGGTCCCTCGATAAACCGATTGAAGGAGAAGAATACACATTCAAATTTTCAGTCGACCCTGGACAATATTGCATGATTGTTCAATACTTTGACAATGCTACCAATGAGGTTGACCAAAGCTCAAACAATGTTTTGTCGGTCAAAGGGAAGGTTTGGCCAAATCAAGTGATAGGCGGAATATTTGGAATCATCTGCCTTTCGTTGTCTATTTTTGCTTTCATTGGAGCTCAAAAACATGGCGCCCACGTCAAACAAATTCTCGAGAACGGTGATGAATCTACTGAAGACACAGTTCTCGCATCTCTTACTGATGCACGCGTGGCAGCAGGTCCAACAGGTCCGCCAGCCGATGGCCCAACAGGTCCACCTCCTGCAGGTCCAACAGGCCCACCTCAACCTGCTGAACCACCGGCTGCAGAAATCCCTGCTGTTGAACCGGCGGTAATAGCGGCTGTAGAAGCAGCACCTGAACCCGTTGAAACCGAGACACCTGCTCCATCTGTTGCGCCTCAAGAAGCAACTTTTGAACCTGCTGAAGGTGGCTATTTCTACAAAAAATTGCCAGATGGTAGTTATGAGCAGACAGTGTATGTGCAAAATTCAGATGGCACATATGCGCCTTACGAAGCCTAACCGAGCCCCATCACAGTACCGTAAATTCGGGTTTTCCGAGATACAATGAGGGTCATACTTGAAAGGGTAAGGCGATAGGCCAACATGAGGTTTGGTGATGTCGGGCGAACAAACATCTTCTTTGACAGTTGCCAAACTCAAAGCATTGTGTATTCTCAATGACCTACCTACTTCAGGGAAAAAATCGAATTTGGTGGAACGCCTGCTTGAGGCGGGACTCTCAAATAAGGAAGTGGGTTTGCCATCGAAAGCAAAATCCAATTCACCTTCAAAACCAAAGAAAAAAGCGATGGAACCAGAAATTGTTCTTTCGATGGAAGACGAAGATACAATCACGCCTTCTGACCCTGAAGAAAGCGATGAGGATGAAGAGGAAATAGAAGACATTCTTGATGCTGAAATACTCGATGCTGAAATCCTTGATGAACAACCTCCCCAAGTTGTCAAGAAAGTAAAGTCAAAGGCGGTAAAGCAAGTTCGTGAAGGTCCAGCGACATTACTGGACATTCTTCAAAAGCCACAGGTTGCTGCAGTTCTACTTGCTCTGGTCATCGTTGGTGCAGGTGGGTATTATTATCTTAATAATCAACTTGATTCCTTTACCGCAGAACCACTTCGTTACGGAGACAGTATGCAGTACCAGATCACAGGTGATGATGAAAACGGTTTGGCAACATTCCTTGCCACGGAGGGATTTGTCGAACTGGTTATGGACCAACTTGAAACCGAGGACGATATTTGTAAAATCTCCATCAATTTCGGCGGCATAGGGAGTCTTTCTATCACCAACGGGGGCACAGGTGAATTGGCCAATGAAGGTGGCTCAACCGACCGGTTGGGTGCAGTACGCATTGTTGGAGGCATGGGTGCAGAATGGCTTGCTGTTGAGACGGTCAATACAAATTCACTGGACCCCTTCCGAGTGAATCGCCATCTTTCTGTTGGTACAATGTGTGAAATTGGAGCGATTACCGGTTCAGGAACAGCAGATTTGACTTCGACCACATATACCGAATTACGCAACCAAGACACCAAAGCTACGCAGTTGGAATGGGGTATTGACCTACCTTCACCAATTGGGAAATATCAAGGCACAACGATGAGTTACGGCGTTGGAGGTTTGCTCGGAGGATTGGAGACTCTTGCACCGGGTCTTGCACTTATGATGCAACCGGTTGAGATACAGGAACTCTTTGCCAACGACATCATCGATAAAGGTGCAACTGGGAGCAATCTTGGTTGGGATTGGCGGGTACTTGACGAAGTTGAATTTGGTGGTGAGCCCGTATGGAAAATTATTGCTACACACCACGATGTCGATGCTTATTGTTTGGGTTCAGCAACCATGAATTTGTGGGTTGAAGAGGGGAATCCTTGGGCAGCTAAACAAACGGTTGACGTTTTAATTTCGGAAGACCAAGCAAGCCAATCCGGTTGCTCTCCGACTTCACAATTACTCAATGATTATGTCTTACCTGAAGGAGAATTGGAATTGCATCACACTTTTTCAAAGACGTTGTTAAGTCGCGGGCAAAAACAACTCGACCTCGGACTTTCCTATGCCTCAAAACCACAAGTGAATCTCTTGGGTCCATCTGCAAGTGAATTGGAGTCATGGGGCGAATATGACCTTCACATGCCAGACGATTCTTCGTTACGCGAACATACTTTTGAAGAGGCAATTACTTGTTTTGACCATTGGCCAAATGCCATAGCACCATCAGCAATACAAGCACTTGGTGAAAACGGAGACGGCTACGTTTGGCGTGGAACAACGCAGTCAATTTCCTCCTCGACTTCCCAATGGAATCTTTCTTGGGTGGCAGCAGACAAAGAAGCCGGCTGGGTGAAATTCAATCTCACTGGAACGCCAAGTGAAGAGAACTGTCAGTTCGACAGCCGAGGAAGTGATGGGTCGAGGTCGTACAATCGAGAATCGATTCCAAGCACACTCAACATTACGAAATTAGAATCTCGGTTTTCAGACTCATCGCGTTACAGTGTTGTGGTTGGCTCTGAACGATTTTTCACTTCTTCGGGAGATTATCAAGACGACGTAAAAGTGGGTTATTTAATCGCTGTTCCTGGAGATGATATCGGTTCTCTTCTTTCGCAAATTGGAGACGGAGGAGATGGCGCAGTGACCTTTGATGTATCCCGTTCATGGGATGAGGACATCTTGGATGTTGATGACCAAGATAACGACGGAGAGACAGACGAAGTCTTGTACACAGAGCATCACCAATTGAATCTACTCTCCGATGCTTCCGAAGGGCGCCTCATCGGTTGGAGCCTTATCACAAGCCGTACGTGATTACTTCCATCGATTGGTCGAATCCCACTCGTTTTTTGAGGGGGGCACATATTCACCCATTTGTGAAAAGTCAGGTGCAGCAGGAACATCAGAATACATCGGGGGGGGAACAAACATCTGCGGTGCTTGCTTAGGACGGGCTTGTGGCTGTTGAGCAGAATTTTGACGACGAGAAATTACGAGAACAACACTCAGTATGGCTACTATTCCACTGAGTATCAAGATGATGAGGTTCGAATCAACCACCATACCTTTTTCGTTTTCATTTGTTTGAATGGTGCTATTTTCCTCTTCTTCAACAACAGGTGGGTGCCAAACAGTATAGGTGATTTGCCATTTTATTTCGACGAATCCAGCATCATCAAAGATGACTACTTTTGTTTCATAAGGTCCAACAGTTCCATTTAGAGCACACAATTCATCCGAAAAAGTACTGTTCGGTTGTTGACAATTGTGCACAGGTTCAACAAACGTGAGGCCTTGGCCGATAATCGATTGATTTCGATACCATTGTACGGTAAGATTCAATCGTTCTATTGATGCTTGGTCAAGGTCGAGAACGACTCCCAATTCGAGCGTATCATTCGTGGCATTCAGGGTTACATCGGCCATCAATGGTGACGGAGTAGCCCAAACTGCCCGCTCGATGTCTTCATCGATGAATTCATCACAATTGTCATCGAGTCCGTTCCAAATTTCAACGGCATTTGGTGAACGCTGTGAATCATTATCATCACAATCAAGGAACCATCTGTAACCATCTTGGTCCTCATCAAGGTCAGGTACAAACGGATTGGTGAGTGTCGAAACCACCTCGACACCATCGGTTAATCCATCATCATCGGTATCCTCGTCAAAGGGGTCAGTACCAATTTCAAGGAACTCGACCAAATCAAGTAAACCATCGGCATCAGCATCGGTACCGTTGAATGCTTCATCGATATTATCATCGCAGTTGTTGTCGATGCCATCCAACAGTTCTTGAGCACCCGGCCAAATACTTGCATTGGTGTCGTTACAATCTTCAAACCAATAGTATCCATCCATATCTGAGTCATTATCTTTGACTAAAGGGTCAGTGAGATGAACTAAGATTTCATCACCATCACTCAAGAAATCTCCATCCGTATCTGCCAAAGAAAGATTGGTGCCGAAGACATGGTATTCGCCATAATCGGAGAGTCCATCGTTATCGGAATCTGTCGCATTGAATCCTTCGTCCCATTGCCCATCGCAGTTATCATCAATTCCATTGAGTAATTCCAATGCCCCAGGGTAAACCAATGCATTTGTATCATTACAATCTTCAAACCAATAATAATCATCCACATCTGCGTCAGGGTCCGGAATCAATGGATTTGTCCCATAGAGTAAGACTTCTTCACCATCAAGCAATAAATCATCATCGGTATCATTGTCCAACGGGTCTGTGCCGTTGACATTTATTTCCACTCCATCCGACAACCCATCGCCATCGGTATCGCTGACCAGAGGGTCGGTGCCATGAATGAGAACTTCATCACCATCACTGATAGCGTCATCATCAGTATCATAATCTTCAGGGTCAGTACCATAAACATCGGTTTCATTTGAATTCGTTAGGTTATCGCCATCTGTATCAACGTCCAGTTCAGTTCCATAGACGATTAATTCCCAAGAATCAAGAGACCCTGTATCGCCGTTACCTTGATCCTCGACCGTAAGTGTCCATTCACCTCGGCTGTCTTCATCCCAATGGTGAACTGTTGAGAATCGCCAATCGTTGAAGTTATTTCCACCATCGCCGTGTGTTTCAGAAAGAATACTTTGAGTCCCGGCCGGACTTGTCAATATTATTTCGAGGTCGCCACGAAAGGCATGAGGAATATCGACAACAACATCGACATTTTCAACCAACACAGGTTCTGAAACGGTCGTATTAACTGAAACATAATTTGCACTGTTATCGGGGATGTCGCATTGTATGCAATTCAACGTTCCTGTTGTCACTGAGGTTTCATCAGCAACAGGGGTCCAAGATTCTGCCATAAAGACGGCAGCACCAGCATCGATTACGCCGTAACCATACTTGTGGCTAACATCGTGATTTGCCCCGTTCACATTCCAAGAAGAATCGGATGCATCATTTTGTCGAGAGGTCAAGACCAAGATGTGCTGAACATCTCGCCATGTCAAGTTTGAGTTTGCCTCTAACATCAGCGCAATGACTCCAGAGACGAGGGGAGTTGCTGAAGAAGTACCACCGAAGTTGTCGGTATAATCGCCGTTTGTATAGCCGGCTGACCCCTCAATATCCGTAGTTGTAATGCCTTCATTATCGCCGTTGGAAGGGGAGGCAACCAAGATATTCGCGCCAGGTTCTGCGTAGTACGATTGGTCGCCGTTGTGAGACACAGCGGTCACTGCAATAGTGTAGCGAAGGTTCGCATATCCATCATAATTGGAATTATCATCGTCGGTCAATCCATTACCAGCTGCCCAAGTGATGATGTTTCCTAAGCCATTACGGCCGAGTAGAGCATCGTTTTCCATGGCAGCAAGCATCAATGGACCTGGGGCTTCAAGCGTTTCTCCATTATCGCTTGGTCCCCAAGAATTGGAGTAGATATCGATGTTTTGGCGCTCGTGACTTAGTGCAGAAGATTCACGTGTATCGGTAGTACTGCACGAAATTAATTGCAACCCTGCAAGCCCAGCCCGAGGTGCTGAACCACTGACGCCGATATTGTTGTCTCCTACACCTGCCGCAACACCGGCAGATGCGGTTCCGTGCGGGTCATTTGATGCAGGCGTAGGGTCTCCATCATTTCCACAGAAATCGTAATCCAGTGTCGATTCGTAATAATTGTCCAAATCTGGATGGTTCCAATCAAGCCCATCATCGACAATTCCAATCACTATACCTGCTCCACGATACGTGTTCCAGGCGCCGGTGATGTTGACATCTTCACCACTTGTTCCACTTGATTGTCCAGTATTTTGCAAGTGCCACTGGTCTGAAAACTTTGGATCATTTGGCACCCAGCGAGGAAGCATATCGTTTTCTACCAATGGATAAAATGCTTCGATTTGACCGCTTTCTTGCAATTGTGAAAACAGTTCAGGTCCAGTAGATTGCTCCACATCGACAATCCATGCTCCGGGTAATTCTTCAGCAGGTTGGCCATCAAAGTGTGAAGCAATGACGACCCATTGTTTCACCGAATTTAATTGAGAAGTTGAGTATATTGAAAGGTCGCTTTTGTGTGCAAGAGCAGCCTGAATAATTGGGGAAAATGTAGCAATAACGTTTCCTTCATCAGTTGGATTGATTTCATTTTCTGATGAGGGTTGAACCGTTGCGCTTACCATCGGCGATAACAGCGAACATACCAGTACAAACAGTATGGCAGTAGTGCGCATATTTCTGGGTCGTCCATGGTCCATATTAGCACTACCTCCTTTCTGTGGACAATTGGCCCGACAATCGCGCAGCAAGTGTTTGTAGCGCTTCACCTTCTTTTCTGAGCGAACGAATATAACGTGGAATTGTATGATTTGATTGAGCGAGGTCATCGAGAGAACCGACCCATTCAAGCGCTTGTGTTGGCCGCAATAACGGTGGTGAATCGGACGTATGGACACTCCATACCGAACACCCATCACCGTTTTCAGATGCGGTTTGCAAACACCATTGTTGAGGCAGAGAGGATGATTCACATGTCAATGAATGCCGTTCTGCGAATCGTACGAGACAATCATGTTCGATAAAGGGGACTCGCATTTCATCCAAGGCTTGCCGTGATTGTTCATCTTCAGCACCTAATTGAAACCAAATCAATGGAAAATGTTCACGCTCGTAACGTATGATGAGATTTCGAACAACGGCCCGTGAACGTTCAGGTGCAAGAAATAATACAACCACTTTCGGTACTACTCCATCATCGAGTCTAGGCCGAATTGGAAAGCCTTCAATTGTCGCACCTCCATCATGTGGATGAAGAGGCGCAACTGCCCATCCGCGTTGCTTTAACTCGGCTACAGCAGAATGTGCTGGACGTTGGGTATTGAGTCCTGCTCCATAGATATGAATCACATCCGAGGACGATAAAATAGATTTCAACAGAGATATATCACCTTCATCTCTGGAATCCATGTTCCAAAAAATATTCTTTTTCTTTATCAAAACTTGTACAGGCGTTCATATCAGTTGCTCAATCATCTGCATGTTTCAAGACATCAAACCCCTAGCCCTGACCATGGCAGACTCAAAGCGCCCTCCTCATGACCGAGGCCATGAGTTATGGACTGCAGAAGAAGGTCCTTCTCGCATGCTTTTGGCAAGTATTGACCGATGGGTTGGCGCGATACTTGCAGATGATGGAATAAGTATGCCTTTCATGGGCGGTTCACAGAACATCGATGCGACGATTTGCGCACGCGCTGATGGAATTATTGTGGGGACTGCTGCAATAGACCACATGGTACAAATTTGGGCACCTTCTTTGAAAATTTCATGGATGGCTGGCGACGGGAAGAAGGTCTCAAAGGGTGATGAAATCGCTTACATTTCTGGAGACCGTGAAACTCTTCTTGCAATGGAACGAAGTATTCTCAACCTTCTTGGGCAACTCTCAGGCATTGCAACTGAAGCAAAGCGCTGGTCAGCCCGTGCCCCCGGTCAAATTGCTTGTACTCGGAAAACAGTCTGGGGACTGTTAGACAAATGGGCAGTCCATCTCGGCGGAGGCCTCACGCATCGCCTACATCGTGAAGATGCAAAGATGTTGAAAGAAAACGATCTTGCTTCGATGCATCAGGAACTCGATACACATGCAAGCCGAATTGTTGCATATCTGCAAGAGGTTTCTGCGGAGGATTGTGGGGCTTTCCTTGAAATCGAGGTTCGAGATGACAAAGAAGCCATCATAGCAGCCGCCACATGGGCTCAACGCGAAGATGAACCACTTCCTAAACTGGTGATTATGTTGGATAATTTTGGCCCAGAACGCAGCCGCAGTATCGTCAGTCAACTTGCTGATATGAACTTAAGAGGGCACATATGGCTTGAAGCAAGTGGCGGTATTGTCTTTGACCAACTCGATGAGTGGCATGAAAGTGGAATCGATGTTCTTTCAACAAGTGCTGTTAACCGAGGCGTTCCACCGCTTGATATTTCGATGATTGTCGATGGTGCTTGAGGCGATACTATGAGCGAAATCGCTGCTGACCCGAGTCATCCGAGGTATCAATCCCTCTTGATGCGTCATCGTCTCGAAGAAGCCGAAAAGAAAGGAATGCTCGCCGGTAGTGCATTGATTGCTCACGGTAGAGGCGAGGCTTTCGATTATCTACTTGGGGAACAAACAATTCCAAGTGCCTTAGTAGCAACGCGTCAGGCATTAGCCCTGTTAACATCTGCTAAACATCCTGTCATCAGTTTGAACGGCAACGTTGTCGCTCTCGCAGGGAAAGAAGTTCTTCAACTCGCAAACCATCTCAATTGCCCAGTAGAAATCAATATTTTTTACCGCACTCCAGAGCGAATGGAGGCATTGCTCAATCATTTGAATGGGATAAAGCAACAAGAAGGGTTCGAGGTTGAAATCCTTGGAGCAGAACCAGATGCTCGTATTCCTGGCCTTGAAGGGCCACGAGCAAAATGTTGTTCACGCGGTATTTTTGAATCCGATGTTATTCTTGTACCGCTGGAAGATGGAGATCGGTGCGAGGCTTTAGTGGCGATGGGAAAAACAGTACTTGTCATCGACTTGAACCCTCTTTCAAGAACTGCACGAATGGCTTCAATCACCATTGTCGATGAATTAACAAGAGTCCTCACCAATATGAACGAAATCCTCGATTCGGAAAAACCGCTTCAAACAACTACGAATTATTCTAACGAACAAATCATTCAAGCTGCGTTTGACCATATCGGGGCTTTTCTTGCATCGTGAAGTCTAAATTGACCTAAATTTCCGCCTTTTCTGCGTTTTTCCGGCAAACCCTTTTTATTCAAGCGAGTTGATTTTCCACCGAAATGAGCGAAAACCCGACCCCCGGCCCCAAAAAAAACACATTTGGCGCTTCCATTTCGTTTGATTTAGAAAAGCCCCCTGAGCCAAAGCGGCGTGAGAAGAAAACAGAAGGGGAAGAAGACCTCGAAACTCATATTGCACCTCCCCCCCATTCTGAAGAGGTTGATTGCCCCGGTTGCGGACAAGGATTATCTGAAGATGAGTGGCTTGATGCTTTGGTTGGGTTTGTTTCAGGTGTACGGGATTTTGAAGTAGGTAATCCAGTACGTTCTCGAATCGTTCAAACATTGAGAAATACCGTGACAAATATGGATACTCCACATCCGAGAGATGTATGGGAATTAAGCGTAGTTGCTCGTCTTATGAAAGAAATAGAACGAATAGTTCAAGCAGAAATTTTGCGGGTTTCGAACGATGAAGCGGAACAAAACTTTTCGGTTACTGAAGTTCAAGAAATGCTTCAAGCCACAGAAATTGAAACCCGGAATGCAATGGCGACAGAAATTTGGGAGGATGTAGTTCTTCAAGTACAAACTGCTTTGGAGCCGAAACTTCGTAAGCAAATTGAACAAGAACTGTGGAGTGAATTCGAAGCGGAATTACGCCGTCGGCAAGATACTTAGAACGTATCTTGCAATTTAGTTGCAAGTCGAGCAGCAATACTTTCACCGACATTTGAGCATGAAGCATCCCCGCCAAGGTCGTAGGTGAGTCCCTTTCCATCCCGCAGATGGTCAGCAACGCTGTTATCGATAAGTTGACCAATTTGAGTTAATTCATCATCATTATTTTTTCGACCGAGCCAATTCATCATCAACTGGATGGAATTGATGCTGGCAATTGGATTCACTTTGTTCATACCAGCATACTTTGGAGCCGAACCATGGACTGGTTCAAAGAAAGCACTCTCATCACCAATGTTTCCAGATGTAGCCATGCCCATTCCACCTTGAAGTACAGCACCTAAATCTGTGGCGATATCTCCAAACATGTTTGAGGTTACCACGACATCATAACTTTCAGGACTTCGAGTGAGCCATTGGGTGAATGCGTCAATGTATCCATAATCAAGTTCAGTGCCTGGGTAATCAGGAGCAACCTTGTCAAAAGTTCGCCTGAACAATTGACATCCACGAGTTACATTTGATTTATCGATGCACGAGACACGTTTCACCCCATCTAATGGAGCGCCATTGCGTGTTTCTGCAATTTCAAAACCCATTCGAATAAGGCGTTCACTTCCATGTTCTGAGATTGGACGTGGGTCGTAAGCAACTTCTCCTTCGAGTCCTGGGAATGTCATTTCTGGAGGTTCGTAAGGGGGTCGTCCCAATGCACGGTCCGCACTACGTCGGAGCAGTGAATGGTACAAACCTTCCGTGTTTTCACGCAGGATGGTCATATCGACCATGCCCGGTTGCCAAATTTGGGTAAATTTCCCATGAACCTTGTGTGGCACGCCTTCGTAGAGCTTAATCGGGCGGAGATTTGCATACAAATCGAGCCCACTTCGGAGTCCAAGAATCACAGAACCTCCAGCGAGGTCTCCGTTTGGTAGAAAGGCACCTGGGTGACCGATCGCTCCAAGATACAGAGCATCGGCTTCATCCCGGCAAAATTCAAACGAACCTTCAGCCCATTCTTCTCCAGTTTCTACATAATGTTGGCCACCACACTCGATGACGGTTTGTTCAAACCCTTGGTTTGTGTGTTGCTCAATGGTATCGAGTATCCGTTGAGCCTCAAGCGCAACCTCTCGACCAGTCCCATCGCCCGGTAAGATGCCAATTCGATAGTCTGCCATATTTTTTCGCAAGAGTAGCCCCTACATGAACGCGCCCCCTTTCAAAGAAGGAGACTTGGTTTCACCACCTTAACGAATACAGCGGTTGGCGGCACCATGACGCTTATGACCAGTGGAGCGGTTTGTTGAACAAAGTATGAGAGGCGTATTTCGTTTCTGCAATGGAACTCAAGGTCCCTTTCAGACGAGAGGTTTCATAGGCCGTCATTGAGGAGAGTAGTTAACATGAGCGACAAACAACACAAGGTTCCCGGAGAACAAATTGCAGTCGAACAAATGCCGGAGGAGATCCAACGTCTCGTCGAAGTCATGAACGGCATCAATCCTGAATGGCGCCTTGAAAAATGGCTGTCAGAACAAGCCAACATGACTCTTGAACTCATCACTGCGGACTTAGGCAGAGAAAAATTAGCCATCGAACAAAGACTGCATCGACTTGAAGCAATAGGACGCCGCCTTGATTCACTTGACGACCATGACAGCGACCCGTTTCAACGAAACATATTCGATTGTTTTGACCTTAACGTTGATCCGAGCTTGAATGGCCTGGGTAAACGCACTGCAAACAGTGAAGACAGCATGGGCCTTGAGAAAAACATGGATGCAACTTTGCATCCAGCACATAATTTCCTTGAATTGTTACCCGATGAAGAAAGTGATGACCCACTTCTCGCCGTTGTCTGTCAAATGTTACTCATTCATGTTGAGGCCGAGATGGCTCAAGGGCAACCTTGTGCCACCCTAGAAACAATCTTCAAACATTTGACTTCGAGTGGAATCAGCCCGGAAGAAATCGACGAGGCTTTAGACCATTTACTCATGAACGGAACCTTGGTTGAA
>JAACDG010000116.1 GCA_009937025.1 Methanobacteriota archaeon
TCTGCGCATTGGTCATCATCCATTGTGTGAACCGTAACTTGCCCATTCACGCGCTCATAGACTTTCGGAAGTATGTCCTCGAGAGCGAGTGCGTCGAGTGCCGCTTGATTGTCAAGAAGAGTTTGATACGCCACTTTTTCACGAACTTCGCGGCGCAGTGGGCTATCATAATCGAGGTCCCAATATCCGTTTGGTAGATTTAACCAACTCTGGACCCCTGGTATGTCAAGCCATGCGTGCGTAACTGTTCGGACGGTTGCATTGACTTCTCGGGCCGTCATGTAATAGCCTTCGAGGTACAATTCCTTTCCAGCATCTGGTGCAGAACGGTTTGTGATATCAAAGACGGTGAATTTGGTTAGACTTGATGTGCGCCAAGAGCCGTAACCTTCATCCCAGCCCATCACTGAAGATAGAACATCAGAAGAAGGGATATTCCATGAAGATACGGTCGAGATAACGACCAATCGGTCTCCATCAAGCATCATTGCTTGGGGTGTGCCTTCAACAGGGGTTGTCGAAAGGTGGGACAGTTCACCAAATTCTGGGACGCCGAAGATTTCAAGATTTTTTCCGTTCAGAAAATAAATGTAATAGCCGTCTGTTTTGACAAAGTCAGCTTCATCGACACCTTGTTCTTGGTTATTGGTTCCTGAATAATCTGTGCCTTCTTGGCGCTTTACTGTTGGTGCAGAATCACCGCTGTTAGCCCCTTCTGCACTGTCCATGACCATATCGTCTTCCATCCACATGCCGCCACGGTAGTAATATTCTTCTTCCACTGCTTGTAAAATTTGTATTCGGTATTCTTCAGCAATCGATGATTTCAATGCGGTTTCTAACTCTTCGCAATCAGCAAATTGAGACAGGTGTGGGCTTGCTGAGCTCCGTTGAATGACCGTCGACCAATCGTCGGGAAGTTCGACATCAGGTATTTCCAATTCTGAATCGACCATGCCAAGGCACCCCGATGCAAGAAACAAGGAAACGAGAAAAACAGCGAGTGTTTTGTGTTCTTTCATAAAACAACCATGAAACAAGAGGATATGAAAGGTTTGGTGTCTTGATTTGACAAAAAAATTTCAGGAAAGCCCCGAGGAAACTTGGGTGAAACTAATACTACCCTACCAACTGGCAAGACTCAACATGTTTGGATGGAGGTGACGATACATGAGCGAATATATGGAAATTGAACGGCGGTTTATCATCTCAGAGAGAAGCGTAAGGCCTTGGAGGGATTGTGAATATCAGTCAAGTATCACTCAACATTATCTCGACTCCGCTCTCTTCACCAATCGAGAAAATCAACTTATTTATGCGGGTAATTTGATGCTCATCGAAATGAATGATGAAGAAAAATCGCTCTTTGAAAAGACTGGCGGGGGGACTTCTCGTATTCGATTTACGCCAGAATCTGTGTTTTTGACTTTGAAAGGTAAGCGAACTCATTCTGCGGCCGTTGAATTGGAATGGGAACTTGACCGGGGGCTGGGCGAAAATATCATTGGGTCAAAATCACACCCTTCGATTTCTAAAATACGATACCATTGGAAAGGAAAAGATGGAATGGTGTGGGAGGTCGATGAATTTGAAGAGGGTCTTGAAGGGTTGATTCTCGCAGAAATAGAGTTGCCGAGTATTGAACACGAACCGAATCTTCCCGAATGGCTTGGCGAAGAAATTACTGGCCTTCATCAGTGGTCAAACGTCAGCCTTGCAATGAATGGTATTGAATGACTCAAGTATAACTCTTGAGTGCGTCAACAATTCGTTGTCTTTCTCCATTGTTCAATTCATGCATAACAGGTATTGCAACCAATGAATGTGCGGCAACATCAGTATTTTCAAGGCGCTCAGCATATTGCGGGTGGTCTTTGTAGATCAGTTGATGGTGGCAAGGTGTCGTGTAATAACGACGTGTGTCAATACCAAGCGAGTCGAAGTGTGAAACAAGGTCATCAGGGTTTGAGGTTTGTACACAATACTGGTGCCAAGCATGTTGTGTGTTTGGTCGTTGGGCGGGTGCGGAGATTGTTGGGTGGTCAGTCAAAGCCTGTGTGAACAAAGCGGCATTTTGTCGACGGTTTTCGACCCACGTATCAAGATTAGAAAGTTGGACAAGGCCGATGGATGCAGAAACTTCCGACATCCTGAGATTGCTGCCTAATTGTATTGCTTCAAGGTCAGGACTGCGCCCATGGTCGGTGATTCCAAGGATGTGCTCTTCGTATTTCGAGAGTGTTGTAGTGAGCATTCCGCCTTCACCACCTACGGCCATGTTGTTTGACGGGAAAAAGGAGAAACAACCGATGTCCCCCATTGCTCCAGCACTTCTCATCGTGCCGTCTGGAAATTGTTGTTTAGCGCCATGAGCTTGTGCGGCGTCCTCAATCAAGACAAGATTATGTTCTTGGCAAAAAGCAACGAGGTCTGCAGAATAGGGTTGGCCAAACAAATGGACGCCGATTACCGCTTTGGTTTGTGGGGTAAGTGCTTGTCGTACCTGTTCCAAATCGATACAGAAA
>JAACDG010000117.1 GCA_009937025.1 Methanobacteriota archaeon
ACAATTAGCGTTATGTGAAGGACTATACAGCCCATGTCACCTGAGTTTGGTCTGTACGAAGGTATTGGTCAACCCCGCTTTCTTCATACGGTGTTTTCCGTCCCTGTTCCATTTCAATGAGCCCAAGAAGTGCAATCATTGTACCGTTATCGATGCAATACATCCGAGGAGGCGCGTGCGAAGTCGATTCTCTTTCTTCAGCCATCTGCTCACACATTGTACGCAATCTCGTGTTACATGCGACTCCTCCACCGAGAAGCAATTCTTTTTTGCCAGTGTGGGAAAGTGCACGCTCTGCTACTTCGACGCATGCTGAAAACGCATGTTCTTGCAATGACCAACACACAGCCCCAAGTTCCGCACCATTGTCAATGAGTCGTTGAGCAGCAGTCATCACCCCAGAAAACGCGAGATCCATCCCACGTACTGCAAATGGCAGTTCAAGCCCCTCCAATGAGGGATTTTCTTGAGTCTCAAGCCATTCGAATGCCAGTTTTTCAATAACCGGCCCCCCAGGGAATGGTATTCCTTGAGCGCGAGCAAATTTGTCGAGCATGTTGCCAATTCCAATATCTAAAGTTTCACCAAGGACTCTGTATCTGCCTTTGAGGTGTGCTATGACTTGTGTATTTCCCCCAGAAACATAGAGCAACACCGGGTCCTTACAACCGCATTGCTGACGGCCAATTTCAATATGTGCGACGCAATGATTCACCCCGATTAAAGGAACTGAAAGTCGACTCGAGATACCCCGTGCAATTGCTGCTCCAACACGTAAGCAAGGGCCAAGTCCCGGGCCTTGTGAAAAAGAAACTGCACTAATGTCGTTTGGTGATAATTCATACTTTTCAAGCAATGTCGAAAAAAGTGAATGTGCAACATCCTTGTGGTGATCGGCAGCTTCTCTGGGATGAATTCCACCCTTATCTGGGCGAACTGTGTCTGAACACGAAGGGTAAGGCGTACCGTTCGCATCGACTAATCCGAACGACAAAGTATGTGCTGTTGATTCGATGCCAAGCGTCCACCCTCTCATCGCAATCATCCATGCCAGAGAGCCATTGTTCTTCAACCCTCAGCACCCAGCACACAATATGCGCACCGTTTTCCTTGACATTGGTCCACTGGCGCATTTGTCTGGAAAAGGCTCGTTGAAGGGTTATTCGCTTTTGGATTCTGATGCATTGGTATCGGCTCCGGGTCGTGGCATCGTTGTTGTGGGCAACACGATTGAATCAATCGCATCTTCCGAAGAATTGCAGGATGAATATGGAGGTGTTACGAATGGTGCTGAAGGAGATTCTGAAACAAAAGTCATCTCACTTAACGGTAATGCAGTCATCCCAGGGCTCGTTGATGGCCATACACATTTACTCTGGGCGGGAGACCGTTCTCGAGAAGTTTCTTGGCGACATTCAGGAAAATCATACAAGGAAATATCTGAAATTGGTGGAGGGATTCAGGACACTGTTCGCTCGACTACGCTGGCATCTGATGAACAATTGCTCCAGATAGGTTATACACGAATGAGGGCTGCTTTACGTTCGGGAACAACCCATTTAGAAGCGAAAAGTGGCTATGGTCTTTCGACAGAATCCGAACTGAGGCTTCTTCAAATCGCATCTCAACTTCAATCCATGGAACATCTTCCATCTCTTGACCTAACTTGGCTAGGTGCGCACGACAAACCTTCCGAGAGTTCTCTTTCAGACTATGTCGATCAAATACTTTCAGACCAATTACCTCAAGTTCTTGAGCAAGGAATTGCGCGTTCTGCAGATGTGTTTTGTGAACCTGGGTGGTTTTCGGTTGAGCAATCAGAGGATATTCTCAAATCTTCACGGGCTGGGGGACTTGACCTGCGCATACATATTGATGAGTTCAAAGACGGAGGCGGTGGAGATTTGGCAGCAGAACTGAAGGTCGTTACAGCAGACCACGCACATTATACCAGCCTCAATACAAGGAAGAACATGGATGAGGCTGGAGTAAATACTGGTTTCTTACCAGGGACACCCTATGCAATGGGTGCAGAATGGCCAAACTTTAACGATTGCATTGAAAACGAAATAACGTGGAGTATTGCTACTGATTTCAATCCAAATTGCAAAACGATTAGTATGCCGTTTATGGGTTCACTTCTAGCACAACGATGTTCAGTACATCCTCTTGCTGCACTTATTGCTGCAACCCGCAACCCTTCAGAAACAACACCGCATTCATCTGGTAAAGTGCATGGCCGGTTAGAGGAAGGTGCAGTTGCGAATTTCAATGTCGTTGATGGCGAATATTGGGAGGCTTGGTGTATGCAACCTTCACACACTCCTTTCATCTCAACTTGCCTTGAGGGTAATCTCATCCATCATTGATTTATAATTTAACTTTGTACAGGAAGTAATTAATAAAATAGTTATTTGTGAGGTGATAATATGGAAATCATTAAGGTTTTAATTGAAACGGTCGTTTGTTCTGGAGCAGCTGGCAAAGAAGCGAGATTCAAGAGAATGCTCGAGGCGAGACAAGAATTCAAACGTCGACAATCTGGTTGCCTCGCAGCGTGGATAGCACAATCTACGGATGGACAAGGATTGTATTTGGTTCACTCAGTCTATCAAGATAAGAAATCGTGGAATCGTATTTCGAAACAGATCGTCGAAAAACTCGATTCTAAAGATGGCGGATTAGAAGGCGTTCTTGGCGGACCACCTCTGGTTGGAATGTTTGAATCGACACTTGATTCTTTGAATCTCGTATCAGAGAACAAAAATCCATGAAATACCATACACCATGGTGTCGCATAATGTATGTTATACGACATTGGCATGAAACTGGTCGATTTCAAAGAGCAGCATTGTGTGAGATTTGCCCCGCAGTACAGCGTTTTCCAATAACACTCTTCGATAAAACGTCAAATTATCGGAAATTTCCACGCAAAGTAGGGGGTGCGAGAGGGAAAAAGGCGAGAATCAACTCTTTCGACTCTCAAACAAGAATATTGCGAAGAATCTAAGTCAAACTACTCTGTGCGAAAGACGATTGACATGGATGTTGTTGAAGGATTTTGTCTGAAGTGCAAAACCTATGGGCCGATTAAGGATGGTCAGCTCATAAAAATGAAGAACGGTAGAACTCGGATGGCTGGTGGTTGCTCACAGCCAGGTTGCACTGGTAAGATTTCCAAGATCGTCAGTTAAATCCACAAACTCGAACCGATGTGGTTTAATACACCGTTTCAGTGGGCAAGATACCTAGGGGCTCGTGGTCTAGGGGTTATGACGTCGCCTTGACATGGCGAAGATCGAGAGTTCAATTCTCTCCGAGCCCA
>JAACDG010000118.1 GCA_009937025.1 Methanobacteriota archaeon
AATTGTTCGCTTGCGAACCACAGGTGGCGGTTCTGATTCTACAGACATTGATGGAGTTCGCATTGTCATCATGGAAGTGAGTGGCGACCTCAAGAAGATGACAAATATGCTTAAAGAACTCACACTGGATAATTCAATGCCCACATTAGCGGTTCTCGGTTCAAGAGAAGGCGGAGGTAAATTGATGATTGCAGTTACTGAAAACACGATTGCAAGTGAACGATACGATGCTGTCGTTTTGCTTCGAGAAATTGCTCCACACATCAAAGGAGGGGGCGGTGGTCGCCCAACACTCGCTCAAGGTGGGGGGTCTCATCCGGATGGATTAGACGATGCACTCGAGGCTGCTCGAAGCAGCGTTGGCACTCCATCTTCATAGGCTTCTTAGCGCTTCTTTATCAAAATGAGAAACGGCTACATTTTGTGCATCTAATGGTGAAAACCACTTTACTTCAGATATTTCTTCGGTTTGGAGTTTCAAGGTATCAAGTTCACCGTTCCAAGTTGAACGGTAGGTGAAAGAAACAAATGAAATACCTTCATCAGTGAATATTTTCTGCGTGATAATCGGTTCATTTCCATCCAACATAATGTCCAACCCAATTTCCTCAAGAGTTTCTCTAACACATCCGATACTTGGGTGTTCATCATGGTCCATATAGCCACCAGGCAACGTCCAAAACCCTCTGAAGTGCCCGCGTTCGACCTTGCCGAGAAGAACTTCTCCTGCATCATTGCAAATCATAACTTTCGACACCAAACGATGTATTGAGCGATAAATAGCCTCCCTTGCCACAGGGTGTACAGAATTATCAGCAATCATTTCATCTTTCCATGCCCAGTGTTTCGGCCAATTTATTTTTGGATAACCTTTGACAATACGATAAACAAGTGTCCCAAATACGATACGAGTTTCTCGAATCGCATTCCACTCGATGCCCATGCGAACAATTTCTTCAGAAGTTGGAAGTCGCAACTGTACAGAGTCATTCTGTCGACCTTGTATCGGAAGGTGCGGGCCATCTCCATTTTCATCGACGAGCAATACTTTCCCATCGTGTTCAAGGTGAACCACTTCGGTGGGATGCATGGGTCTCGGTTCTCCCCATGTTTCATCAATGCTCGTATGATGTAAAACCGCCAATGTAGGTATTGTTCAAGTACGTGTGCTTAATGCCTCAAACCATGGACTTTGAACAACTCAATCAATCTGGATGGGCGAAAACCTATCTTCTTGTCGATGAATCAACTCAAAAAGCCGCTTTGATAGACCCCGTTTATGACTTCATGGAAACCTATCTCACAACAATCTTACAGCGAGGGCTTGAACTTCAATACGCCATAGCAACGCATACGCATGCCGATCATATCACAGCATGTTATTCACTACGGGAAAGGACCGGATGCGAATACGTAATGTGGAAGGATACATCTTGCTTGAATGTCTCACATTATCTGGAAGATGGAGAAATTATCATGCTCGGTTCAATCCCACTCAAGACGCATTTTGTTCCAGGCCATACCAACGACCACATACTTATCGAATCCCCTACACTTTTGTTTACCGGAGATTTCCTCTTTACTGGGCAAGGGGGGGTTGGTCGAGATGATTTGCCAAGTGGCCGTTTATTGTCTCACTGGAATTCGCTCAAAACCTTGGAGCAATTGGATGCGAATCTACTCGTATGCACAGGGCATGAAGCACCAGGTACTGCCATGCAAACACTTGATTGGAATCGAAAAAACAATCCAATCCTCAACATGAATTCGTTTGAAGATTTTGAAGCATGGCAGAACGAAGTCACCGCAAGTTTGGGTTCTGTTTCCAAAATTAAGACTGCCCTTCCTGCGAATCTTTTCGCAGAAATACCAGATGTAATTCCTTGGATGGAATAAAAGAACTCTCCGTTAAAGGGGGTTATCTGGAATTTTACCTCGGTTTTCACTCGATGGAAGTTCTTGCAGGTCTGCAAAGCTCAGTTGTTCGATAGGTGCGTCATTCAAAGTGCTTAGGCGTTCTTTCATCACCATTCGCACATGAAATTCAATACGCCCTTTGCTTCGAGTCAAATCGTATGACAGTGGGTTGAGTATTTCGATGACTTGAGTGCCGACCTCATCTCGAACAAACGACCCTCTCCAAATCGAGTAACCCCATCGGAAAGCGATACCAACTACAGCGGCCCCATACAAGAGCGTGAGTACTGTTAGAGCAAAGAGGACCGCATTTCCATCCCTTACTTCATCGAGTAAATTTCTAGCGATTAAGAAGACCAACCCGATTCCTATCAACGGTTTTAGAATACTTTCAAGCCATTGGTCAACTGGGACCAAACGTCCCTTTGAAGGGTCAACAAAAACCAAATCGGATTCAAATGCGGCATTGAGAACACCTAAAGCTCCGAGCAAAACAATATACAATACCGTTGAAAATAGAATTTCAAAACCCCAAGAATCAAATTCAAAAGTCCAGTGAACCATAAGCCACGCGAAAAGCCCCAAGAACGCACCTTGTGGTACATGATTGAAGTGAACGACATGTTGAGAAAATTCATTCATCTTCGCTTTGTCTTCGGCCAACCCTCGATGAGGCTTTGGAATGTGAATAATTTGCCAATGCATAATTTTTTCAATCATTTTCAAACCTCGAACAAGCAATCCTTTACGAATAAAAATATACTCAATAATCAACATGACTGGAAAACCAATGAGGATAACTGGCAGGGGCATCAGGACCGCCAAAGGGAAAATGATAATAGCAGGTAATAAGATGAAATGAGAGAGTGTCAGGGGGTGAAAAAGGTCTGCTTCGATGAGTCGTTGATGACTTGGACGAATGTGAAGACTTCGCGCCACATCATCTAAAGTAGCACGAAATGGAGCAACCTGGCGGCCAGCATCAATAATCTGTAAGACTGTATTTCGATACTGTGATGCTTCGTGTCCAACGCCGATGAACAATCTCCATCCCAAACGCATAGGTAAGGCCAGTAACAACGGTATTGACAGCAAACTTGCTGCCCACATCAATGCACTGGAATCTACTGCGGCCATGTGTATCAACTCGTCCACATCGGTGGAGTGTTTCAAACATCGGGTGCTGAACCTCTGTTTGGCTAAGGTTGATGGCCTTGATGGGGAAACCACTGTTTATGGCGAGAATTGCTGTTACTGATGGTATGGCGCAAGATGCAGTAGTTTTGTTGGAACAGGCTGGGCATGAAGTTGTTCTTGATTTCATCGAACCGGATGCATTACTGGCTGGCGCTCTTTCTGATTTTGATGCAATTATTGTGCGCAGTGCAACAAAACTTCCACGTGATGTTCTCGAAAAATCAGGAGACAGGTTGAAAGTAATCGGGCGTGCTGGCGTAGGCGTCGACAATATCGACCTTGTTGCTGCAGCAGATGCTGGCATTCCAGTGGTCAATGCACCTCGAGCATCAACTCAGTCCGTCATTGAATTGACCATTGGTCATTTACTTGCTTGCCTTCGGCATATTCCCCGTGCAGACCGTGGTATGCGACAGGACAAATGGGAGAAGAAAGCAATGAAGGGAACTGAATTATGCGGAAAAAATCTTGGTTTGATTGGTTTCGGCCGTATTGCACAGGGAGTTGGCGCCATTGCTCAATTATTCGGCATGGAAATTCACACATACGACCCTTACCTTCCTGTGAAAGTGGCTAAAGATCAAAACACGACATTGCATAAAACAGTAGACACATTGTTTCAAGCATGCACTCACATTTCAATTCACTGCAACTACAATGAAGAAACCCATCATCTCGTGAATGCAGAACGTATTGCTCTGATGCCGGGCAAATCTTTCGATGGAATTGCATGTGGCAATCATATTGTGAATTGTGCGAGAGGAGGCATCGTCGATGAGGATGCACTTTTAGCTGCCCTCGAATCTGGAAAACTCGCTTCTGCTGCCTTAGATGTGTTTGAGCAAGAACCCATTCCGGTAGGCAATAAACTTGTTCAGCACCCGCATTTCCATGGTACGCCACATATTGGAGCTGCCACTCTTGAGGCACAGGCCCGAGTTGGCCGCGACATTGCTCTTGCCATCATGACTGTACTTGATGGTAAACAGGCTGAAACAACAGTTAATTCACATTTACTCAAGTGACACTTTCGCTTCTTTCCCCCGTGTGGGTCATGTGAAACATAGATGACCAAACGCGAAGAAATCAAGGTATGCGTACATTATCCAACCTTTCTCGTCAGCAAAATCAACTTCTTTCGCAACCTCTTGAAGATGTTCCAAGAGAGTTCAAACCATTTGAGAAATTGGTCTATCTCACTCCTACACTGGAGATTCATGTGTGTGAGGAATACATCAACTTCAAACACCGT
Organism: Methanobacteriota archaeon; assembly: GCA_009937025.1. Lineage (GTDB taxonomy): Archaea > Thermoplasmatota > Poseidoniia > Poseidoniales > Poseidoniaceae > MGIIa-L1. The sequence continues at coordinate 4,367 of JAACDG010000118.1, forward strand.
AGGCAACATTCTGAATGTATGTCGGGAGAGCATGAACCGCTCACAGAGGGTTCAATCACTTCCACAAAAGAACGTATTTTGGTTCATTGCGACCTCGATGCCTTTTTTGCCGCAGTCGAAATTCTTCATCATGGTCTTGACCCGGATAAACCCCTTATCATTGGTTCCGACCCCCAAGGAGGTAGGGGACGTGGTATTGTTTCGACATGTAATTATGCAGCCAGAGCATTTGGAATACATTCTGCCATGCCCGTGAGTGAAGCATGGCGGCGTTGTCCTGGACATCCATTTGGGCCTGGACACTACATTCGAGGTAGCCGCGGGCTCTACAGCCGTGCATCTCGACAAGTCATGAAAATACTCAAAGTGCCTGCGGAATTTTTTGAAAAGGCAAGCATTGACGAGGCGTATTTGGATGTCACTGAGTACGTCAAAGGTGATTGGGATGCTGCATATGCGTTATGCCGCACTCTTCAACAATCAATTGAAAAGACTGTAGGACTTACCGCATCGTTTGGGATTGCACCAACACGTATTCTCGCAAAAATGTCGAGTGAAGTGAATAAACCGAAAGGAATTTTTCGAATCTTACCCGATGAGATTGGTGATTTTTTTGAAGGTCGTTCATTGAGGGAAGTTCCGGGAATTGGCCCCAAACGAGCGACTCAACTTGCCGAATGGGGCTTTGTAACAGTCGACGAGGCTTATGTCCTTGGAGAACTGGCCTTAGGGCGGATGGCTGGTGAGCGATTTGCAGCGTGGTTAATGCGTGTTGTCGATGGAAATACAAGTTCAGAAGTAAGTCAATTACGCAGCCGTAAATCCATTGGTAAAGAACACACGTTTTCAACCGACCAAACCGACTATGAAGCGGTTCTCGATGTACTTCGTTCACTTACTCAACGGGTACTAACTCGCTCGAGAGATATGGGAATATCAGGGCGATTAGCAGAAGTCAAAATACGCTATACCGGTTTCGAAACCCACACACATGGCCGTTCAATTCCAGTTGCTATGGATGAACCAGAGGTTTTTCTTCGATTGGCTGAGTATCTTTTTGCTACCAATGTTCAAGAGAAGAGAGGATTACGTCTCATCGGTTTTCGACTTGGTCAATTGGATATGCCTCCTACTCGGCAGGCAATGCTGCATCTTCATGAAGAAGAATAATCATTCCAAATGGTGCATCCGGGTAAGAATTGCTGTGAAATCCACCAATTCCTCAGGGATTTTGATACCGGAAACGGGTTGATTGAGCGAAATTCCCTGTTCTTTCTTTGAGTTCCAAGTGTCGCCATTGAATGATTGAACTGCTGGAGAAAGATTTCGTAATCGGTCCCCTTCACCGGTGCCCATTCCGACAGAAGAATCCGCCGAAGTAGGAAACTCGTCCACATCAACAGCAGATATTCGATAAAGGCTCTCAGAGATGTGATGGGTAAAGAACGGACAGACTGGCGTGAATGCCGACATAAAGTCCCGTACAATTCGATGAAGTGTCCATGAAGCTGCCATATCATCATCATAAAGACGAGATTTTACCATTTCCAAGTAATGGCTTGGAAGAACACCGGTTCCAAAGGTCTTGAGGGCTTGGGTGGCGGTGTAGATGTCAAGATTCTCCCAAGCGGTTTGTACGACATCCATCGTCGCACTAAATTCTGCCAGAATCCATTTATCTTCAATCGCTAAATTTTCGGGAGTGGTTTCGAGGTCTTCAGGAATTTGGAATTGAGAAGCGAATCGAGCCACGTTGAATAATTTCGTTAAGACTCCGAAATATTTCTTTTCAATTTCTTCAGGATTGATGTGAAAATCATCCCCCACTTGGGCATCGCATGCTTTCCAAAGTCGGAAACATTCACTACCAATTTTGTTAGCCCGAAGACTCACAGTCTTCTCTGGCCCCTTCACTTTCCAAGAACCAGTACGACCACCTGCGCCACATTCAAGAACAGAATCTGCATCGATACCGTTTCCTAAAGATTTACTCATTTTACGACCCCAGGGGTCCATTCCCAAGCCATCGATCCAAACGTGTTTGAACCCTGGCTTGTCGAGTAAGAGGTTTGATTTTAGAAGTGTGTAATACAACCATGTTCGAACAATTTCTTTGCCTTGTGGGCGAAGTGCGGTCGGGAAGGCTTTTTCGAAAACTTCGGGTTGGTTCAAATAGCCACTAACAAACAGATTCGAATTGGATGAATCCATCCAAGTATCGAATACTTTTTCCTCGCCGACAAGAGTCCCAAGTTCGGACTTCAACGATTCAAATGAACCCAGTTCTTCACGAGTCTCTCTCGATAAAACCTGACTTCCTTCGGGTGGGGATTGACACCAAGGTTGTACATATGTTCCGGTTGGAGGGACAACGATTTTGGATCCATCTTCGCTGTACCATATTGGGATTTCAGTATGATACCAACGACGTCGAGAGATTGGCCAATCAATACTGATGTTATCCATCCAATCGAGCAAGAATTGCTTATTTCGCAATGGGTGGAATTCGATTTCTTCTATGTGTTCACGCATACGGTCTTGAGCATCGGTTTGTTGTACATACCATTCCTTGAGAAGAATGATTTCAACAGGATTTTTCCCTCGTTCTGAAACTGGAATTTCCTGTTCACGTTCTACGACGTTCACTAATTTTCCACTTTCTTCAAGGTGTTCAATTGCCGCATTTCGAGCATCATAAACTTTCATTCCAGCAAAAGGCCCAGCCAATTCAGTGAGTTTTCCTTCCAAATTGATGGCTTGGAAAGGAGTGAGTCCAAGTTCTCGGAACACAGCAACGTCATTTTGGTCTCCAAATGAACACACCATCAAAACCCCAGAACCGAAATCTGATTTCACTGATGCATGGGTTTTGATTTCCACAGAAGTACTCCGTCCTTCAACAGGTAGTGGTAGTTGAATCGTTTTTCCAACCAAATGTGAATATCGTTCATCATCAGGATGAACAACAACCACTCCGCATGCACAAATTAACTCTGGGCGTGTTGTTGAAATGACAATTTCTGTGCCGTCATCGCATGTCCATTTAACATCGACAAGACGTGTTTTTCTCGAGAGACGTTCCACCTCAGCGTCAGCGATGGTCGTTCCTTCAACAGGGTCGTAAATATTTGGCCGTAAATCTTCAATGATTGAACCCTTTTTGAACAATTCAATAAAAATTGATTGGGTCACTGCCCGATATGCAGGTGAATCGGTGAGGTATTCCCTTTCGTAATCGCATGAGAGGCCTACTCTGCGAGCAGTTTTACGCATAGCTTGAGTGAATGTTTCAATCGTTTCTTCACAGAGTTTCAAAAATTCAGCACGGTCATATGTTTTCATCTTCCGTTTGGTATTTTTCTCAACAGTGAATTCAATATTGATGCCGTTCCGATCAACACCCCATGGGAAATAAACTTCCTTGCCGAGTAAACGTTGGGACCGTGCAATAACATCAATCATTGAATATTGAGCTACAGCACCGATGTGCCAAGTACCTGATGGATAGGGGGGTGGTGTGTCGATGACAAAAATTTCTTTACCGCTGCCAGGATTAAAGGCGTATCTTTTGGAATACGATGCAGAATCTGCAGAATGGGCTTCTTGAATGCGTTTTTCTAGGTCGATTGACCATCGTTTATCGTTTAATACTGGGGCTGGCATGTGCCTCACCTGGCCCCACACACATGAACGGTGCGGGTCCAAACAGCGCTGTGAAGGTTCACCTTTGAAACCAACGGATGAACAATGCTGAATGGCAACAAGTTGCTAAGCATGCTTC
>JAACDG010000119.1 GCA_009937025.1 Methanobacteriota archaeon
AACCGATACATCGATTGAATTAATCGACGATGGTGGAACTTTAGACACAAATGTTTCGATTTCGGGCGCCGGTGCAGGAGGCCACGAAGGTACTGTTGTTCTGGCTGGTGTCACATCCGTGTGGATTGTTCACTCAGATGGAATGACGACTCTGCAATATGACCGGCCACAGTCGAATGATTGATTTCATCGACCCATAACTGCAGCATGGACTTGCGCCTGTACTTCTCGCATTCTCGATTTTGCCCCAAGTTCTCTGAACACAGATAATGCTCTTTGCAAGTATTCCATTCGACGAGGCTTATCTGGTGCGACTCCACCAAGACGTGAAAGCAATTCTCCGATTTGCATTCGTAGGTCATTTGCTTCTGCAATAACCAATGCTTCACGGTAATGTTCCATCGCATCTTCTGCACGACCAGAATCCTGTAGAACTTCTCCGAGTAGAATTGTAATCTCAACAAGAGACAGCAAATCTCCAGCCTGACTCATGGTCTCCAAAGCGGTTGAATAATGATGTGATGCAACATCCGCATCCCCTACTTTGGCATAATATCGACCAAGTACGGCTTGAGCTCGAGCATGCAACAGAACATCTTCTCCACCATCGGTGTTTTCGAAGGCTTGAAGTGCATGGTCTCGAGCACGGTCAATTTCACCTAATTCAATAAAAGCACGTGCAAGAGTAAGTTGTGTCCCAATGAGTTCTGTGTCCGTTGAATCTTTTAGAATCGCCTCGACCTCTCCGTATGCTTCCAAAGCTTTGGCAAGGTCATTCTTTCGTCGAAGTAAATACCCCATGTTATTGTATGAACGCGCAGCTCCTTTCGCATCTCCAAATTGAATGAAATTCTCTAAAGCATCATGATGCATAGCAAGTGCTCTTTCTGTATCACCTTGCTTGAGAGCGATATCTGCCAGTGCTGAAAGAACTTCTGCACCAAGGCGTGTTGGCTTGGATTTGACGCCCAAATTTTGTGTCGAAACAAAAGCCTCTTCCGCTTCTGAGAAACGGCCAAGTAGAACAAGAATCTCACCACGGAGTTGCAAAACACGCATTTGAACATCGACTTCCAATGAATCAAGAGAAAGCCCGTCCATCAAACCGAGCACTTCCATGTGTCCTTGAGCAACGAGGTCTCGACCCTGATCGCTGATGAGTAATGCCGCCTCTGTACCTTTTCCTGAGCGAATCAAGTGGAAAATGTGTTCGATGACAATGGCCGCAGTGAAATTTTGCTTTTCATACCAAGTGCAACATTTCGCATGGAATTCCTTCTTTGTGTTTTCCTCGAGGCTCCGCAAAAGAAACTCTCGGATTAAATCGTGAACGTCATAATAGTCGACATCACCTTGGCGAGCAAGACCTTGTTCGACCAATGAATCAAGTTCATCAGTATCCAAATTCTGTTCGGCTAATGCCTTCAATGCTACGGGTTCACGATAAATAGCAAGTGCAGAAAGAACACGCTTTTGCTCAGCACTTAATTTTGAAAATATTTCTACAGCTACGTAATTTTCTAATGTCTCGTGGAATGCACCTGCTGAAGCCCCTCGATTGATGAGTTCTAAAACCAAAGGGTGCCCTCTTGAGAGCCCGTGAATGTGGAGCCATTGCTCATCACCAAGGTCTTCAAAACTACTCAAAAGTTGGCGTCCTGCATCTGAATCTAATCCATCCAGAGGGAGAACTAAACTCGCAATCCGACCTTCTGCATCTTTGGCAGGAACGACGGGTTTGAATGAACGAGAGAAGATCACCAAACCAATTTCCTCTTCACTACCGAGTAAAGCCAATGACATGGCTTGGAATGTTTGATGCAGGGTCGTATCTGCAACTTTATGAAAGTCATCAATGACAATCAAAGTTGGTGTACCTTCAAGAGAATCAACCAATAAACGGGCAGCATCAGCAGGTTGAGGTACCGGTGTTGCTGCGAGATAATCTGAAAAACTCGAATCGCCGATATTTGCTAACCAATCCGCAACTGCTTCAAAAAAGGAACGTGAACCTTCCCAGTCTTGACAACGATGGTACAATAAATTCCGCCGATGCATAAACCGTTCAATGAGTTTTGATGCAATAGTTGTTTTTCCAATTCCAGCAATTCCTGGGACCAGTAGAGTCGTTGCACGAGCATCAATAAGGCTCGCCATGTTGTCAAGTTCCTTTACACGGCCATAGAAATGACGCAAACGAGGCAAATCGCCCAAAGAGGTCACGAGTTGTTTCTCAACATGCTTTGACAAATCTCTTTCAACCAAATCTGCCGATAAAGAGCGGGAATCCAAGACACAATTATCGTCCATGTATCGGATAATATCCACTGGCCGCATTGAAAATTCAAGATGGTCGTTGATTTCTCCTAAAGTGGAAGCAATGATTGTGCCATCAGGCATTATACAACGCAATTGAAATTCGCGTAAACGCTCCCATGTGTCTTCGGAAACATTGATTCCGGGGTCTGTCAAAAAATACGCTTTACGCTTTCGAGATACGCCAGCAACGTGTGCTTGTCGTTCGATTAACAGGCCTTGGTCTTTCAATCCTGCAATCGCACGAGGGACATTGGAACGGGCAATTGCTACTGCATTAGCAATGCCCATCTGTGAAAGGGCAAAGGGCACTTCAACACTACTCTTGAAATCAGAATAATCAAGAAGATGCAAGAGAATTCGCTCTTGCACTCCCGGTTTTGGTTGAGGAGCCATATCTTTTCCTCCCTCTTATCTCCTCTTCAATACTTCCGCTTCAGTGGGCAAAAGATGCTTCACTGTTCCGGCACATAATTCGGGTCTGGGACCCAATTATTAGATTCAGCATCCCATAGCCAGCCGGGGTGTTGAGCAGTTTGTGGAGTCGCGGCAACTTGTTGTTGAACAACCACAGGGGTTGTAGCTACTTCGGCTGAGGGAATAGATGCTGGCTCTTGACGTGCTTTGGCCCAAGCATAAGGATCTGCTGATGCAGCCTGTTCTTCTGACGATGTCAAGTCTGCTTCTTCATCAAATTCGTCATACTCAACTTGCAAGAAGAACATGCCCGCGCCAAGTAGAACCAGAATTCCGATGACTGCAGCGATAATCAATCCCAAATTGGAACTCGATGTTTCGCCATCACCAACACTGAGTTTGAAGTAAGTCTCCGTAGCATCACTTGGCGAAGAGTAAACTTGGTCGTCCATTTCAAAGATGATACTACTGGTTCCTTCAATTCCTGAGAGTTGACTGCTCGAAATTTCCATATTCCATGTTGCATCAGCATTGACACGAGTTTGGTTTATTCGAACACCGCTCAAACTGTTAAATCGTGCTTCCACCAAACTGTTTGGTAAGCCTTGACCGCTGAACAATGCAGGGGCGTCTGGACCCAATGGTCCTGTGTTGTCTCGGACCACGGTGAATGATACTTCGACGACGACAATGTTGACCTTCGCAGAATACGCTACTGAATCATAAGAATCTCGTGCTTCAAACATCAAACCGACAAGCGACCATTCTGATATATCATTGGATAAACCTGTGACATATGCTGGGTCATACTTCACTACCCCGTTCGAATTGAAGGTGAGATAGTTTCCATAATAGTCATCATCAAGATTTGTTAAATCATCATAAACATCGAAAATTAGACCGTTAGTACTGCTACCGACGGCGCCATCAGGGTCTGAAAAGTGTTCTGTCAAATCAATACTTATTCCACCATTGCAACGGTCTTGTTTAGTTGGATTCGAATCGCAGAACAAAGTAATTGTTCCAACCCAACCTGTTTGGTTGAAGATAGGGACCAGGTTTTCTGCATCGCTTGGATTATCAATCGTAATTCGAATGCGTTCTTCCAGCGAGAAATTCTTTCCATCCCATGCTTCGACAACCAATTCATATTGTTGGTCATGAATAAGGTCTGATGTGTCCCAAGTTGTATACCATGCACCGTTTGGAGCGAAAGTTGTGACTGGGTTCGGCCCGTTATTGATTTCAGTTCCACTTGCCAAATCAAAGATAGTGATTTCTACACGAGTTACTAATCCGTCGTTATCCAAGGCCACGCCTTGAATTAATTGGGTTTCACTCGCACGAAGAATATCGGAATTCAATGGCTCAGATAATTGAACGAAAGGAATCGCGTTGTCGGTGTTTACCGTAATTGAACGAGTTTCATAGTTGCAGTCCATCCATCCGGTTTTGATGTTACAGAAATCACTGTCCGAAGCCCATATTCGGAAATCATATTGTCCAGTTTCAAGTTCTTGGAAAATCCAGTCATACGCCCAAGCTGTGGAGCCAGGGACATTAAAATTGGCCGTATAGCCGTTTGGTCCGTTAATGTCAAACCAAATTGAATTGATGTCGCTTCCCCAAGTCCCTGTGTAGGGGTCACTGGCAGTTCCGGTGAAAGTTACTTTACTATTATCATGAGTGGTTCCATCATTTGGTGTATCAACCAAAATAGTTGGAGCAACAAGGTTGAGTTTGTATTTGCGAACTTCCACAGGGGAATAATCCAGTCCATCGTAAGAACGAACTCGGAACGTTACATCGCCTTCACCCTCAGGGTGCCCAGACATTTCCCAATCAAAGGTCCATGTATTGAATGGATGATTGGATTTAGTAATCATTCCAGCAGCACCTGATGTGTCAATGGCGGAATACCAATCTTGTGAACTCGGTGGCTGAACCTCAACTCGCTTTACAAGGCCAAATTGGTTTTGATAGGCGACATAGTCAAGAGGATAAGGGCCACCAATTCCATCCCAAGCAGAACCAGTGAGTTCAACTTTAGTTGCGAATGAAAATCCATCGTTTTGAGTTACAGTAACACTTGGTTTTAGGTTATCGAGATTAATGACATCATCAATAGAGCCACTAAGTACAAAGTTGAAGTCCTTTTGGCCCTTTCCAAACATGAAGGCTTCTACAGAATAGAACGGTAATTCACGACCATTGGTACAGTCTTCATCATCCGCATCGGTTTTGGCATCTCCATCGTTATCGTATCCATCTGCACAAGAATCTTCATCGATGAACACAGGGTTGCCTTGAGAGTCGGTAACTCCTGGGATTTGCACATTGCTTTCTCCAACCAAATGGTTCCAATTACGGTCAAGTAGGAAGTCTGAAGGAAGTGAAACTTCTGGAGTGAAGCCAAATGCATCAGTTGTAAGTGTGTAAAGAGGGAGGCCTGTTGCGTCCCGAATAATGACGGTTGCATCGACGACGTTACTGTTCTTGGCTTTGACTTGATAGCGAACCAATTCACCTTCACGGACTTGGCTACCCCATGCAGAGTTTTGATTTTGCACGTGGATCTTGGAAGAATCGAAGTTCTGCAAATTCGCATACGAGAACACTGTGGAGTTGTCAATCACTTCAAGGGCCATAGGCATGAAAGCAGGAGGCATAACCGCAGTCGATGGGACCAAGAGACATTCATCGAGGACATATGGGCATTCAGGGCCGAGCCATCGAAGTTGAACTGGATAGAGTTCGTTGCCACCTGCATCCGGGATATATTCTGATTGAACGGTAACTCGAGATTCTGTAATGTTGTAAATTTGGGAAGCATTGGAATATGAATTGCCAGAGAAGTAAGCGATTGAACCGTATTTACTTCCATAGTTATCATCATAATGAGAAATGTTCGCTGCAAATCCAGAAACTTCCATTGTGTTTCGCTGTGCATTGACGATGCTGCCTTTGATTCGCATTCCATCGCCGCCGTTGTTGGTCACTGTGTTGTCATAAAGAGTTGCAGAAGACATGAACATGTGAATTGCTGGACAAGCAAAATCTCCATCATACATCTGAGAATTACAGGTGCCGGTGTTGTTTGAGATTTGGTTATTTGCAAAATACAAACGTGCTGCTGTCGGTGTTGGAACGTTCCATCCTTGGTCGTTGAAGTGATATTCACCAATGAGAACCGCTTCTTTAGCAGTATCTTGAATTGTATTATTCTCAGCGGTTACATCTGATGTGCCGTAAATCCATAATCCATTCCAGCCACCAATCGGGCCAATGATGTTGTTATTTGCAGTAACAAAAGAAGAACGAATACCGAATCCTGAGCCCTCTGCAGCTCCGGAAATAGTATTACGGTTTGCTTCAACTATTGCTCCGTCATATGCGGTAATTCCAGAACCGTCTGCAGTTGTAATGGTATTGTCATTAATCAATAAGGTGTGATTAATGGTTCCAGTTACTTTGTGGGAGTTGGTGTCAACTCCACTGCATTTTACATTGATTGTTGAATTGGTAAGAGAGCCTGAACTTTGCTTCAAAAATAAACCATAAGCGTTATCTTTGATATCGAGGCCAGATAAATCAACATACGAACTTTCCATGTAAATGAGGCTTCGTCCTCCGCCTTGTTGCCCACAATCTGCATCTGTGTTCCCGGTGAATTCAGAATTTAGAATACTCATTGTTCCAAGAATTCCTGCTCCAGCACCGTATGCGCGAACTGATGCTGCATCGTATCCATTCCCATCAATACCGATCGTAAATGTTGAGTCCGAAATCGTAGGTGATGCCAAATCTAAAGCGAGGACATTGGAAGTGTTAATGTCCTGGAAGGTGAGTCCAGTAGCGCTCGTTGAGGAACCATCGAATACCAATACTCCGTATTGCTTTCCGCTGACTTGATTGGTGTCAAAAGGAACTCCATATGCATTTTCAAAGTGAGCGTATTTGATAGAAGTAATGGCTTGGTCAATTGTCGAACGTATAACTAAACCAGAGCCACATGCTGTATCTCCGTTGTAATTTGGATCGTTTGAGTTGTTTGAATAACATCGCCCAGTGATGGTATAATCAGTCGGAGTCGACCAAACAAAACGAGCTTGGTTGCCTGCCGAACCAGAACTGGAACCGCATGAACTGTCTCCAACGCATATAGCACCTTCAACGTCGATGTAGTTGCCGTATGGAATATTAATTGTGGTTCCTGCATTTACAATGAGTTTTGCACCTTCAGCAACAGTTACATCGCCATTCAAATTCATGGTGCCTGTCCAAGTTTCAGTACCGGAGATAATACCAGACTTCGTTTCGTTCACAGCAGAAGCTGTTGGCAGGGTAATTAATCCAGTTAAGATTGAGAGCAACAGGAGTGCAACCAACGATATGCTTTTTTGTGATGTTGTGTTCTTCAAAATAGACACCTCTTCCTTTCCTCCATATCCCCCTCGAATATAATACTGCGCCTCAATTGCCCATTTTATAATATCAAATATCACTAAATGTATCACATTTTAGCATTCAATAATATCAAATAAAGTTAAGAATATCACTTTTGGACATCGGATAGACCAGAAAACATCGCCGAAGTCTCGTGTTTAACAGTATTCTGTAGAAACAAAAACGAATGTTAAAACTCAACAAGTAGGTGCCAGAGTTGCCAATTCTTGGTACCAATCGTAGGCTTGAAGTTGACCGTATCCCCACTGATTGCTATGTGTGATTGAATCATCATATTTGAGTGAAGTATTCATCAATGAAATTTTCACCTGGTCAATACATTCTCCGTTTGAGGACGAGGTTGGTTTGTATTCTGGAAATGCCTCGAGTATGAGCGATAAAGCTCCGGTTACAAAAACAGTTGAATCTGATGTTCCACTGCTTGAGTACCAACTGTCTCCAATCCCAGTGCTGATTATATTTTCACCTGGTGCGACAACTTCGGGCTTCATGTGCGGATTTTGCCGCATTGAGCCGTTTGACAAAATTTGTGAGCCGGCCGAAGAATTCTCCCAAACTGTTTGCTCCTGTGTCGATGCACCAACCGTAATGACTCGGGGCACATTACCAGGAACAGATACCAAACCATCGTCTTCTGGGCCGCCATCGTTTCCTGCTGCTGCGACAACAAATATTCCCGAATCAACCGCTCGTCGAACTGCAGAAACACTGGAACCTTCATTCATCATTTCGATGTTTTGCTCACCGCCAAGTGAAAGTGAGATGATGTCCGCTTGAAATTCATCTTGGCACCATTGTATTGCATCAGCTACTTTTTGTTCTGAGCCACTGTTCATATCGTTTTCATCTGCCCCAAGTGCTGCAACCATGGCCAAGGAAATCCCTGGTGCAATTCCCTGTTGGTGGCTGCCTGAAACGAGGATTCCGGCCATGAGGGTCCCATGGGCAATAAATCCGTAGTCAATTGGTGAACTCGAACTTCCAACCATATCTTTGAATGTAACCTGAAGTCCTGTGAATGCAGGATTCGACAAATCAAGACCGGTATCGACCATGCAGACCTTCACTCCACTTCCAGTGAGTTCAAGTTCGGAGAAGTCAGCAACTTGAGATTGTTCATTAGCCCATTCCGATTTTGGTGGTGAAAGTTCGATGAACAAGAGCCCTGAATTCCAAACTGAAAGCAAAACTATGACAAGAATCGCAAAGATTACCCCATTCGTAGCCAGAAACTTTCTCCGTCGTAGTCGGACAATAGGGGCAGCCTCACGTGGAGCCCACCCGGTCACTTCGGCTCGCCAACCATCCTGAAACCCAACTGCAGAAGGGTCAATGGCAGAGAGAATTCGAGAATCTTCCGGTTCGGGAAGAAGTTCTAACTTATCCAAGCCTTTCATCAAATCACCTCTGCAGCACTACACCAGCAAAGTTTCTAGCGTAACTTCGGCTATAATGTATTGTTTGCATCAGAAACGCGTGCTCTTTGAACCGCCACGAGAGGCTTTGATTCCGCCGTAGATCACAAGAGCACCAAGAACAAAGATTGCCAAGGTAAACCATGGTGAATCCTTTGTTTCTTCAGTGATGTAGTATTCAACTGAGAAATCAATGATTTTTGAATCATCTGTACCGATTTGCTGGATGACGTTTTCACTGTCATCTCCAATAACCTCAACACGAACTTCGAAACGAACATTACCGGTAGAATCTTCTGCCGAGACATCAAATTCAGCATTTGTTGTTGAATTAGGATTCAATGTAATCGTTTGCGAGCCGAGTGTTTCACCACCAACTATACTTGCTGAAACAACAACATCAGAACTTCCCAAAGAACCTAGATTAGTGACTGGGATGACAAGTTTCCCTGCTGTATCTGCAACGTTATCCGAAAGGGTAACAATAGCACCTTGGTCGATATACAATTCAATACTCGCCTTAGAGATTACAACATCGAAAGTATCGGTAAAGATTCCATCTTCGCTGGTCACCGTAACCGTAACAGTCTTGCTACCGGATACAAAGTCATCAGGTGCATATGCTGTAAACATCTGAGAGCGACTGTCGCCCTTCGCGATGGTTATGAGTGAATTTGTAGGTGTAACTTCCCAGCCTTCTGGAATATTATCTGCTAATTCAATAGTGTATGAATCATCACCGTTTCCGGTGTTCTCAAGCATAAATCCAAAACTACTGCTGCCGCCAGTTCCAATTCCAATTTCAGTGTCCTTCTCTGCGAAGGAGAAACCATAGATTTGAGGTATTTGGACATTCATTGCAATTTCACTCGATGGTGTCCCATCCATAATGAGACGAACCTTGAGCGTGTGTCCTTCAACCAAGTGCCAAGCATCAGATTGATTTGCTACAAGAATGCGAACTCGCAGAGTTGTCGAAGATTCGACACTTGTATCAGCAGAGTTGTTTCCTATCCCGAGGGAGATTTGGTGAGATTCAACAAATGCAGTTCCATCCCAGAATTCAACACTCCAGTCTGCTTCATCAGGTGAAACATTAATTTGTCCCAAAACATCGAACACTTGAACCGTTTCAGTACCATCATAATCAATATTCAAGTCGAATTCGATTGGTTGATAGGCTTCATTTTCTTCAATTGCAATAAATTCGAGGTCATTTTCACCTAGGGTGACATTGGCAAGACTGGTCTCGACCATAGTAATCGACGTATCCGAATTTATATTTCGGGTGTATGAAATCGTAACCGGTGAACGTCCTTCAGCAACTTGTGTTGAAGCGCCACCAATGTAATCCATCTCCATGTTCAAGTCATGTTGGATAGTGACAAAGGATGAATCCATTTCAATAAATTCAGCTGGCATCAGTACACTGATTGTGCCATCAGCACCTACTGGCATATCCCATTCCACATCTGAACCGACACTAAAGGTGACGGCGACTGATTCATTGAGCATCGACGAACCATTGCTTTGTGGATCTGAACCAGCATGGTGTTCATCGAGGTTAATGTCAGTCCAAGTGGTAGAGAGGTCAATCCATCCTCCAAGAGACATCTCAAGGTCGAGAGTTGCACCATCGGAGATACTAGCATCCAGGTAACCGACTGCAACGCCACCACCGTTTTCTCCAGCATTTGCTTCTGTTACGACGACAACCCACTTACCGGGTGCGATAACTGCAGACCAAGTCAGTTGGTCATTGGCAAAGTTAGAAGAGATGGTTTGAGATTCTCCTGCCATCCCACTGGATGGGTAAGGAACAACTGTCGAGCCGTTCAATCGACTTGCATCGTTGATGTCAGTTACATTTCCTGATACAGTTACATTTCCTGCAGTCATTTCAATATCATGAGATTCCGGTTCAGAGTAAACTGGATAAGCACTCGAATTCGATACATTGTAGACTTCAGTACTGAAACCTTCCTTGCTGACAGAAACTTGATACTCATCCTGAATCGGGACAAACAAAGACCAAACACCAAATTCATCGGTGGTGACATTTGTATCGATTTCGGTATTGTTCATTCCAAGAATGGTTACAGTGGTGTTTGCAACACCCTCGGTTCCATCAGGGAGATCATCATCATCAAGGTCCCAGAATACTTTACCACCAATTTCAACTTCTAATTCTGCATTGATAATACCAAGGTCAAGAACACCATCAACAGCTGTTGAGGTTGCGAATGGTGAGGAAGAGGTATCAATGGTCCAATGCCGTTGAGGTGCTGTTTCATTCAAGTATAAACTCCAGTTGCCTGACATCACTTGTTCGCTAACGTTTCCACTTCCATCAGACTTAGAAAGCGTGATATTACCAAATCCATCATGGCTTACGAGAGTTACTCGAATGTTAGACATGTTGTTGCTAGTATCCGATTCTTGAAGTTGGAACTTCAATTCAATAACATCAGAAGACATGAAACTTAGGTTCGTTCGAACGGAGGAGTCATCACCGATGGTAAATGGATAGCGAAGTGTTTCAGTACTGTCATTGTCTGCCAAGAATGGAGCTACGATTGCGACCCAATCACCTGCAGGAACATAAGCAGCAAAACTACCGTTGACATCTGAAGCCATATTAAACCACAAATCGTCAGCTTCATTTCGGAGTAAGAATTGCTTTTCTACAGCGCCACCACTGTTGTTCATGAGTTCACCAGTGACCAAGTAATCATTCCGTAGAGGGAATGCTACTGCTTCTTCATAGGCTTCAAGTCCAACCTGTAGAGGGTTAAACACAATTGCGCCAGTAAGTGTGTAATCCGATGCGTTTTCATCTGAGGCCTCAGTTGTATTAAACTGAAGACTGTACAGTCCAAGTTCAAGAACAACTGTAATGTTACCAGGAGATGAATAGTCAGCAGCAGTATAGTTGTGCTGTTGACCATGGTCGTTGAGTGGCATCAATGTGAATGAAGGACTTACTGCGGTTCCATTTGCAAAGACCCCATCACCTTCGGCATCCATGAAGACATGAAGTTCAATGGTGAGGAAATCTGGGTAAACGAACAATTCAATCGGTGTTGGTAATATGTCTATATCGACGATGATATTATAGTTCTCAACATTTGATGAATTTAGTGCAACATCGTCAACTGTGAAGTCCCATTGTCCCTCTGGCAGATTAAATGTGAATTCACCGGTATCGGCGATGGTTGTGCTCCATTCAAGTCCAACTGAACTCGTTGCAACAACTGTTTGTGCAGCGTATCCCGGAACTGTTCCGTCCCAAAGAGATGTGTTGTCATAAAGGAAAACAAATCCATTTGCAACAGTTGTCGGTTCAAGATACATAAGTCCAAGATCCATTTCTGCATCTCCAGTGAGTTCAATCAATTGACCACCGGACATCTGTGAAGCAATGCTGAAAGTGGTCATGTGGAAATCATTTCCACTCGGTAGACGAATGCTGTAGTTGCCATCGGTTGCAACAGTTGTGGAAAAGGACAGGTCATTAGCGACAAAGTCAATTTCAAGGCCTGCTGCTGGCTGGCTTTGATCGAGTTTCACTGTGGCGTCTTCAGCAGCCCAAACACTGTAGTTGAGGTCGCTGTTAAACAAGCCACCATCAACTACACGGATGCTACCGTTGACCCAAGTTCCAATTGCATAGGTTCCTGTCATAGAAATGTCTTCAGTTTCGAGTGAAACATAGTCAAACAAAATGTATTCATTACCGGTTTCATCAGAAATCGTGTAAGAGCCCATTGGTAATTCAATGTAGACAAGTCCATTTTCATCAGATGTTGAGTTGATTGGTCCGAACAATGGATCATCATTGGTGAAGGTAACTACTCGATTTGCAATATCTGCATACGCTTCTTGAGTCAACGGGTCAAGCGGTGATTAAAGTTGCAAGGAGATGTCATGCCTCTCTGGAACACTCATCAACAATGAAAAGTTTTCAGATGAATCACGAACAGTGAACGTTTCGTTCAATTCATACCAGCCGTCGTTATCAACGTCGACTCGGTAATAATATTCACCTGCAGCAAGTGGGCCGTAAGAGAAGTTTCCACTTTCATCGGTAATGATGTTCATTACTTCTGAAAGACCGAGGTCAATATCCACCAATTCAATGGTTTCATTAGCAAAAATTTCCTCATAGAAATCATCAAGTGTATCTTCAAAGATTGAACCTGGCATATTCATTACCAAGTCATACGATGGAGATATCTCAACATTTACTGGGTCTGGCAAGAGTACTTCTTTTCCGTTTTCCAATTGAGCAATCATATTGTAAACGCCAGGAATTAATCCTGTGATGTAGAATGACCCCGGTTGAACCATTGGTCCAGAGAAATCTCCTTGTCCAACAAAGAGACCTGTTCCATTGAGTGTACCTGTTCCATCAAAGGAGCCTGTTGCTTCAAAAGAATCACCAGCGTGTTCGGTAACCAAAGTCGAAATACCATTCGATGTAAGGCGTCCATTCGCTTCTATTTCTCCATCGAGAAGGTAAACAATTGGCGAGGCTGTTCCATCTTTTATACAAAGAGATTCATTCTCGGGCATTGGAGCAGTTTCGTTGTCAAGACAAGAAACCACGCTTTGATTGGCAACCCATGATGCTACAAGTGTTCCCTTGCCGTTCCAAGTTCCGTTACTTGTGTAGACACGTGAATCAGCGATGGAACGAGTGAATGTTCCTGTGAAATCATCTGCAAAAGCAACACCGTCGCTTTCAAAAGTTCCATTTTCAGTGAAAGTTACTTCACCGGTTCCTTGAAGGATTCTGCTGTCGGTTGAAGAGAATGAACCATTGGTTGTGGTCAATGTATAGTTTTCAGTCATCGACCAGATGTTCCGAAGAACGAAGTCAGTACTCACCAATGCATCACCATCAAAGGATTCATGTCCAGTCCATGTAACTTGACCAGATACACCACTGCTTTCAACAGCGATGTCGAACGGTGTAGAGACTTCAACAAATCGATCTGCTTGTTCAGCTGTTACATTGAGTTGATACTCACCGAGCCAACTCATGTTCGCAACTTCACCAAGAATCGCAGTAACATCATTGATTTGACGGTCATCATTCGTGACCGTCAAAATATCGCCGAGGTTTTGCGAGTAAGCACCTGAACGGAGGTTATCTTGAGCAGCTGTTGGGTCGAAATCACCAGCAAATGCACTGACACGGATACGGCCAGCAGGAGCATCAAACGTCCAATGTCCATTTTCATCAGCATCTGTGAAGCCAATTGGGACCCAATAGGTGTCAGGGTCAAGGTCTTCGCTAGCTTCTCCAGAGAAGGCGTCTCGTTCAACCAACAAGCGTACACCAGGTAAGCCTTGACCGTTGTCGCTCATTGTAACTTGGCCAGAAATTTCTGCACCCGAGTAATACTTGAGAATCTTGACAAGAGTATTGGTCTGAGAGATTCCAGATAATTGTTCTTCAGCTGTTACCGAACTGTTTGCTTCAGGACTATACCAGTTTGCGATAACAAAGTGATTTTGCATAGCACCCGGTAGTGGGAGTGCTTGACCTAGAATACTGCCTGGGCTTCCGGATTGACCGAAATGTTGAGCAGGTTGAGGGTTCGAACTACCGGCATCGACACCGAGTGTAGAGGCACCATACCCGACATACGTACGGGCAAGCATTGTGTCAAAGAAGGCTGAACTGTGGTCAACACGAACATCTTGAACTTGCAAGGGGTCAATATCTGAGCCCGATTGCTGGTTAAGGAAGTCCTCAGTAATCGCTTGGTCTACTTCAGTCCGAGTCATCTCGTCTGGGAACTCTCCACGCATAGTTTCGTAAACTTCATCCATGTAAGTGGATACATCTTGTCCACTCAAGATCGTAGGTGCTCCAAAAATACCCATTGGTTGTCCTTGGTTGTAATTCATATCTTGTGTGTAACGGCCAGCACGAGGGTAAAGTCGATTATCAATTGCAAAGTAGCGGATTTCGTGGTCTCGGTCGACGGTTTCACCAGGTGCACCATCGTAATCTTGAACAGTGTAATAGCCTTCGAGATTAATCAAATCATCATACATGTCAATGATTTCACCAGCATCGAGGCTGAGGGAAAGAAGTTGAACTGTTAAAGCAAGACGAGTATTCTTACGGTGAATATTGGTTCCAACAGAATCATACTCTTCAATCAAGTCTGCAGTGTACCAATAATCTCCGATGATATAGTGAGTGTTATCATAGATATTGTCGGCACCAGTGCGGATGTTGTTCGTGAATGTACGGTTTGCTTCGAACAATTCAGACCAGTCGCCATCAACACATGTTGCTGAGAGTGTTTCAGTACAGAGCATGCGTTCTCCATCTTCATAAATACGCCAATATTGTGTAGATTCATCAAACACACCATCGGTTTGATGGTAACCTTTTGCCATTACAACGTCATCATTTGATTGGAATACTTCGAAACTGTTGAGTTTTGCCAAAGCGATCATTTCTTCGTGATTACCGTTGGTTGAGATAGTTGAAAAGAGGTCCATTTGCTCATCGTTGAGATACGAATCAGCAATGTTGCTGTAACCCGATGTGAAAGCAGTGTTGTCTGTACGTGCCTGATTGTACTCAATGTCTCCTTGGCCAAGTTGCCAAATGAACATCGAAACTAAATCTTCCTGGCTACGGGCTAACAACATGTTTCCAGTTGCAGGAATTCCAGATTGGAAGTTATCGGATACTGAAGGGTGTTCACCAGTATCAAGGGCTTGGAAACCATAGTCCCACCATGAAACAAATGCCGGACGTTCAGAATACGCCATATCGGTATCTTGGTTAGCCAGCCACTCATAAGCAGTATTCCAACCGTTGTCATTGAATCCAGAGCCAAATGAGCCCAGATACCAATTTCCATCGTATGTGCTGTCGTCAAGAAGTGAAAATCCACCAACTTCCCAGCGGAATGCATCGGGAATAATGTTGTAAATCACTTCATCAAGATCATCTTCAGCATTGTTACTGCCAGGTATAGCAGCATCAAGACCGTATGTGAATTGTTGACCAAAGAGCATGATCATGACAATCATAATGGCAGAAAATGAAGGTGTGCGCCATACTGCGACACGGGCTCCACGGATTCGGTCTTCTGGAGAACGGATTCCGAGTTTCTTCCATGTTTTGACAAGTCCATCCCAGTTCGCCCATTTCCACAGAGAAACGATTCCCCAAGCGCCGAGAACAGCGATGGCAGGTGTTGCATTGAACATGAATCGAGCAGCTGTCCAAGCCATGAAGGAGGCTGTAAGAATCCAAATTCCGAAGACGAGTTTGGTTTGATTACGATCACGGAGAGCAGACCAGAGACAAAGAACGCCCATAATGAGGGAAAGGACAAAGGTAATCGGTCCAAATTGAGCAAAGAGTTGTCCACGGTTTGGTGCGTTTGCTTCAGCAACTGTTCCGAAAATCTTGGTCTTTGTGAAATATCCACTGCCTGTGAACAAGACATCCCAAGCATTGGAGAGGTTTGCCTGCTTGAGAAGCCACAAGGCCAAGAAGAAGACAACACCTGCACTCGCAAGAACGCCAAGAATAAGCAACCAAGGCTTATCTCGGAATCCAGTCGTAACAAAGCTAATTGCTAGAGTGAATACGAAGATAAACAAGAACGGCTGAAGGCCTGTGCCATCAAGAATCAGATTGATGTGCGGGTGTCCATAGAATGGAAGTGCCATCAAAAAGTTCACACTCAGCATTGTCAAGAACAGAACATTGAGGGTGGTCGAATCTCGACGACGGAACATATTCAATCCGACTTGTGATGCATATGCCAAAAAGAGAATCGAAGGCCCAACAACGAAACCTTTCCAACCAAGAGAAACGATTCCGAAACTTACACCTGCCAATACTGCAGCAGCAAAGGCGGCTTTGCGTTGTTCAATAACCGCTGAAATTCCAGCAATAAAGGCCCGTGGAGTCGCCGATGAGGTTCGCACCAAACGTTCAGTTCCAGCGTACTTTACAGCTCGCAACCAGAACATGAATCCAAGAGTAATGAACAACATGATGAAAGCATCGTGGTCAGCAAGAGCCCATGTTGTGTGGCTCACGTGAGCAGGCATGAAAGCGATAAGCCATGCAGCAATTACTGATGCCTTTGGACCAATGTGTTCTCGTGCAATAAATGCAACCGGGAAAATGGTAAGTGCACCATAGATTGCTGGAAGCGAGAGGATAGCCCACCAAACTGCATCTCCATTTGCAAAGAATGGGTCCAACAACATTGCAAAGACTGCAATGGACCAAGTAAAGATAGGAGGTCGAGGGTTGATTCCACCAACTGGATAGAAACGGTCAGCATCAACAATCATGTGTGCATTGTTAGCAAGAATGTAATCAACAACTCGCTTCATGTACCACGGGTCAGAACCGCCAGTCATGTCCCAGTTTCCAGTGCCATAGGCATTCATTGATGGAACAAGATACCACTGAGTTCGAATAACCAATCCAAAGAAGAATGCCAAGCCAATCATAACACTGGCCCAGTGTTGATTCCAAAACAATCGAGCACCGGAGTATTCGTGGTCTTCACGATTGACCCATCCGCCCCATGTATCGTGGGTAGAAATCGAGTAAATCGCAACTCCAATGAAGAAGGTAGCACCGAGCCAGATTAAACTGCCCCAGCTTCCATTCAACATGTCAATGGAGAACATTCCCACATCATACCATGTCGAGACAAGATACAACGACCACATGGAGCCAAGGGTCATTGCTCGAGTATGCCAGCGTTCAGCGAACATTCCTGCAACGATCATTGCAACCATACCGGTGAAGAATGCTTGCCAATAGCCAAAGTGGCCATGGTAACCTTCAACGATTGTAATTCCAAGTTTGTCTGCTACAGATACAGTATCGAAGTGCCAAAGACTTGCAATATGGGCAATGGCCCAAACTCCAAGAGCAATTTGCAAAGGTAGATTCTTCCGTTCATCGTTCAAGAAACTAAACCATCCGGTTTCTGCAACAGGTGTCAAAATGCCACGAGCGAACGTAGCAAAGAGTGTCCCGAGAAGTGTAAACACAGTAAGATACGAGAAGAATATGTAGCCAACTGCTTGATATTTGAGATTCAAGGTTGAGACATAACTTACCTGTTCACCGAGGTCTGTGTCGAATATCTCTGGAAGAGATGCCAAAGCATCCCCAGCCATGATGATTCCAAGATTGATTCCAACTGCTATGAACATGATATTTGAAGCAATTTCGTGTCGGCCACGGCTGGTCATGAAATGAACGCCGAAGGTGACCAATGCAAAAATGAGTGCAGAAAATGCCCCGTAACCTTGCATACAGATGACTTGGGCTCCGAGAAGAGCAACGGCCAGCATCGAGAGGGAGAGAGTGGCCTTTGAAAACGAAACGGATTTTGATTCTTTGAGCATTGTTGGGAGAAGTCCCATGATGCTTGCGACGATGACAAAAATCATCGGCGTCATGTTGTCTAAAGTGAGCTCGAAGTCTACTCCGACGAGCTTTATGGCTGCGATTGCAAGCAGGACTGCTAGGGGGGCAATAAGCCATCCGAGCGGTGCTGCTGGCGCAGTGCTTTTTGTGCCAGTATTTTGTTCCATTTTTTTTCCCTCAAAGGTGTTTGCGCGACAGCAGCAAGGCTGAAGCGTCTTCGCCACTTGAGAGCCTCTTTTAATGATGGCGATGGATGAACAACATATGAACGCAACGCTGTGCCTCATTTTTTAGCAGTTTGAATACCTTTGAAATTCGTCAAATTTTACGGGTTAAAAGGAACCTCAAAGTGCCCTAAATGCAATGTCTTTCCGATAGTGTGAACCTTCCAATTCGATGTTCTCAATGAGTTCATATGCCAACTTCACTGATGCTGCAAGGGTCGGACCCGATGCGCTGCATGAAAGACCTCGGCCACCTGTTGAAATCAGATTACCCTGAACATCAAAACCTGTACCAGCATGATTTACCCAAGCAGTTGAATCTCCTGATTGAATTGTTTCCTGGCCTACGCCGTGAATCAATCGACCTTTGACAGGGGATGCCGGGTAGCCTTCTGCGGCAAGAACCACCGTTGCAGTGAAAAAGTCATGGAATTCAACATCAAGTTCTGCTAACCGGTCCTTTGATGCCGCCTCAAGAATTTCAAAAACATCGGTTTTCAGAAGTGGCAGAGTGATTTGACATTCAGGGTCGCCAAACCTCACATTAAATTCGACCACATTGGGTTCGCCCGATTCAGGGATCATCAATCCGACATAGAGTACTCCTCGGTATGGAGTCTCTGCTGCCAGAAGATACTCGTGCATTGGTTCGATGATTGTATCAATGGCTTTTTGCCGAACGGCATCAGTTACTACGGGTGCAGGACAATACGCTCCCATTCCACCGGTATTTGGCCCTTCATCGCCATCATAGGCACGTTTGTGGTCTTGACTGGCCGGTAGGCAAACAAAGCCTGAGCCGTCCATAATCACCAGCATACTTGCTTCCTCACCCGGAAGGAAATCTTCGAGCAATACCTGCCCATCGGTTTGAATCGAGGTTTGAATAAACGAGCGCGCTTCATTACGGTCTTGGGTTACGACTACGCCTTTTCCTCCGGCCAAGACATCACGCTTGACAACCCATGGATTTCCAGCGAAATCATCCAAAGCAGCCTCGATGTCACTGCCTTCCGAAAGAACATGAAACGCAGCAGTAGGGACATTTGCCGCACGCATAACTTGCTTTGCATGAAGTTTTGAACCTTCGAGATTCGCAAGTTTTGCAACAGGGCCAAAACATGGAATTCCAATGGCTTCTAAGCGATCGGCGAGAGCGGCACACAAGGGTGCCTCAGGACCGGCCACAACCAAATCAGCACCCACACGGTTAGCAAGATTCAACAATCCATCGACGTCTGCGGCAGTGATCGGGTGATTGGTAGCCAAAAACGAAGTGCCAGCATTTCCAGGTGCGCAATGCAATTCTCCAACATGGCTGGAATCTTTCAATTCCATGCAGAGAGCATGTTCACGTCCACCTCCACCGACAACGAGTACAACTTTGCCTGCCATGGTCTGCTTCGGTCGCCGCCATCCCATAATCCCATCGCGTCTGTATCTTGATAGTTCGCCCCCTTGCGTCGTTTCAAAGGGGATGTTTCAAAGACCGTCCCTCAAGCCACGAGGTAAAGGTGTGAGCCTTTGGTGATGAAAATGAATTTTCTTGGACTTTGTGTGCTGACACTGTGGCTTTATCTGCCTGGTTTTTTAGCTAATACTTTTGCAATGATGTGGGGTAAGTGGTTACCCAAAATCGGGTATGGGCCATGGCCGATTGATGGAGGCAGAACACTTGGTGACGGGAAGCGTATTCTTGGGGATGGAAAAACATGGAACGGACTCATCGGTGGTTCATTGACCTCTGGACTCCTCTGTATGTTGATTGTGGCCTCTTTCGGTGAAGTACCAACCGCTGATGCCGTCATTGGAGAAAACGGGGTATT
>JAACDG010000120.1 GCA_009937025.1 Methanobacteriota archaeon
ACCCAGAAGTCAAGCCTGCCTGCGTCTCTCCCATTACTGTGGTACGAGAGTCCACGGGAAAGGAAGTCACTGTGCCCCTCTTCTTTCTCCTCGAATCTATCCTCAAATCCCACTTCGGTGGGCGCTAGGCCGGTGCTCCTTTGGAGCGTCGGCCTTTTTTGCGTTCAATAGAACCATAACCACCACTCAACACGGACTGCTTAGAGGACCCCCCATGCCAATCGATACTGCGGACATTTTTGGAAGCGACCAAGTGGGAATTCACTTGGCAGCTGTGGGAAATGTACTCCTCCATCCCCTCGAATTGCCTCGTCAGGTTCTCGATATCTTCGAAACCTCATTACAACTTGAAATGCATCCAATTTCAATCGGCGGCTCAAATCTTATCGCTGCACTTGTTGCTGGCAATTCCCGAGGAATGGCTGTTGCGGATATTGCAACTGAATCCGATATCGACAAATTAACTGCTTTTGGCGACGTTGTTGTCATGGAAGGTGGAGTCAATACTGCAGGTAACCTTCTTCTCGTAAACGAACAAGGTGCCATTGCATCTCCAAGTATTCCTACAGATGGGCTTGAAATTATGGCGGAAGTCATGGGTGTTCAAGTCGGTGTCTCTACTATTGCAGGACAAGATGTCGTCGGTAGCCTTGGTGTTACCAACGATCAAGGAGTTCTCCTTCATCCTGACGTCACACCTGAAGAAGTGACTCTCATTGAACAAGTTCTTGGTGTTGCTCCGATGGTTGGAACCGTTGCTTTTGGCTCCCCATATGTAGGGGCTGGAGTTTGTGCAACAAACAATGGCGCAGTCGCTGGAACTGAGACGACAGGTCCAGAATTGAACCGGATGGAAGACGCTTTAGGGCTGATTTGAGCCTTCAGTTCGGACTGAAATGTTCAAAGACCTTTGTCGGTGGTCATCAACTATGGCAGAGATGCTCTATCAAGGAAAAGTCAAGCAAGTTTGGTCGACAGACGACCCTGATATACTCGAATTTCGTTTTACAAATCAGATTTCAGTTTTTGATCAAATCATACCTTCACTTATTCCTCGTAAGGGTGAATCGCTTAACCGAACGACTGCACATTGGTTCAAACTGATTGAAGAGGAAGGAATTTGTGGTACTCATTTGGTTGAAGTCAACGCTGCAGACCGTTGTTTGGTTCGCAAAGTGGAGGTCATTAAGGAGCCAGGTATGATTCCAAGAGATATGGAATGGGTATTCGTCCCCCTTGAAATCATCTGCAGACATTATCTTTCAGGTTCTGCTTGGAGGCGATTCCAACGAGGAGAACTTACTGCCGAACAACTTGGTGTTTCAGCGGATTGTGAATATGGCGCAAAACTCGCTAAGCCATTCCTCGAAGTCACGACCAAGTTCGAAGCCTTTGACCGTAACATCTCAAATGAAGAAGCACTTGAGATTTCAAACATCACCGAAGAAGAACTCGAGACCATTTTTGATGCAGTCCTCAAAGTTGATGCACTCATCGAACGTGAAGCCGCAAAAAATGGATTAATCCATGTTGATGGGAAGAAAGAATTCGCTCTCGGTCCAGGCCGAAAAGTCGTGTTAGTTGACACATTTGGGACTCTCGATGAAGACCGTTGGTGGGATGCTGAAGCATACGCTCAAGGGGAATGTATCGAATTGTCCAAAGAATCAGTTCGTACCCATTATATCGAAACTGGTCATCAAGCCGTCTTGAAAGTAGCCCGTGATGCCGGTACGACTGACCCGCCCATTCCAGCTCTTCCTCAAGAGGTCATCGACCAAACTGCTAACTTGTATGCATCGATGTATGAGCGCTTGACTTCTCAATCCTTCTAGTTAGGAATGTGAGCGCAATAAAACACCTACATCTCTTCGTTCAGCAGCCCGAAGAATTGCAATGAGATTACGACTTACATCACGCATACCACCGTCGATAGCCTCTTCAGCAGTCACGCTCCAAGACCTTCCGGAAAGTGCTAACCTCAATTCACGAACTTGCTCTTTTGTGAGGAAACCTCGGATGTCCAAACCTGCACTGCCGTTTTGATAACGTTCATGGCCAAGATTTGATTCTCCACAGCGCTGCGATAATACTTCCAAGAGATTGATGATGATTTCATATCCATCATTACCACTCCTTTGGCGATTGCTGTTTGGGCGAATGAATTCATGCATGTAACTGATGAGTGAACCATCACCCCAGGGGAACCGCCCAATTTTTTCGCGTAAAAGTGGGTCGGAAATAGGCATTGGTGTACCCTCTTTGGACAATTCAATGCTTACTGTGAAAAGTAGCGATGGGTCATCCCAAGAAATATTTTCGCGGAGTTCAGGTGCATCAATACCCTGATTGATTAATCGCAGTCTCAAGACATCATCTTGCTTGACAAGTTCAGTCCATTTTGTAGCATCTCCCTCTGCATGTGCTTCCAGGGCGGTGAGTACTGCCTCTGCTCGTTTCCCGTCGCATGCATCCAGAGTGATGAAGGGAGATGTTCCACCTTCAAACTGTTCGAGGCCCATGTTGTCTCGCCACCGTTACACTGTGATAAGCACTTGGTTCTCACTGGTTTCCAAAAAATCTGTTCATTCGGTCTTCACGGCTTTGACTCTTATCACCGTCTTCACCTATTTCATCTCGTAATGATGCCAATCTTCCCGAAGCCGTTTCATCACCTTCTTCATCGATGTCAATAATGACTTCCTCTACAGGAATTTCCTCGACAGGAGCCTCAATAACTTCGACCATTGTTTCTTCGTCATAGACGAATGAAAATTCATCATCATCCTCGACTTCTTCAATAATTTCAGATTCGTCTCTCGCAATCTTTGGCAGAGGCTTGCTCTGATGCTTTTTCTTCGGTTGTTTCTGTGGCTTATTCTGTGAAAAAGTCCCAGCAAAGAAAGCCACGATGAGTAAAACACTTGCTACTCCGATACTGGTAAAGATATCACTTTGTTCAACCACAGGCTGAATTTTCGCCTTGAAAACTGCGTTCATTGTGTTGTCATCAGGATTATCATCAACATCGTAGGGCGAATCACAACTCAATGTCGCCTCAAGATTAATTCCATTTTCAATTCCGACTGGATTGTTGATGAAGACGACAGGCGCATAGTCCGACCTCACAATATCGACAACTCTTGTAGTCGACCAATCTGATTTTTGACTGAGGCTAATCACTTCGATTCGACAGGTGACATCAGCAAGGCGCTCGTACTGTTCTCGTTGAATGCTTATTGTCAAATCACCTTCTTCTGAGGTGAATGAATAGATTCCAATATTCCATCCACTGCTCCTTGAAACTGTAGAAATTGATTGAACATCAAGAATCCGCCCATAAGAATCGATTACCATCACTTGAACATCAATCATGCCAGCTTGGGGTGTCCATTCAGAGATATTAATCTCAAAACTACCGTTTTCATACGCTCCAAGTTGGATGACATCATTGACCAAATCGACCCTTTCACCAGTGTTGCTCAAAACAACGATCGTTGCCCTCACAGATTCCTCAGACGCAGTTAGCAGGCATTCACCAACATTGCCACTGAGTGGTTGAAGTCCCAATTGTGCAAACGCAGAAGATTCAAGATTACACTCAACCTCAACATTTGGAAGCAGATATCCTGCCAAATAGAGTGAAAGTATTTCACTTGAGTCTGATGATGAAATGAGAACAACTTCATTGTGTTCACCACTGAATGCGACCGAGATTTCATTATCATTCACTGTGAACGTTTCTTCGCTTGTCAAATCATCTTCACTGACATTTGAATTCATAAGAATTCGAACTTCCGATTGTGAAACTCCGTGAGCAACAGGTGTGGAGCCAAATGCGAGAGTACCCTTCTCAACTTCGATGTCATATATTTGTAAACCGAGGATTGGGTGGGTAACTTCAATCGAAACAAGGAACCTTTGTCCAGTCCAATCTTCAGTCGGGATAAGGCTTAGAGGGATTCCTATCAACTGATTTGGAGCCACGACCATTTGACTTGGTCCTTCGATAGTCCATCCACTGGGGAGGCCCGAAACGCCGAGTTGAAGGACGGCAACATCGTTACCATTATTTTCGACCCATGCCGTAGGCATTCCTCCATTGTCATTAATTTTCCAAACACCTCTGTGGTCAAGAGTGATATTTGGAGCATCACCGACACGAACAGGTATTTCTTGTATCGTTGAACCAGAACCATCAGCATCACTGATACGCAGTTGAAGGATTCCAATTTCACCGGCGAGTGCATTTTCGGGGGGAGTGACAAATACAGTAATCGAAGTTGATTCGAATGGCTGAACAATATCTCCATAGTCTGGGTAAGTAATGTCCCATCCTGCCCCTGATTTGACGAGGTATGGTGCACGAGGAGCATTTCCAAGTTGGTCAATAGTCAACGATACATTTTGACCTACAGGGTCGATGGTGAGTGAAGTATTTGCCAGATTGAATCTCCAACCTGATTGATGTTTAACCGTCATATTGAGATGTACATCTTCGATCCAAATATTTTCTGAATAGATGGCAAATTGCATGTGAGCCACAGTATCGGCCCAAGATGTTGAAGGAACAATAAATTCGAAACTGTAGTCGGTAGATTGGTTGACTTCGAGTGCCTGACCAGTGAGAATAGGTGCATTCCACGTCGATGAATCAAGACCTGAATACTCATAAGAGAATGAGGAGACTATGCGTAATGTATCATTTGCATTTCCGGTATTCATTGCCGTGAAATTGATGGACACACTTTCATCAGGGAATACCTGATATTCTATACCTGAAGTGATGTTAATATCCCAACGATGACCTGGCTCGGCTTCGACCAAAAGCACGACTGTATCTTGAACAGTTTCATCGCCAAGTGAAGTCCAATGGAATTCCAATTCAAACGGTGTTTGAGCAGGCACATCAGCGCCTAAAGTGACTTCGACTGTCGAAATAGTGTAAGCCAGTGGACCGAGTGAACGCTGTTCCAAAGAGATGAAATTGAAAGATACAATGGGGGGGTTTTCTTCCCCGGGAATTGGATTTGCATGAGCTGAGAGAAGGAATTCATCAACTCCGTTCCCAGGGTTTTCAAGGCGTAAGAGGATATTTTGTGGCTCGGATACATTCATCGAGACACTTTCACCAATACCTGATGGCAACGGTTCCAAGAGAGTGGCATGAGAGCGATAAATCTGCAACACCTGGAGAGAGAATGTCAAATTCGAATGAACTTCATTGGCATCAGTTGTTGAAAACACATGCCGATAAGGTACGGTATTCGGGGGGAGTTGAAGGGTAAGTGTTCCGATTGCAGCCCCATTACTGCTGCCAGAGAGTTCAAGATTGGAACCGTTCATCGCCAAATCGCCACTTGTTGACCACAGCCAATTGGTCTGAATCATCTGGGCATCAACCATATTCCATTGAAGCATTCCACTTAGGGGGAGTTCTGAACCAATTTGCCACGAGAGTGTCGTGTTTGGCAGACTTCGGGCATGAACTGGAGATACAACAGTAGAAACCGCAGTAAATTGAATCACCAAATCTTGACACATTGTTTCACTACCACTTCCAATACAGAGTGTAAGTGTCGTTGACGTGGTTGAACCAAGACTGGCAGAACTCGGGACATCGAGGTGTGCAAATACTTCCAGTTCCTCACTTGGATTCAAAGTAACGGAAAATATTTCATCACCGTTTGCATTGTGGAGAGTTGGTGAGCCTCCCCATGAAGGTGCAGTCCAGTCAATAGACGTCGCTGATTCCTGAGCATTTCCGAGATTTTCAATGACCATCCAAGCCTTAGCAGTATTGAGGATTTGACCATAACCTTCACTTGTTCCTAAACCACTTGGTCCAGTCACTGAAAGGCCTCTCGTTCGCAAGACCTCAAGAGGTAATTGTAGCGAAGTCTGAATCGTTGAGTCGTCATTGAGAGTCAAAGTGAAGTCGATGTAACTGTTTTCATCGCCTAAAGCGTCGTTGGGTATCCCTACGTCAAAATCAATCGTTATGGGATTATTTGGCTCGAGGTTCGGCTGAACATTGGCTCCGTTTTGAACGACAAAAGTCCAGCCGTCTGGTAGTGCACTGTCATCCCACGTCAGAATCCAATCCGCAGTTCTTGAACCGAGTGCAACTAATTCAATAGATACTGTTTCTGTAGTACCGGGTGATATGCGAGGTATTTCGATTGGAAGGTCGATTCGGGCCACATAAGGTTCAACGATTGTTAATTCTGTTGTTGCCACATTGTTATCTTCTCGGGCCTCAGAAATATTTCCATTGACATCTAAAACCATCGTGACGTTGTGTATGCCTAATTCTGCGGTTATCACTGCACTAAACGTAAGTGGCCCACCCTCTCCAGATGGGGAGACCGGCTCCACATCATCAAACCGTTCACGAGCAATTTCATTTCCATTGAGGTACAATACCACGTCAAGGTCATCATCATTTTCAACAGTACCAATGTTTGAGAATTGACCGGTTATGGTTACCTGTTGTCCTGGGTCGGGTTCAGTAGGGTTGAAACCAATACCGCGATTATCTGCAAGCGGTGCAAAATCGGCTGCCCCCTGAGAGACGAGCGTATCTCCCACCAAAATGTCAAGTGTACCATCTCCATCCATATCTGCTACAGCAGGGCCTGCCCAAACTCTGTGGGGCATTGCCAAGGGTGAAGACCAAGCACTGTTGATGTCAGCTGACGCACCGGTTTCACCATCAAAAGCCCAAAGTCGTTGACCAAATGCTACAAGAATTTCTGGCTCGTCGTTCCCATCAATGTCCATCCAAATTGGTGAGGAGACCGCGATTTCATCGTTATCAGCTCCATTTCCTCGTTGCAAGTCTCGAGTCCACTCTTTCAAAGGTGTGGAAAGGCTGATGTCATGGCATCCAATCATACCTTTTCTGTCAAAGGTGATTGTTGAATCACGGTACCACGTCACCCAACAGAGCCGGTCATGTATCCCATCATTCGTTGTATCGACTGGGAGTGGCTGAGCGTCAGCAAACCCATTTTGCGCTCGGAAATTGAAAATCTCATTTGTAGAGGTTAATTCCATGCCGATGAATCGTGCACCATTCCCTGAAGTCTGACCATTGGAGTCAGTTGGCACTGTAAGAATCATCTCAGGTGCATCATCATTATCCAATTGAACAATAACTGGGCCAGGTAGACGTAGTCGGGGTGGACCATCTGAATCGGAATCGGTTCCTTGGATTGCAACCCCATCCCAAAGGAGAGAGCCTGAAGACCCATCGATTCTCCAAACCCACATGTTGCCTGAGTTCGAATCAATTGTAGTGAGTAGAATGGCAGATGTCGAACTGTCAAGTGCCGCCCATGTTGGGTCTGATGGATGTGTTCCACTGTCGAGAGCTATTTCCCAGTCTGCTTCTGACGGAACACTTGTGGTCAATGTAAAGGAAAGGACCGTTGGGTCTTCTGTATTTTCATCAACTACAGCGAGAACCAATTCCGGAGTCCCATCCAATTGTAAGTCGGCAAGAAGTGGTTGGGTGACCGAAAGATGTCCAGAATTTCTTGTAGGGAAGTGTGCACTGGTAATACCTATTCGATAATTACTATCGCTATAACTCCAGAGTTTTTCATTGGCATGGCCTGTTTTTTGCCATCCGGATTCAGTACATGTTAATTCCGGCGACCAGAGTTCGACTTGGAGCGAACTTGATGTATCATAAACTACGATGATTTCGGGTTTTCCATCATCGTCGATGTCATGTACAATCGGTGTTGACCGAATATCATTGGTTTCTCCTAAATTCACTTCCCAAGCAACCTTTGCTTGGTCGCCAGAAAGAATTGTGAGCAAACTTTCGACTCCATCTTTCGAAACGGTGACGGCAAACAATTCACCCATCCCGCAGCGTTCTAAAGCTGTATTCGGTGCTGTGATGCTTTGAGAAAAATCAGCAATGATTGAGCCATATGCGTCGGCTCCATTTTCAAGACCAACCCAATTTACAACAGGGCTGTCAATTGTTCCGTAAACTGTTACATCATCGACACTCCCTTCACCTGGTCCGCCATTTGGACCATGTGCGGGCATTGTACCATTATGCGTCGGAGTTCGCGCATATTGACCCCAAGGTTGAGTGTCGCCCAGCCAATACTCATTGTCATTTACAGATGAGACAATGGGAGAATTTTCAAGTTGTGTCATCGAATTCGAACCGTTCATCAACATGGGTGAAATCGAAGACAACACTAACAGCAACAAAGGCAGAATTGCGTAGGCAAGTTTGCCCACCCGATGCAACGATTTGCTTGTCATTATGTTGTAGGGGCCTCGGGGGGTTGTTATGGCTTATGGCGGTGTGAGTAATAAATCTGTGATTCTTGACCCTTTTCCGATGACTCAATGCGGTCTATTACGAAGGATTTTGATATGCAGTCAACCCTTTGCGGGGCGAGTGCATTAAATAGGGGTCGTCAGTGGCGAGAATGACTACGGTCGACTTCTCTCCCGAGGCACACGCCGGTGAAGGACGGAATGGGATTTCCCACTCCTTCTTCATCTGTGCTTTTTTGAGAATCGCCTAGAGGTGAAAACAATGTATAAAATTGTTACAAAGGAAGACACGATTCGCATTCCAGCGGAGTACATGCGCAAGGGAGCATCCCTCAACGACCATATTGACCGTCTCTCCATGACTGCTTTTGAAGGCCGATTCGATGATGATAACCAATTTATTCTCGTAACTTCGAACCATGAGCCTCTTGGACGTGGACGAATTATTCACGGCGATGGTGCAATCTATCAACGTGTTCGATTTGACGCTGTTTTGTTTTGCATGGACGATTATGAAGTTGTTGAAGGTGCAGTTTCTGAAGTCAATGAATTTGGTGCGTTCGTTCGAATAGGACCAATGGAAGCCTTGTTGCACAAGTCGCAAATTATGGAAGACCAAGTTGAAGCAAACGTTGGAGCAGGTGTTATTCAAGGACGCAAATCCGAACGTAGCATTGGTGTGGGCGACTCTGTCCGGGCACGCATTGTATCTCTTTCACCTGACACATCCGACCCTCGACGTTCAAAGATTGGTCTGACCAGTAAACAACCCGGACTTGGCTGCCACGAATGGCTCGCTGAGGATGACAAGAAAGAGGTGTGATGAATGGTAAAAGTTCCTTTCGCATGCGGTGAATGCCATCTTGTTCTCGAAGATGGTGTGGAAATGTGTTCCCGCTGTCCGACTGCTCGTGTTTCAATGGAACACCAAGGGTATGTCATTATTATGAATCCAAATCGTTCGGAAATTGCCAAGCGATTGAAAATTGACCGACCAGGAAAATATGCTCTCAAAGTAAGCATTCGTTGAAGGAGATGAAAGTATGGAAATCGTATCACGTAAAGAAAACAAATTACTCAACCGAGTGGAAATTAATTTCCGTTGGCAGCATGAAGGTCAAGCGACACCATCTCGCCAAGCGGTGATGAATCTTGTCAAAACCCTCGAACCGGGATCAAACCCAGACTGCATAGTCGTCAAAGAGTGCAATACTCGTTTTGGGCAACCATTGACCACAGGTATGGCTTTCATTTATTCTGATTCTGATTCAATGACTGTTGAACCAGAATTCATTCACAAGAAACATGAACAATTCCGTTCTACGTCGAGTGCACCTGCAAAGAAGGAAGAAGCACCTGCAAAGAAGGAAGAAGCACCTGCAAAGAAGGAAGCAGCACCTGCTGAAGAAGCACCTGCTGAAGAAGGAGGTGAAGAGTGATGGGAGACGGTCCTAAAGCTGGAGCAAAGTGGTCTAAGTATACTGTCGGCGAAGATGGTACACTCACTCGCAACGCTGAATTCTGTCCTCAATGTGGACCTGGTGTGTTCCTTGCTGTTCACTCAGACCGCAAGTCATGTGGCCGTTGTGGCCACACAGAAACCAACGAGTGACCTCAGTTTATCATTGAGCGAACATCGCTCAAGATGCCTTCTGGGTCCCAATTGTCATGGCTCCAGCGTACTCGCTGTAAGCCATATTGCTCATTCTATTGAAATGAAGATTCGACGAAGGCACCATTATTCATGAGAAGCAGTGAGGAATCGTTGTAATTTAGAATTTGAACTGGAAGGTCATCGATAACATGCCTTTCCTTATTTGTCTCTGAGAGGAGCACCTCCTCTCGCCACCCAGCAATGTGCCAAGCATCATGCTGGGAACTCCATATTGCATGCTGGACTGGACCTTTCAGTTTGAGGTGTACCTGCGGAGAATCAGTTCGATGCCAAACAACATCACCACTTTCGTAACACAGGAGGTGATTTTCTTCAAATGAGTAAACGGAATTCAAAATTCCATCATAGTCCAAAATTTGTGAATCTAATAATTGACCATTTTCAAGGTTGTATCGATTGTGCCCCGAACCCCTTGACCAGACATGGAGAGTCGAACCTTGAATTGAAGCAGAGATGACCACTTCTGCATGAGGGAGTCGCTCTAAATCCATCCATTTCGGTTCCGGGTTTCGCCAATGTTCACCGGCATCTACACCCATTGCATAGATGCCTTTTTTCCAGAGTATGAATACAAATTGCTTACCATTCGAACAGAGAACTAGTGGCTCGGCATCTAGTGAATGCGACCAGATCGCCCCCGATGGATGAACTGCAGAGTCAACATATCTCCGGGTTCGAAGTTCACCACGTTCCGGACCGGTAACAAAGCCATCGTCAAGTTTGAATGAACCCATTCTTGCCACCATTAATTCATGGTCAACCCATGTGGTAATCAGCTGTTTTTCGAGAAGTACACAGTGTTTAACTGGGCATGGGAACGGTTTTCTCATCTCACTTATTTGTTGCAAATCTGTATCGAGTTGGAGAAAATCTCCATCTATACTTATTGCGATATAGCCTTCATCCCACTTCAGGATTTGCGATGGATGAAACGGCAATGGCTCCACCTTTAATTCGGGCATGGTTGGTGGTTGCGGTGGCACTTTGTCAATTCTCGCATGTGGGAGGTATGAAATGTTCACTCACTTACCCCGCTTCATGGGCGATGTTCATGTGGTGTTAATCGCCGTGAGTGGAACAGATATCGCCTCAACGAATCAAGCGGATGCATTGAGAAAATTTGCAGATTGGGAAATGTTAGAACCAATTGAGAATCAACCTGCCTTTCGGCGTATGAATGTGCGAATGTGGATTCTTCCAGGAAGTGTACTGCGAGAGGATTTCTTAGCACGAAGATGGAAGGAGGCAACTGGGGAAACCGTCGATGAAATTATTTTCCCTTCACGTCATTCAGCAGCAAGTGGACGTCCTTCACTAACACTCCACCCGATTGGCGTTATGCAATTGGATGTTGACGAAACACCCCCGTATGGGGGGAAAGCAGGTGATGCTCCACCACCCTCAACTCGCTTAGCATCATGGTGGCAGGAACTTGTCCGAAAATCAGAACACGTAGAACTTGGTGAAGAGTTCGACACGTCTCTTGAAGTCACTCATCACGGACCGTGGTTGGAAGTTCCATCATTATTCATTGAAGTCGGTTCCACTGCTGCTACATGGGGACACAAAGGGGCAGCTGAATTTTTAGCCGACATCATACATCGAGGACTCGGATTAGATGGAGGGAATGGCTTTGGTTGTTGGAATCCCGAACTTGATTCGGGTTCTCCAGTTTTGATAACACTTGGCGGTGGACATTATGCTCCTCGTGCCAATAATTTGGGCCTTCAATCGGGACTGCACATTGGACATATGTTAGCGACCTATGCCCTACCTTTTACAGCACCCGAAACCGAGGGCGATGAGCCAGGTGGGAATTGGAAACAATCAATCAATGCAGCATACAGGGCTACTGTTCAGGCATTTCCATATGGCAACATCATCTTTTCCATGGATAAAAAAGCGTTCAAAGGATGGCAACGCCAAGCAATCCGCAACCATCTGGAATTACTTCAAGCACCTTTGTTAACCTCGAAGGGAGTTTTGGCACTCTTAGAATCAAATCTGGGCAGGACTGATTGAGGTAAGCCTCAAGAGTCTCCTTCACTGACGGACTATTAGGTGAGTCCATGGTCAGCTGGTTTTCCCGGTCAATTGTAGCTATGACGGTTCGTATGCCGAAATGGTTTGTGGGCTGGGTTTCACGGCGTTATGTCGCTGGTCCAACCCTTGCTGATGCAGTCAAAATAATGAAACGTCTTTCGAAAGAAAAAGCATGTTTCACTATAGATGTGCTCGGTGAAGAAATCACTTCTCTGAAAGAGGCACAATACTTTTTGGATGAATATTTGTTAGTGATTGATGCTATTCGAGAACATAATCTCGATGCGAATCTTTCGATTAAACCAACTGCTTTTGGCTTACTTATTGATGAAAAAGTGGGTATGAAAAACATTGAAACATTGGTTAAAACGGCGAATGAGCATGACCTCTTTGTTCGTTTAGACATGGAAGATTACCGGGTTACAACAGCAACCATTCAAGTTGTACTTGACCTCCACAAGCAAGGCTTGACGAATGTTGGAACCGTTTTACAAGGACGCTTGTTCCGTACATTGGATGATATCAATCATCTTGAGATGGAGTTAGGGCCTTCTGCTGATTATCGAATCTGTAAAGGAATATATCTTGAATCAGAAGATATTGCCTATACCTCTCATCAAGACATTGTGGATGCGACAAATGCTTGTATTGATCGTATGCTAGATGCCGGTTCATATTGCTCAATTGCCAGTCATGATATCCCGGTCATTGAATATGCCAAATCCGCACTTGAATCACATGGCATGGGGCCGAACATCTCCGACCCAAGGCCAAATGCAGGCCCTTCTCGAAATGCGAAAGGACCTGGCTATGAATTTCAAATGCTTTTAGGTGTGCGCGGGCCACTTCGTAGAAAGTTGGCAAAGAATGGCCACCGCACAAGAGTGTACATTCCCTATGGTGAAAAATGGTATGAATACAGTATACGCCGTTTGCAAGAAAACCCTACCATTGGCACACAAGTAGCAAAGGCATTCATTATGCCATGGACGAATCGTCCTTAATCAATTTCGCGGGCGCTTCTGTTTCCGTTTATTCGACGGTGTTACGCCTTTTTTTACGATTTCTTTTGGAAGAACGGGATTTGGATTGAATCCAAGTTTCCCTTCTTTCCATGCTTGTCGACGTTCTCGTGGTGTACGTGGGGCGAAATACTCAGGATTCGGAGGTTCATGGAGATACATACGTTTGATGTCTCGTGCTTCAACAGTGCCTCGAAGAGTTCTTGCTCGGCCCATATGTATGGCACGAATACGCCAAGTTTGACCTTCTAAGTCAATCAAATGGCCTGCAGTATAGGTTGTTTCAGCTGGCACAATCAAAACATCTGATGAAGAATCTTCGCCTCGTGTCATGGTGAGTTTAACCCGAACCATATCGCAACGAAGAGCCGATGCCCGTACGATGAGGCTCGCCTCACAGTGCTTCACATATCGCCCGTCTTGCATTTCGATTTGATGAATTGACCACAATTTATCATCCTCTTGGAATACATCTTCCAATTCCAAGACTTCATCAGCATCAATTTCAATTACCTTTGTTCGTGATGAAGGG
This sequence comes from Methanobacteriota archaeon, assembly GCA_009937025.1. GTDB lineage: Archaea > Thermoplasmatota > Poseidoniia > Poseidoniales > Poseidoniaceae > MGIIa-L1. The sequence goes on from JAACDG010000120.1 coordinate 13,583, forward strand.
CCTTCTGTGAGAATAAAGGGAATCTCTACCACAGGTGGAGGGCGGATATGAGTAGTATGTACTCTCCCACACTCTTCACACTTCAGTAAATAGTCGGCACCTTTGCCTTTTTGAGTTTCTTTGAGGATGATGTGTCCCATGACATCATTACACTCAGAGCAGTGAACCGCATTCTCGAGCAAAATTTCATCTTCATCGATGAATTCCTCCTCTTCTACGCTGTCATCCATGGACATCCCTGTTCATGCGCCCATCCACTCCCGTTTGAAGGTAGCGGCTCAACTGCATAAGCGAGGCTTGAAGGCGTTTCGCTGAAACGCACCTTCATGGCCGAACATGAGGGTGTCGATTCCGAAGTTGGAAAGCAACACGTCTTGGCCCATTTGCTGTCTCCAGACGATACCCGTAATCGCGACGAGCCAGAGATTGCCAGTAACATTGGAATTCAACTGCAGCACATGGGTTCGAGCACTTCGTCAATTTCGATTTTACGCCGGCTTCGAGATGCATTGGGGCGTCTAAAACCTCAATCAATTCTTGAGGTGGGTGCAGGAATTGGGCATCGCAGTGCCTGGATTTATGATTTATTCGCAACAGATGAAACCAAGCCTGAATGTTATCAGTTGGTTGAAGATGGCGCTAAATTCGCAGTCATTTTGCGACGATTAATGCTTCGCCACGATGCCGAGTCCTACACCTCAATTGTTGTCGGCAACATCGATGCTTTGGTTGCTGAAACGAATGCATGGCATGCTGCATCTTCGACAGGTGTTGAAGTCGGGACTCCGCCTTTACAATCGAATCATGATGCAGTTCTTGTTGATGGGACTTCTGAAAGCCGAGCGAAAAATGTCGAGTTATTGCTTCCATTTCTTTCACCAAGTGGTGTTTTGTTCACTGTAGAACCGGATATGCCGCTCGGCAATGTCGAAGAAGATGATGTAGAAGGTATGCGTTTAGTCGAAGGCTTCAACCAGTGGATGAAATTTATTCAATCCGCAACTGATACCCATCACATTGCCTTCATGCCACTGTTTGGCGGCACATTGGTTGCCATAACCAAGAAGTGATTCTTACTCAAGCACTTGCCGTGTTGAGCAAGCTTTGGATTTGAAGTAATCCATATCCATAATTGTTATCGTGGCCATCTTGCCCCTCTTGTGGAGCG
>JAACDG010000121.1 GCA_009937025.1 Methanobacteriota archaeon
AGCGGCATCATAATGGTCTCGTCCAAGTCGATTATCCGTCTTCGCTTGCAGGCAGAGCGTTGGCACGGATGGCACCCCCCATTCAGGAACGTCGAACTGATCTAAACGAACTTCTTGAGCATGTTCGGGGTGCATTGAACGAACATCGCGAAAGACGCGGCGAAGGTGGAACGGACGGATTGCTGACGGTATTTTGAGTTTCGAACTTATCTCCTCGAATATTTTTGAATAGAGCATCAGAGGTGATTCTAATATCAATCCACTTAATGGGAGTCCAAATGGGAAATTCTTACTGTTTGAAGCGAAACGAGTACAAATATATCCACCCATACTATGGCCATACAAAAAGAAATGAGATATATTGTTCGTATCTATGAATGTATCAAGATTTTCTATTTGATATTCCATATGTTGAGCTGCTGTGAGTGCGGTCCATCTTGGAATCGGAGTCGATTGGCCATGACCTGGCAATTCGCAGACAACTGCATGCCAACCTCTGTCAACAAACCATTGGGCGCGGCCATACACGGAGGCAGAAGAACTTCTCCAACCATGTATGAATACAATGATTGGAGCGGAATAGTTTTGTTGAAAAACTTGTATATGCGTGGTGACGTTTTCAAATGTACGATAATGTGAATCCCAATGAGGGGAATCGAATGAAGGTCTAGGTGTGCCTGGAGATATGAAGAGTGCACTCACTATGAATTCAAGATATGCATTCCATAGACAATAAATTGTTATTATCAGCCAAATAAATGGCGATGGGAAAATGATATCTGCGACCAGTGAAGAGATGCAAAAAACGACTGCAAATGTCCAAAACGTAGTACGCAACCACTTTGAATTCAGCAAAAACATATATCCACCAAGTACAAAAGTTACTCGGACTTTTTGTCATCAGATTTTTTGGAATCCTTCTTTTTGTCTTTATTTGCGACTTTCTCTTCTTGGCGCTTTTTAAGCCGTTCGTCATAAGAGGACATACTTTCGGCGGAAGAATCAGAATCTCCAGGTTTGGATTCAGTCTCGACAAGTATTGCTTTGGCTGCCTTCTTTGCGATTTTCTCTTCTTGACTCCTGTTATATCGGTCGCCATAGGACGACAAACTTTCGAGTTTGCCGATGAATCCAGATGAAGCTTCTCCTTCGACAGGAACGTGTTTGACAAGGTATGCTCCAAACATCGAATCGTAAAGCCCTTGATTTAATTCGCTTCCACTCTTCATTGATGCATTCACAAAGAACAGAGCAATGAAGATAAGTCCTAGAATTGACCACACTGAAGCCCAAATTTGATCACTACCCTTTTCACTGAACATTGAACCTGCATTAATCATCAAGAAAACGATACCAGCGAGGCACAAGATTCCGGTTGAATTTACCAAGAGTGCATGGATAAAATTTGGTTTCATACCATTTGACTTGATATTCTTGGTTCTTGAAATAAAGTTACCAAGCGTTCGCCCAGACATGATTGGAATGATGACCAAGTTGAAGATTAACGCAGCAAGCGCTACCAGAGCAAAAATAGTCGTAAATGCATCGAGAATTGCGACGGAAAATAAGAAACCAATAATTGGTCCGACATTGATGACGAAGTTGACGAACCAAGCAATTCGACGTGAATTTGCAGTAGCGATTTCTACATTTTGTGGAAGACCCTGGGGTCCAACTTTTGCTCGCTTAGCCTTCATTGCTTTCACTGGCTTTGCTTTTTTTGATACGACTGCCACTGGTGTGTCGATAACTTGTGCAACTGGTTTAGCCTTTGCAACTGGTTTGGCTTTAGCAACTGCCTTTGCCACTGGTTTCTTATCGGCTGTTGCTGCTGTGTCGCTTGCTTTATCGAGTAATCCCATTCTAACCACGTTCCTTCAAATAATTCAATCTGTATTTTCATCCGATTGATACAGTGTTGCTATTGACTTGTAAATTTCAAAGTCTGATGTTTCAGTGAATTCTACGACAGATTCAGGACTCATGTTTCCGAGCTGTTCATCAACAATGGATACAAAGGCCACACGCATTGCATGTTCGGCATGTAGAGGGTCGCTACCGACTTCTTGGTAAATTTCGAATTCATCACTTGCAAGGAAAATTGATACGACATCTTCTGAAAGTTTCGAACCGAGCAAGTCATCAACAATGGCCACAAAGGATGCAAAGAGTTCATCGTTTTCATCAGAATCTGAATAATCTTCAGCTTCTTCAGCAACAGTTGGCTCCAAAGTGCCATCCATCATGGCTTTGATTGATTTCCTTTCAGCCATCAAACCTTCGAGAACCGGCCGGATTTGAGAAAGAGGTTCAGAATCACCATTTGCTTTTGCCGCTTGATATTCGGGTTTAAGTGCGCGAAGTTCATTTTCTATCGCGGTCAATTGTGATTTCAAATCACTTGAATCTTCATCATCCAATAACTGTACAACAGGTGCATCGCGGATTTCTGATACTTTGGAATCATGTTCTTTTTTACGCAAAACAATAATTTCACGGTCTAACGAATGTCCAAAGCGATCCGAGTATCGGTCAAGTAAAGACCCTGTTTCCTTCTTTGCCAAACGGTCAATATGTCCATAAATTTGTTGCAGAGGTTTGTTGGAACGCTTTGCCCACATCTCGCCGTATTGATTTCCTTTGTCGGATGAATCGTCGGCGGGAGCCGGAGCATCAGGCGTAGGGGCCACTGATACAGGAGTATCCGGCATTGGAAGTGCAGGAGCAGGATTATCAGGTAAAGGCAAAGGTGCAGGTATTCCAGGCAGTGGAAGTGGAGTAGGGAGGTCTCCTAGCGGCGGGAGAGGCATTCCAGGAAGTGGAGGGAGTGGTAAACCCGGTGCAGGGAGTGTTTGAGCATCTTTTTTCTTGCCTTTGCGCAGACCCATGTGGTTCACCTCTAAACCGTTGGATGCGGGTGGAGTCTTGAACCTTACCTTCACAGAGACTCAAGATTCATCGAAATGAGGGCTTGAGAATTCCATCAAACAATTTTCGCCCAACCTTTCAAAATAAGGAAGGTTGCACCTGCTTCATGAATTTCAAAACGTTCACCAGATTGTTTATCGATGACTTGGTCACCAAATTGAGATATAGAATCGTCGACAATCATTTCGACCTCCATCATGTCTTGTGTACTGAGTGCTAATCCTTCATGCAATGCAGAATATGGATTGGAACCTTCTGGGTCAAGTCGGTCGAGGGGGAATTCGCTCACTCGCATTCCAGTTTTTCCATGAAGAGAAGTGGGCCATCGTATTTGCCTCCTCACGTCAATTGTAACGACTTCATCTGTTTCTCCAGCTGAACCAAGAACAACGGAAGAGTCAGTTTTCAACAAGTCCAAAAACAATCCCTCATATTTTTCCAGAACTCCAAAACTGCCGCTCCGCAATCGTTCAGCACGAGCATCGTGATTGACAACATCGGCTAAACTCTGTATGGAGACTTTACCTTTTGTCGAGGTACGTCCTTCTCGTTGAGATTGACTCAAAAGACCTTGAGGTAATGTGTTTAAATCAGCCATATAACTCTGTTCTTTTCTAGCGATTATGCGTAATTTTTCAATCATGTCGCCCATGCCGTCGC
>JAACDG010000122.1 GCA_009937025.1 Methanobacteriota archaeon
GTTAACCCGCATGGTGGCACAGTTGACCTTGGGCAAGGAAAAATGGAAAGAAGGTTGGTCTGCTGCTGAAAAGGCTGAATTAATTGTTCAGCAAACCTATCAGCGAGCAGGAGAATTAGCCCAACTTGACAGCGATGCATTTGATCAGGTGATGGCTGCATTCAGAATGTCCAAAAGTTCAGATGAAGAAATCAATCTTCGTCGCACTGCAATACGTCAAGCAACATTGAAGGCTTCAGAAATTCCTTATGAGACAGTAGAATTGGGTATGGAGCTCCTGGATTGTCAAGAGGCTTTGGCACAAACAGGGAACGGAAATGCTGTTTCTGATGTAGGGGTTGCAGCGTTGTTGACCAGTGCTGCAATCAAAGGTGCATTATTCAACGTCGAGATTAATCTCCAATCACTTCCCGAAGAAATGGGTGCTGAAATGCGAGTGAATGTACCAAAGATACGAATACTTTGCAGCGAGATATCACGTAAAATCATGCATGCTGTGCATGAGCGAATGGCCTAAGTCAGCGAACTTGTGAGCCTGTGCTAATTGAACCATCAACAGTAACAAGACGTACATTGCCCTCTCCGTCGTCTGCAGCGAGCATCATTCCCTCGGAAGAGACGCCTCGCAATGCACGTGGTTTGAGGTTAGCAACGAAGACGACACTTTTTCCAACCATTTCATCAGCAGAATAGTATTCTTTCAACCCGGCACAAATAGTTCGTCCATCTTCGCTCCCATCATCAATAGACACGACAAATAATCGGTCTGCATTCGGGTGTTCTTCAACGGATAGGATTTCTCCTACGCGTAAATCTACTTCCATAAATGTCTCAAAGTTGAGATATGTTGTTCCTTCTGGTGCTTCGGTCATTTCTGTATCCTCCTTGGGTTTCTTCTTTTTCTTTTTACCACCTTTTACCGGGTGGCCCGGCTGTTCCGATACATCAGATGTATCGGCAAGTGATTGTTCTGAGGCGAGAATTTCCTCCAAATCAAGACGCTTGAACAAAGGTTCTGGTTTTGCATCATTCCATGTCATTGGAACATCCCAGTCAACTGCTGAATTCCAAGGGATGTGCGACACATCTCCGGATTGTCCAAGTGAAGACCATAATTTCGCTGAACTAAAGGGCAAAAAGGGCTGCATAGTAATGGCCAAAAATCGCGCAATACGCCAGCCGAAAGACAAATCAGTAAGTGCGCCAATACGTTCTGCTCCATAATGCGGATTCGAACCATCATCTGCTTCGGATAGATATTTCCATGGCGTAGCTGCTTGAAGTAATTGATTACCAACTTGTGCGGCATTCATTGCAAATCTCAAGGCTTCTTTGTATCGATGGCGCGACAGAGATTCAGTTATAGATGTGTGAAGGGTTTCAAGTTTCTTTTGCGTATCTTTGGTTCGTTCTCGTTCATCAAAATCAGCAAAAGGCCCAGTATTCGAAGAAGGAAGGCGGGCGCCTAAAGTCAGAACGCGATGGACAAAATTCCCATAAGCAGCAATAAGTTCACTGTTGATTTTTTCAACGAAATCAGGCCAATTGAAGTCAGTATCATGGTTTTCGGGCATATTAATGCCGAGGTAGTAGCGTAGTGTATCAGGGTCGAATCGTTCTAAAAAGGAGGGGAGCCATACTGCATGCTTTCTTGATTTAGAAAATTGACCACCAGAAAGCATGAGGTATTCCATTGCCGGGACATTTGTCTCCAGAGAATAATCGCCAGGACCCGGAAGTTCAACGGGATCATCAATTGTTTTGCCATTTTCAGCATGATTTAATCCCATGATGAGGGCTGGCCAGATGACCGTGTGGAAAGGGATGTTATCTTTACCTAAGAAATACAAATGTCGAGGTTTTGTACCGTCTTCAGATATGCACCACCAATTTTTCCAAGCATCTGCTCCATTGCTGTGTCCATTCGGGCCAGCGTATTCATCAGCCCAAATCCGAGCGCATGTCGAATAGCCTTGAACTGCCTCAAACCAAACATAGACGCACTTTCCGTCCCATTCGTTGCCTTCCATTGGCAAAGGAATGCCCCATGAGAGATCCCGTGTAACGGCACGTGGTCTCAAACCCATATCCAGCCATTGTTTAGTCATAGCACGAACATTTGATTTCCAATGTCCTTGCTGAGATTCAGCATGCTGTTCGAGAACAGTTTGAAAAGCATCAAGTCGGTAAAAGAGATGGTCGGTATTGCGGATTTCAATAGGTGCGCTAGGATTCATTTTGGAAACAGGATTCTTGAGTTCTGTCGCCTCATATGTGGCACCACACGCATCACATTGGTCGCCTCGCGCTCCATCTTCACTGCAAGAAGGACAGGTGCCTTCGACGTATCGATCGGGTAAGAATCGCCCACCTCCACCTTCGTGAATTTCGAAATATTGCTCCATGGTTTTGGTTTCAAATAAACCTGCATCCAAGAGTTTGAGAAAATTATCCTGGACCATTGATTTATGGCGTGGGTCGGATGTACGGTTGAAAAGAGAACCTCCGTATTCAATTCCTCTTGAATCTACATTCGGCTCCCATGAGCAACCTAAGTCAAGCAGTGCTTGAGAATTAATTGCGTGGAATTCATCAACGACTTCCTGTGGCTTGATGCCATTTTGCTCAGCGGTTACGGTTATTGGCGTACCGTGTTCATCAGAACCAGATACCATGAGGACACGATTGCCGAGAGCACGTTCAAAACGAGCTTGGATATCAGGTGGTAGATAACAACCCGCAACATGGCCAAGGTGGAGGGGGCCATTTGCATAAGGCCATGCGACACAAATCATGACGTATTCACCAGACATTGCGGCCCCTCAAATTGACGGAAAAGCACATGCTTCTTGACTTTCACCCTTGTTCGGCGACTTCAAATGCACCTTTCTTACTGCAATCGCTTTCTTGGGTCATTTTCAATAACCCCTACCCTGTCCTAAAGACAGGCCACCCGCTAGGAGTCCCAGAAGTCACATGGCAATGACAACGCTCATTCTTTATGCATCACTTGCTCTTGGAGTCTCTTTTCTCTGCTCTATTCTTGAAGCAGTTGTTCTTTCAATACCACATACCTATATCGCTGTCTTGGAAAAAGATGGCGATAAAAATGGGAAGGTTTGGTCGAGCCTCAAAGAAGATGATGCAGTAAAACCATTGACTGCAATCTTAACTCTCAATACTATTGCTCACACTATGGGTGCTGCAGGTGTCGGTTCCGAAGTTCAATCTATATGGGGCGAAGGGGCCTTGACTGTTGCATCGATTATTTTGACCATTGCTGTCTTGTTTTTATCAGAAATCGTACCGAAGACTCTCGGGACTGCTTATTGGAGACAATTGGCTCCTATTACAGGAAAGTTACTCCACTTTTTGATTAAGTTCTTGGTCATAATCATCATTCCTATTCAGGCACTCAAAGCAATATTGCCTAAAGGTGATCATGCATTGGTTACACGAGATGATGTAGCCGCACTTGCAGACCTTGGCGGCGAAGAAGGAATCATTGAGGAAGATGAACAAGAAGTAATACAAAATCTACTCAAATTAAGGGATATCAAAGTTGTCGATATTATGACTCCAAGAGTCGTTATGACGTCGTTCCTTTCTTCAAGCACCCTTCAAGAAGTATTGGATGAACACAAAATCATTCGCGTATCTCGTATACCTGTGTATGACGAAACTATTGATGACTCAACAGGAATTGTCATTCGCTCTGAAATATTAATGGCTGCAAGTCGAGACGAATGGACTTCCACTATGGAGGATTTCAAGAAACCGGTCATCTCATTACACGCAACTGCGAATGTTGACGAAGTATTGGAAATGTTCCTCGAAAAAAGACAACAATTTGCACTTGTCAAAGATGAATTTGGAGGCATTGCTGGGCTCGTTACCATGGAAGACGTTCTTGAGACCCTGCTTGGTGAAGAAATTGTTGATGAATTGGATGAAGTTGATGATATGCGTGAACTCGCTCGTGAGCAAGCTGATTTATCGGAGCAAGAGTGAATCGAAAGATTCGAGCCATTGAAGGAGTAATTCTTCTCGTTCAATGTTCGTTTTCGCACCTGAATGAGTCAGACTCTCAAGAAGATGATGGCTCAGTGAAACTGTTTCTGAGAATGCTGAAACAGCGGCA
>JAACDG010000123.1 GCA_009937025.1 Methanobacteriota archaeon
GCCAAGCAAGCCATCGATTACCGATGGAATGGCGACTGCCATCTCACGGCGATGAGAAGGCTGCTTTGCGAGCAGCAGCGTCTCGTACAGCGCTTCCCAAGAACATTGTTCACCGCCCCAAGTTGCCTGCAGGTAGAGCCACATCGCCCGGTTTAATCGAAAATCTACTTACAGAATTCAAACCTCAAACTGAAGCGATCATCCAACGTTACCCCTTGCTTGCTGGTGCTTTGAAGACACAACCTGATATAGCCTTGGGTTTAGGTTTGTTTGAAGCGGTTCATGTATTGGATCGGGGGGCTCAAAAGCCCACAGGTTCTGCATTTGACTTACTTGAAGAGGTGATTGGATGACTTTTGTGCACGAATATGCAGCATTGCTCGAAAGTAAACGTTCTGAAATTACGGCTTGGATGACGAAGAAGCGGAGTGAAGTACCTATCCCGATTTACGGCAGTGTCGATATTCGAGATGCTGGGTGGAAAATCTGTGTTGTCGATGCGAACCACTTCCCTGCAGGTTTCAATAATATTTCAGAAGAAGACAAGCCTTCTCTGGCCAAATTACTCAAAACTCATATTCAACGAGAGTTCAAATATTCCGATTGGGTTCACCTTTATCCTGAATCCCATACCCGTAATAAGGGATATGTCGAAAACCTCATCGCATTGAAAAACCTCCTTGAAATCGCTGGATTCCGATGCACAGTAGGTTCTGTTGATTTCGAAGATTTAGGGCACCTCAATGGTATTTCGGGGCCATTGAAGTTGGAGCAAGTCGAGCGAAAAGAAACCAATGGTGAGGATATATTCCTCATAGGTGGTCAACAACCAGACCTTATTTTACTCAACAATGACTTGACAGATGGCCTTGTTGAAGGATTGGAGAATCAAATGGTATCTCCTCCGCCCTCAATGGGTTGGCACCGAAGAAGAAAATCTCAGCATTATGAGGTTCTTCGTGAATATGTTGAAGAAATTTCTCAAATGTTAGATATTGACTCTTGGCACCTTATGCCGGAATGGTTTGTCTCGAAGAACAAATGTCTCGATAAACAGGAATGCCGCATTGAGCTTGCTGCTGAAGTGAATAAATTTCTCGCCAACCTCAGAATGAAATATCAGTCTCTTGGCATTGACCGTGAACCAGTCGTTTTCATCAAAAACGATCGTGGCACTTACGGCCTTGGAATCATGACCGTTCGAAATGGTGAAGAATTATTAGAACTCTCGAATCGTAAAATGAAGAAATTGATGTATTCAAAGGGTGGAGTGGATGTAGAAAATTTCCTTATTCAAGAAGGAATTCCGACTGTTTTGGAAAACAAACAAGGCGCCCCAGTTGAACCGGTCGTGTATTTGGTTGATGGCCAGGCTGCTTCATGGTTCTATAGAATAAATTCAAAGAAGTCTGACATCGAGAATTTGAATTCTCCAAGTGCTCAATTCGAATCTTTTTCACAATCTGGCGGCCAATACGGAGAGCACGCACATAGTTGGCATGCATTGGTTGCTGAACTTTCAATGCTGGCAATGGGCAAAGAGTTGCTTTCTTACGGCAGCGAGTAACACCCGTTCTTGCTAAGGGGAGGACCTCCTCGCACAACCATGCACAGAGCGTGGGTTTACGTCATAACCATCGCTCTCGGGCTTTGGTTTTCAGCAACTGCTTGCAACGGAATGATTCCGGATAACTATGCTGAAATGCCTGTTAATCTCTGGTGTTGGGGGCTTTTTGCCTGGTTTTATCGAAACGGAGAGAAAAAGCAACGAATTGAAATGCTGACTGTTGTTGCTATTGCAACACCAATGGAATTGTTCTTCAGTGAAATTTGGCTCATCTATGAATATCAACGTGGCCTTATGCCATTGTTTGTTCCTGCTGGCCATTATTTTCTTTTTGATTTGGGACGGATATGTGCGGAGAACATGAAAGAATCGTGGGCTTTACCTCTGCTTGGGCCTTTTGTCCCACTGGTCGTCTACGGGGCTTGGACCGGAGGAGATACATCAGCGGTGTTTCTCTTAATTCTGGTATTAGCATTCACCAAATGGGGTCCACAGCCTCGATTGTATTCCGCCATGGCTTGGGCGGCTTTAGCAATGGAATTATGGGGTACTTCTCTGGCCAATTGGACTTGGGCAAATGAAGTGCCATGGACTGAATTAACCGCTTGGAATCCACCATTATTGGTTGGTTCTTTCTACTGTTTAGGAGATGTATTGGTAAACATGGCCGTCGTCAAGTTTGAAGGGAAGGACTCATTGGAGGTAATTGTATGACCTCCTCTGACGAGTTGCGAAAGCGTCGAGAAAAAGAGGCTGTACGTATTCGAACTTCGCTGAACAGGTTACGAGGCGAGCAACGTGCTTCCATCAAAGGTGGCGAAACAACCGTAGCTTTTGTTGAGGAACGCTTGTGCATAGGTTGCGACCAATGCACGATTGTCTGTGATGACGATGCCATTGAAATGTATAAAGTTCCTATGGCCAGTCCACTCATCACAGTTGAATCGAATCAAAAGGCCAAGATTCTCCGTGCTGATTGTACAGGTTGCCGATTGTGCGTATTGGCATGCCCAACCGATGCTATCACGATGATTGACCGATGAGGTGAACTTATGTCCAAGAAAGATAAACAAGATACCGCCCAACGTTTCGGAGGAGAGTTCGGACCTTATCGAAAGGAAGGAACACCAGGAGTTTCTCTTTCAACCTTCAAAACCCTGGTTTGGACTTCCAACATTGGTGGACTCATCTTAGTGGTAGTCGCACTCGAGATGCTTTTCGTCCGACAGATGTTTGGATGGGGCCTTGCTTCCTTAATTCTTGGAGTACTGATTGCTTTGTTTCCATCAAACTACGAAATCGTTGGGATGGATGACGGTCAATCACCGCCGGAATCGGATTGAATCAAATATTCATCTGCGATTTGCATGATGGGCACTCAATGCTTCCAGAGTAGCCACTTGGAATTTCCAATGCAGTTTTACATGATTGACATTTAACCTGAGTTTTGCCATCGGAGTCGTTATTTTGTCCAAGAATATTTTCAATTGGTTCCGGCCAGCCACTTTTGAGTGTTGAAATCAAGAGCGGTAGGGCAACCAAAATCATGCAACTAACCGAACACATCAACGAAGTCATGAGCATGGCATCTCCCCAAGCGACAGAAACTGGGTTAACCTCATCTCCATGGAATGCGAGGCTCATGAATCCAGATATAGCCAGTACGCCAAGTGTAAGGAATATTCCATTTCGGTATCCCGAATAAGTAATAGCTCCACCCACAATAAATCCGAGGCCTAAGAGGAAAGCGACTGGAGAGAGTAACCACCCGAGTCCGCCTCCAGTGCCAACTGAAAAAATGACAGCCCAAAACAGTCGGAATATTCCATACAAGATGATGCATATCCCGATGGCCGATGCAAGTTCACTTTCTTTCTTGACATAAATGGGGCCCTGTTGATAATGTACTGGCATTGGTTGTTGTGCAGCATATCCCATAGGTGCGTGTTGCTGGAACACTTGTCGTGATGGTTGAGGATTTACAGCCTCATCAAATTCCATGAGTCTAATGACCACTTCTGCTTTTTTTCCTGAGATTCGAAGTCCACGATCTTTACACAAACTTTTGAGTTCTAAGACGGTCATACTGTCGTAGTCCATGCACACTTGCACACGAGGTAAATGATAAGCCTTTAGCCGTCATAAAGTCTCAGGCTTCGACTTCAACAACTGGATTTGATTCCGAGATTGCCTTTGCTTTCTTCGCTTCAACTTGGCGAGCAAGGAATGAAACAACGTCAAGGATTTCAATATCTTCGTAGCGCTCATCGCCTTCAAATTTGAGGCATTCGAAGTGTGAAACACACTTTGGACAAGAGGTCAGCATTGTATCGGCTCCAGTTGCACGGATCTCTTCCATACGTGTTACACGGAGTGAACGAGCGTTTTCATTGCATGACATCATGCTTGAGACTCCACAGCACATTGCATCTTCACCATGGTGTTCCATCTCAACGATTTCCACACCTTCAACTCCAGCAATGAGTTTACGAGGCTCTTCATAAATGCCCATTTGGCGTCCAAGACGGCAAGGGTCGTGATAGGTGACCGTTGTTTCTTCCTCAGCCTTGAGGTTCATGTCGAATCCGTTTTCAATGAGGAATTCAGTTGTGTGCATGACTTTCACACCTTCAAGTTCATAGTCTCGAGCGAAGGTTCTGAAACATTCTGCACAAGACGATACAAGCGTGTCAATACCCGATTGTTCAATCTTCTTTTGATTGTAAGCCTTGAGTTTGTCAAACACTTCATCAAGCCCTTGCCACTTTTGGTCGTGGCCACAGCACTTGAGGAAATCTCGACCGAGATAAGACACATCCATCTCCATTTCATCAAAGAGGGTGAAGGCTGAAGTCGTCGCATCTCCAAGGTTCATCTCACCTTCATTGACATGCGAGAAGACCATTTCTTGGTCGAGGTAGTCGACACACCCTGGATAGTAACCAATGTTTGATGTCAGAGGGTAATCCTCGACAGGCACGAAGTCTTCATTGGCGGAGTCTTCTGCTTCTGCTGCAAGAACGGCCTGTAGGACTGTGTGAGCGATTTCTGCTTGAGGTCCTCCAACGATAAGTGAACGGCGAATATCGACGTATGAGTCATAATCGACCAGTTGTGGACAAGCGTTTGTACAAGCGGTACAAGTGAGACAAGAATACATCGGGACACCATCGTCTTCGTTATTCCATGAATTGTAGATAATGTTGAGTTTGTCTCCTCCGTTAAACAATCGAACAGGACAAGCATCATCGCACAAGTCGCAGCCATAGCACTTGTTCATTTCAAATTCATAACCACGGCCCATTGAGCGGAGCAAGATGAACACCATTGCGCCAAAGGTCAAACAAGGGATGAACATTGCATAGGTAAGTTTAGCATCGAGTGCTTTTGGATTGGTGTGATAGGTTGGGTTTTCAATTGCAGCAAATTGTGTACCGCCAACACTCATTTCTTCCGAGTCAGAAAGATTGACTGTTGTTCCTGCAATTGAAGCGGGTGCATCTTGATTCCAAACCAAAAGTGGTTGGAAAGAAGCGATTCCAAAAGAGGTTTCTGTTTGGATACTGTTGTTCAAAGCAAGTGGGCCAGTTGCGGTTACCGTGTAGGTGTAATCATAGGTACCAACTGGCAGTTCAACTGTAGCGCCAAGACAGTCATCGAAAGAGGAGACTGTTGTTCCCTTGCTGTTGGAAACGGTCAAGGTTGAGGAAATCATACTAACGGTAGAAACATCGTTGATCTTACGTTCAGATGCACGGTATTCACAACTGAGGTCAGTGGTGAGCGTCTCAATAGAGTCATGATGCCCTTCTGGGAAGTTGTCTACATCTTCAGTGATGGTAAAACTACCACTTGTGGCCCATCCATCTCCACCGTTAAATGTTGTAGAACCAGCTGCTGCATTGATTCCATTCGCAGCATCTTGATGGCCATTGGCATCAGTGAAATCAATAATGATGTACCGTGCTGGTTGATAAATGACCCAATCCAACCAAGCGGTTGTCGGTACAGTTTCCGTTTCACTCCAACCACGGTCGTCAGTGAATTCGTTGGTAGCATGGACATGGACATCGGTAGGTTGTGTGCGCATGGCTTCCAATTCAGGATAGTAATCGTGGGTCAACCCCTTAATGGTCAGCAATCCACCTTGGTCCCAAAATCCATCATCATATGTGTCCCATGTTGCCACGGTTCCAGCGGTTGAGATCAGCAGTGTTCCAATGAGGATTTGCTTTGCATGACTTGGTTTGAATCCCGCACCCCATGCTTTCACCATCAAGCCTCGAGCCAGGAAATAAATACAAATCCAGGCAAGAACACCTGTCATGACCCAAGGTATGGAGTTGAACGCATCAGCCAACCAAGGTTCACGCACTCCACATAATAAATCTCCATGGCTGTCTAATTTACAATAATCAGAACGGTTTTTCCCATAGAGTTCTAAGAAAATATTGATTGAAAAGACAGAGATAAACCAAATGTGAGCCAAATAAACTGCACCGGCTGATGCAAACCAAGGGTCTTCGACTGGACGTCGTTCCCGGCCACCAAGGAAAGGAGGAAGGGCAAGAATACTGACTGGGATTCCAGTGAGTGCTGCTCCCCACCATGCTGCGTTCCAAGGGAAGACAGGTTGACCGACAATTTCACCGATAAAACCAGTAGGCACGGTAAATTGTGGCAGATACTCTCCCCAGCGTAAGTATCCATACGAGAACAGAACATACCAATCAGGGAATACGAAACCTGCTTGAGCATAAGGGTCGGCAGCACCGTGGAGTGGAGGTGGGATTAGCCAAGCATAAAACAGTAAAACCGCAGTCATGAATGACAGCAAGATTGTATCTCGCAGAACTTCATGCGGCCAGAAGCCGTGCCCAGTTCGAGTACGAGTTCGCTTACCCTGTACAGCTTGCAATTGTTCTTTTTCCTCCATATAGGAGGAAGCGACACGTCCGAAATTGTCGATTAGTCCCATGTATTACCCTCCAAGATCAATGTGGCTCCGCAATGCCCTGTACCCAGACAATGAATAAGTGAATGATGATCAAGGTCGTAACAATCACTGGGAGAATAAAGACGTGAATGAAATACATCCGAGTCACTGTTCTTGCTGTAAGGGAAGAGCCACTGAACAAGAGTGTAGCAATGTATTTCCCAACAAGAGGACTTGAATTTGCGAGGTTGATGCCAATAACTGCAGCACCGTAAGCCAATGAATCCCAAGGCAAAAGATAACCTGAATATCCAAAGACAATGGTCAATGCCATCAACGCGACTCCAATAAGCCAGTTGAGTTCACGAGGGTTGCGGTATGCACCTGTGAAATAAACACGGCACATGTGAAGGAAAACACTTGCTACCATGAAGTGAGTACACCAATGGTGAACAGCCCGAATAATATAGCCAAATGGAAGTTCAGTCATGATGAATTGCATACTTGCGTAAGCAGGAGAAGGGTCCCCTTCTCCACCCGGGACGTAATAGATGCCGAGCACAGTTCCTGTAATCACCAAGATGATGAAGGAAAGGAATGAAATGCCACCTAAGCAATACAAAGGATACCAATACCAAATGATTCGAAGTTTATACTTCTCAGCGTGCGTTAAAGGCATTTGTCGATGCATATTGTAATAGGCACCTTTCGACATGTTCCAATAGTCTTGGAGGCGGAAACGTGTATCA
The DNA here is from genome assembly GCA_009937025.1 of Methanobacteriota archaeon. GTDB lineage: Archaea > Thermoplasmatota > Poseidoniia > Poseidoniales > Poseidoniaceae > MGIIa-L1. The sequence continues at coordinate 7,253 of JAACDG010000123.1, forward strand.
AGCCATGAGAATACCCACAAGAATAGGCGTTCTGCAAAGCCCATTTTTCCGGTTGACTCAACGGCACGAAGAATTTCTCGACGAGGCATATCGCTGCTTTCTTGACGTAGAGTCAAAGCAACAAGTACCACGACAAAAGCGATGAAAAACCAAAGAATCCAAAACATTGTTGTCATACATAATCACCTCAGTCACAATATGTGTACCAATCCAAATAGTCGGTGAGGCCTTCAATGCCACCGCTTGCATTCAATACTACGGGAATGATTGGAAGTCCGACAGGTGCAGGTCCACCAGCTTTACGAATTCCTGCATACCTGAAGGTCGAACCGTTTGAACGGTTTCTGTTGGTATTCATTTCAAGAACGGTTGGGTCGAATCTCGATGAGTGGCAAATACAGAATAATTTCGTACCACCATCATCTCCCCCACCAGGACTCCATGAATCATCCGTGAACGAATTGGAAACCAATTGCCAACCAGGAATACAACACAAGTGTGTGCATCGTCCGAAAATCATAACTAAGTTTTCTGAAGGGAGTAATCGTGGGTCTGCATCACTTAAATCTTCAAAGTGGCCGATGGTTTTTCCAGTCTCATCAACACCTTCAGTGAATTGGAATCGAGCCTTACCGTTTGATACTGGGGTGTTCGCGTATTTTGAATGGGTGACATAGGTGACCACAACTGGGACACCATTCCAGATTCCAGCAGCACCAGAAGTTTCAGTATTGGATTTGGCTGCCTCATCAACAAAGTCTTGCTTCGACATCAATTGTTCGTGCTTTGCTCCATACCAAGCAGAATCTTCACGGCCTTTCGCCCAGAACTTGACACCGAGTTCACCCTCGTTGGTGCCACCAGGTGGAAGCAAGATGGAAGCGAATCCAAGCACACCTAGCGAGGCAGCAAGAACTCCAGTTGCGGTGTTGAATCCATATCGCAAAAATTGGCGTCGATTGACAGAAGAAGTCATCGTTGCATCAAGAGCACCTTCTGATGAAGGAGCAGGTTTGAGGTCGTAATCACGTGCCATGTTCCATCACCACTTGTATTCCTTCCAATCTTTTTGATGCTCAGGAACAAATTTA
>JAACDG010000124.1 GCA_009937025.1 Methanobacteriota archaeon
ATCATTGTGATGATTGTGGTTGAAGTTTGCGCATCGTGAATCCCATCATTGATATCAAGAGAAACGGGTAATCCACCGGTGAGTAGAGAGGTTCGGGTTTGTCCATCAACCGGGGGTTCATTGAGGAGCAATAAGTCGATTTGGTCCCTTAATTCTCCTGCAACATTGAGGTTCATATACGGCTGAGTCACATAGACAATAGCTTTGGTTCCTTCTTCGTTCAGCAGCATCGAACGTACTTCATCTGAGAGCGTATCGAACACAGCATTAACCATGTCTTTCCTCAGACCTTGCCTACCGTCTGGGCCAGTAAGTTCGAGACTTAACCATACATTGCATTCAACAGGGTCGTTACTTTCCCAACACGGGTCATGAAGTAAATCCCACAAACTTCCTTCATACAACGTCACGCCTTCTGCGAGGGTAATTGTTGCCGGAATCGTTTTCAAAAAGGTGATAATACTCGTCGTATTTGTTTTATCGACTTGGTCGATTTTGTATTCGAGTGCATCGATCGCATCCAAGACGGGGAGGTCACGAATATTATCGGTTTTGTTCTGTTCAGCCTGAAGAGTACGCTCTTCTGCATCAAAGATAAACAAAGATGTTTGACCTCCGCTAAATGCTCTTGAATAATTGGCAAGCATGTTGAGAGATTTAATGCCATCAGGTGCTTCTGAAGAACCCGTAATAGGTTCATTCATCGTATCCCAATTGGAGACTCCAATACCAGTAACGAAAACTGCAACGAGAAGAATCACTATCATTCCAACTAACGATGCGGGGAACATCGAGACATTGTTGAGAATGTTTTTCAACCATTTAGGGTTACTCCTTTTGTTGAAACGTAACATCCATGCCAATGTGGGCACGAGGATTATGCTGAACACAAGTGTGGAAAAAATACCCAAGCACAATGTGACTCCAACAGAGCGAATAGGTGCTACTGATACAATCTGAGGGGCAATGAGGACTGAGAATCCCACAATGGTTGTTAGAGCAGATAAAAAGACAGCCACACCCGTTGAACGAGTCATTTCAAGAACACATTTGCGATACAAATCCATATCCCAAAGGTCTGGAACTTCCTCCGGCGGTTTCCCTTGTCGCCTACGTCGTTCATTCTCATCATGGGCTTTGTCAATTTCCTTTCGCCGCACCTCTTCAATTCGATTGACCATGTGCAATGCATAGTCTACCCCTAACCCGATAAGAATGGGGAACGTCGCAATAATCATCGGCGTCAGTGTAATATCTAAAAGAACAGATGAACCAAAGGTAACGGCAAGCGCCATGACAATCGGAGTACCAGTGATAATCACCACCTTGAGTGAGCGATGAAGAAGAGTGATGACAAGAATTGTGAAAAGAACAGAGAAGGGAAGGATTTTGAGTAAATCATCGTAAATGGCATCCGATATATCTTCGAGGACCTTTGTTAATCCAGTTACCGTCATCGTTGTGTTATTTTGGTCGAATGAACGATTGTCAATCACGTTCTGAAAATGTTCATGCAAGTGGCTAAAATCACGGAAGTTCGCTTCTGTGGGGTCGTGGTGCATTCCGATTACAATTGCCGCAGTATCCCAAATGCCATCGCCGTCTAAGTCGTTTGTTGTATTGCCGTCACCGTCGCTGTCGACATCGAGGTCCATGTCGTTTGTATCTTTGAACAATGCATCAAATCCACCTTCGGATTCTTCGATAATTTGGTCGACTGTTTGCTGGTCAGGGATTGCATAAGCCCCTCCTCCTGGCAGGTCACAATCCAACTGAAGAGGGATTCGAGTATTGATGCCATGAAGACATAACGAATTGTTAAAACGACCATCGGCTGAATTAATTTCCTTGATTACCTGTGCAGGGGATATAATCCAAAGCACGCCATCATCTCGTCCGTGGTCATCTTTACTGTGATCAATGCCCCGCTCTGTTTGTTGAGCAGCATTGATGTTTTCATCATCTCCCTCCACCCAGCTCATTTCACGCAAATAGGTGACATCAGTGATGTTGAGCATGCTTGGATTTGTTACACCCTTCGTATTATCTATGTTTGGCGTTTGGACATAAATGATAGCAATATCGGTTGACCATTCGGTTCGAACCTCTTTCAATAACTCAGTCGAAGGCGCTCCATCGGGGAGAAATATTTCGACGTCATCATCTATTTGTTCTTGGAATGAGAGTCCTTGTTGAGCAAAAAAGGCTGCAACTATGACCAATAAAATGACAACAGTTGCAGGTGAAGCGAGAATACTACGGTATGCATTGTCAACTCGACGCATCGTCAAGTCCTTTGCTTTATTTTGGAACGTAGAAACAGAACGCCGGAAATTCTCCAAGCCTGTATCCTTCTCCATGACCATGCGACAGAGTGGAAGGTCTTCAATGATGCTCCATAAAATGGAGCGAGGAAAGCAATTCGTTTGGTTTCAATCAAGTCCAAATTCACGGACAAGCAAGTGTCGCAAAAAGCCGCGAGCACTTTGAAGAACCAAACCGGTCGCCATGAGTGAAAGCCCCAAAACACCAATCCAAATTGCTGAAAGCCCAGGTCCGACAAAACTGTCGAGATGAGTTGTTACGCCTCGGGCTGTATTCATTCCCATTGCCGCACCGGTTGCCAAGAGTCCTGCACCAGGAATGCCGAGGACAAGAAGTGGCTTCTTTTGTGAAAGAGAGAGCATTGCCCATGTGAGTACGGTGAATCCATGAGATACAGCAGTAAAGTTGGAACCTTTTGGGACATCATATCGAATCATAGTTGGGACTTCAATGATTTCAAGTTGCTTTTCCCTTGCATCTTCAAGCATTTCTAAAGAAAGTTCCATTCCTTCTGAATCAAAACGCAATCGTTCTAATGCAGTTCGGGAGAATGCACGGAATCCGGACTGAGTATCTTTGATGCCAAGGTCGCTTGAAAGATTGCTTGCCGCAGTGATGACTTTGATTCCAAGTCGCCGGTATGCTGGCATATCGGTGCCTCCGCCGCCTTCTACGAAGCGGGAACCTATGGCGAAGTCAGCCTTCTTTGAGAGAATTGGCTTCAAGAGTTTCGGAATATCTTCAGACCGATGCTGGCCATCACTGTCGAGAACAACCAGAGCATCAACATCGAGTTCTTTTGCCTTGATGAACAAGGTCTTGAGAGCTCCACCGTATCCTCGATTGACTCGATGTCGAATCACTATGGCCCCGCATGCTTCTGCAATTCGAGCACTCGAATCAGATGAACCATCATCAATACAGATGACTGCATCGACATGACGTAAGGCGGTCATAACAACCGTTCCAATGGTTTCCTCTTCATTGTACATCGGCATGCCAGCAACGATGAAGGGTTTCACCGAATCGACTTGCTTGAGCATGTTTCCACCGCTTCTTCGCGGTTTCCGGTCATATTTAGTAATATAGTAGCGCCAATATATGAATTGGCGAATTCTTAGTGAAGGCTCACTCAGGGGTCGAAACCCCTGAGCAAGCGGCACCGTGCAGTAGAATACACGCATAACCGTGTGTATCTCACTTCAATCTTGAAGTTGTGAAACGGTTGTAACAGCTCGCTCTCCAATGAGAACTTTTTCCAGAGCATTCAGAGACATAACCAATGGGACATAGGATTGTCCATCACTGGTGACATATGTGGAACAATCCGAAAAAGCGGCTGTATTAATGGAGATTTTTAGGGCTCCTCCAGCGTTACTTTTCAGGACATAACCGACCAGTAGGTTTGTTGTTTCGTCTTGTGTTATAGGCATCGTTTTTTCATTATTTTTTGGCATGTTTTTTCAACTCCGCCGCCAGAATTTCTTCTCGGCGACAAACATCAAAGATTTCGTCAATGGTTATCAAAGGCTTGAGCGTTGAACACATGATTACGTTTCTTCATTCATAACACGAAAACCAAAGACTCATACATGGGTGTTTATTGATTCAACCATGCGAGCATTGGTGACTGGTGGTGCTGGATTTATTGGTTCTCATTTAATCGACCGATTGGTCGCTCGTGGAGACACAGTTGTAGCATTGGACAATCTTTCGAGTGGTAGACTGCAATTTATTCAAACCCATCTGGATTCTGGAAAGGTAACTCATGTTCAAGGCGATATCACCGATTTTGAAACAGTTCTTTCAGCAATGGAAGGCATAGATTGCGTCTTTCACCTCGCTGCAAATCCTGATATCCGCCTCGGCACACGAATCACGGATACTGACCTCAAACAAGGTACGCTTGCAACGTACAATATTGTAGAAGCCATGCGCCGTTGTGAAGTGAAGAAAATTGCTTTTGCATCTTCTTCGGTCGTCTATGGCGAAGATGCACCGCTTCCAACACCTGAAACACATGGCCCTTGCATGCCGATCTCGTTGTATGGAGCCAGTAAACAAGCAGGCGAAGGTCTCATCAGCAGTTGGGTTGGTACATTCGGCTTGCAAGCATGGATTTTCCGTTTTGCTAACATCATTGGAACACGGGGTACACATGGCGTCATTTTTGATTTCATCCACAAACTCAAAGCCGACCCTACTCGTTTGGAAGTACTTGGTAACGGCCTGCAAGAAAAATCTTACATGGAAGTTGAAGACTGTGTCAATGGAATTTTGCATGTCATGAAGCATAGCGATGCCCCTCTCAATCTTTTCAATCTTGGTTCTCACGATACTGCTTCAGTCCGAAGAATTGCTGAAATCGTCGTCGAGGAAACAGGTTGCCATAATGCTTCAATCGAGTATACCGGTGGCGACCGTGGATGGGCTGGAGACATTCCTCGGGCCATGCTTGGGATTGATAAGATGATGTCAACAGGCTATGATGTCCGGTTGAACAGCGAGGATGCAATCCGGCATACTGCTCAAGCACTCATTCAAGAAATTGGAATCAACAAGGAGATGAAAGAATGAAACAGACCTATGATGAAGAAGCAGATGTACGAACGACAATCGCTATTCGTGTCATGGCACTGTTCTTTGTCGGCATCATGATTATTGCAGCAACGACCAGTCCAATCGCAACCGGCACCAAAGAAGGAGAACGAGCACCTGCTCTTGAAGGTAAATTCTACAACGGCAGTCAATGGGCTGATTTTGACTTGGAATCGTATTGGGATTCGAGTTGGGAAGAAGGCGACATGAGTGGACAATGGGTCGTTGTTGAATTCATGGATACTGACTGTCCATATTGTATTCAATCGGCTGAGGAGATGGGTCAATATGCAGATTATTTTGGAAACAGTAATTCAGAATGGAATGGAGCACTTGTGAACTTTATTGCAAGTGCGACTCAACTCGATATTCAAGGACACGATACAAGCCGAAGTGAGATTATTTCGTTCCGTAATAAAATTGCTGATTCCGGAGATGACTGCGGTTCATCAGACTGTGGTTCTCGACCTGGCGCTGCACATAATTTCCCTTACATCGATGACATCGACCAAGACAATATGAAAAAGTGGAAGGTTGGTGGAACTCCAAGTTACTATCTTATCCAACCTGATGGCATTATTGCTTGGAGTTCTGCAGAACACCAAGGCGAAGAAGTCGTCGATGCAATTTTTGCTTTGGTTCCATCGGCCCAATCGGAGGGTGCTTGAATGGATTCGAATGTTCAATTGATGCTCTACCTCTTGCCAACGCTTGCAGGATTACTGTTAATTCTCCCGTTTGGTCGTTCTTTATCCGGCCCATTTGAATCCATCTTTCCATCGTTGAAGAGTGCTCGAGGACGTGTATTTTCGGGACTTATTCTGACCTGCGTGGCAGGTATGGCTGTATCGTTCCAAACACTTTGGATTACCTCTAAATTAAGTGAAGGTGGTAATTTTTGTGCATCAAATACTGTGCTCTCCTGTGATGATGTTCTTGGAAATATAGATTACAATACAGTTCCGTATTTGGAGATCTCATGGGGCGGACTTGGCGCAGCAGTCTTCGCAATACTCCTGTATTTGGCATATTCATCCTTCAAAGAACCGAACGCAAGTTGGGTTTCGATGAATCTAAGATTGGGCACACTCCTCACATTTGGAGGATTCTTCGTCATTGCTTTGCTCATCTATTACGAAATTAAAATGGGTAAAATTTGTCAATATTGTTCCACGGCTCACCTTGCAAACATCGCAGCCTTCATCGGCTTCTTCCGTTTGATGAAAATGAACGAGACCAAAGACTGGGATGACATTTGGGCTCAGGTGGACAAATGAACCGTGAAACGGCTTTTTGGAGCACCGTAACTGCATTGGCTTTAGCGGCCTTGCTCATACTCTATGCCCAAGATTCCGGACTTTTTGAACGAGAAGCCAATGAAACCGATTCAACAGATGGGGATACATCTCCAGACACTTCGGGAAATTCGACTGAAGGCAACGATACACAAGAAGCGAATTCAACCGAGAGCCAATCATCCACAGCCGATTCTCCAGACCCGTTGGCTTTGGAATGTCTTGATCACAGTGGGCTTGCTCGTCATGATCATGTCTCACTCAAAATTTTCATCGATGGAAATCCCTACACTGTTGAATCTGCAATTGGTATTCAAACCGACATCTGTAATGGTAACGAGAACAACATGCATACCGTCCATACCCATGATGATACTGGGAGATTACATGTGGAATTGAATGAACCCGGTAATATCTCTCTTGGTGTATTTTTCGACATATGGGGTCATCATTTCAATGAAACTGGCATTTTTGATTATCGTGTCAACGCCACGCATGAAATGGTTATGCACGTTCACCCATCCAATGAAAATGCGTCAGAAGAAAACCGTGTTACATCATTTGATGACTATCTCTTACAAAACGGCGAAGTGATCGAAGTTCATTACCGAGCCAAAGCAAATTAAGGCGTAAAGCATCCTTCAAAGTAAACAGAATCTGAAGTCTCTTTGATTTCTTCCATTCTATGAACGGTAACATCAATGCGTTCATTTTCGACATAGGTCTTTCGAAGTTCGTGAAGCAAGCTTCTTTGAACATCCACCAAGTCTTCACCATACAATATATTGAGATGATGGTTCATCTCCCCATTTACCGATACAGTGTATTCTACCACCCACTCTTTGAGGGGTTTGCTTTCATCCCAGGTCACATCTTCCCATGTTTCTGCCATTGTATATACATTGACGGGGTAGGTTATCAATCCTACGCCGGGTTGCGTCGTAAATGTTCCGGAATGCGGCATAATATTTCCTAATAACTGCATTATGCTACGTCATGATATCTATTTCAGCCTTTACGCGGCAAAACTGCTACAAGACCTGCGCCTACCGAGACAAGCAATACAATTGTTGTGAATGACCATGATTGAGGGACATCACGTGAACGATATGCGAATTCAACTGCGCCATAGGTGCCGAGCGATGCATCTAGGTTTTCGATTGCATATTCTGTGTTTTCATGAACGAGAAGAATACTAAATTCATCTATGTCTGCAAAGGTAATTTCAAAATCAGTATCACATCCTCCACTGACATTTGCATTGAGAAGACCAATGTGTGTTTCGACTGTCGAGGAGTTGAATTGACATTCAGCCGTAGCAATGAGGACCCGATCTCGTGTCGAACTCCCGGGATTAATCACATCATTAGGGACCGATTTCTGATGTTCCAGCACTAAAAAAGTCAATTGTGAATGTTGAAGGTCCAGTCCAGTCGACTCCATTGAAAGTATTCGAGCAGTAATGCCTTCTGCATTTCGTAGTACTTCGAATTGGAGCGTCGATGTGTGCTGACGAGTGATTTCTAGGTCGAGAATATCTCGTTGGACATCACTCCATGCCTCGATGCCAGACCTTGGATTCTTTCCCTCGACAAAAAATGTCGGAGAGGGTATTGCATCACCATGCAGTATTCCAAGGCGTTGAATTCGATGCTGTGCAGCAGGTGGCTGAAAAGCATCTTCCCCATCAGATGGATGATAGGCAACCATTGCAATTCGAGAGCCATGAGAATCCGCTACTTCCTCCAGATAAGGATCGATTTCTGCACACGTCGGGCACCATGTTGTCGTAACTTCTTCAACGAGCAGTGTTCGCCCCATCGGTTCAGTGGATACTGGACTGGAAAGAGTATTGGAAGGGTCGACAACCTGCGCTTGAACCAAAGCGCCTCCTGTGTTCAAGAGAAGCAGGCATAATGTGCCCAAGAGAACAAATGTGGAGGTTTTCACCTTATCCAACCTCTCACCATGCCATGGCGAGGATACCAAACCCCTTCATCTCTTTGTTCTCGTCTTGAATAAATGCGAGGTTTCTTGAAGAGAAGCGTGGCGAAGGGGAACAGGGAGGATTGAGTATGGCAGACCACTGGATTGAAAATCACAAGCGTGATTCTTGGCGTCGCCAAGCCAAGGCCAGTGGATACAGAGCCCGTTCTGCTTTCAAATTAAAGCAGATTCAAGAGCGTTTCAATCTTCTACGTGAAGGCGATATCATCCTTGATGTCGGCTGCCACCCTGGTGGTTGGGCACAAGTCGCTACAGAATTGGTTGGTAAATCCGGTTGGGTCGTCGGTGTCGATTTAGAAGCCTGTCAACCCGTTGATGGTTCAATACTTCTTGTCGGAGACATCACCGAACCACATACCCAACAGCGAGTTCTCGATGAACTGAAAGAACGACCACTGAATTCCATTATCTCTGATATTTCACCAAATATTACCGGGAAATGGGACATGGACCAAGCAGTTGCGATGACATTGGTCTCTCAGGTATTCGATTTTTCTCTACCCTTGTTATGCAAAGGTGGTTCATTCGTGACCAAATTGTTCCAAGGCGGTGGAGTCGAA
>JAACDG010000125.1 GCA_009937025.1 Methanobacteriota archaeon
CACTGGAGTTTGGATTATGCTTTATCCATGGGGTAAGTGGCCAGAACAACCTCCTGATTGGGAATTATTCCATGGTATTCGAGAAGAGGTGAATGGGGAGATTTCAGATATTCCAATTCAGAACGCAAATCAAGGATTGTATCCGAACTGTGGAACAAGCAGGGACTATGGGTATGGTGTGATGGGTTTCCCTACTTTCACGTTTGAAACAGATGACGAACAATTTGTTCCTGGTTCTGCTGAGGCTCTCAATGAACGATTAGGGGAAGAGATGGATGTGATGCGATACCTCATCAACAATGTATGGTATTGGCGCGCTCGCCTCGATGTTCAATCGATTACGTTCGATGACGACACACTCATTTTAGACATCAGGAACAATGGAATGGCTTCAACAGCAAACGCCACTCTCGAATACATCGGCGAAAGTGGTGAAGTGGCATGGGTCTCACCTTTCTTCTCAGTGAACGCTACAAACAGTTCGGTTGTGTCTTTCTCAGTCAATACGGGCATGTTTGATGGCGAGGGAATGTGGAACCTTAACTACCAAAAGCGAGTCATTAACGCTGCTACCTGGGTTAATGAAACTGTTGAAGTTAATGCGACTTTTAGCGACAATGAACAAGACCGTTTCCTCATTGGATATGGATTGTTCAATCCTATTTCTGTTCTTGCGGCAGTCATTGGAGTTGCAGCTTTTGCCAACGAAGCCGAAACTCGTCGTACTTCAAAAGAAGACGAAGACAATGAACGGAATGCTACGGGCGAGAATTGAAGTGCCGAACATCCTAGGCAAGCATAGGTGAACTCATGAAAGTAAGCGTAAGCCCCGGCCACAACATCAACGGAACCCTAATTCTGCCCCTTTTTGAAGGCACTGACTCACTTCTTGCAGCACATGAAGAGGGACTTCATACTGCTTTGAAGAGCCAAATCAATCGTGTTCTTCAAGATGGAGATTTCAAAGCAAAATTGAAATCAACGATGTCAATTCTTGGCTGCGAAGGTGGAAAAGCCATGTTGGTCGGTTTGGGCAAAGAAGCCGATGCTGACATCCATGCTTACCGAAAAGCTGGAGCAACCGTCATAGCAAACCGAAAGAAAGCCCATGGTACCGAATTAACCGCTCGGTTTAGCAATGCTTCTATTGAAGCGATGGGTGCTTTTGCAGAAGGTATGTTGTTGCGTGATTATTCATTTGACCACTACAAACAACAAGATGAAGATGAAGAAAAAGAAGGCGATATCGATCTTCGAATTACATGCGATGAAGGTCAAGAAAGCGATTTAACTTCGATTATCAATATTCACACAGGTGTTGCTTCAGGCGTTCACCTTTCACGAGACCTTGGTAACCGACCTCCAAACGACATGTACCCTGAGGCTTTTGCAGACCAAGCATGGGAATGGGCAAAGCAATACGACAACGTCAAAGTGACCATTATCAATTACGCCCAAGCGGTCAAAGCAGGAATGGGTGGATTGGTTGCAGTCGGCATGGGCTCAGCACGAAAACCATGCATGGTTATTTTTGAATTGAACAAAGACAAGAAAGGACGAGCCCCAATGCTCGTCGGCAAAGGGATTACCTTCGACACCGGTGGCATCTCTTTGAAACCCGGTGCAAATATGGACGAAATGAAGTACGATATGGGTGGCTCTGCGACCGTCTTCGGAACCATGCAAGCCCTTGCATCGACTGGCTTTACTGGCAAGGTTAACGCCATTACATGTATGGCTGAAAACATGCCTTCATCCAATGCACAACGACCTGGTGATGTGATCAAAACACTCTCTGGAAAAACAATTGAAGTGCTCAACACCGATGCTGAAGGGCGTCTTGTCCTTTCTGATGGGTTGTGGAAGGCTGGCGAATTCGATCCAGAATACATCATTGACTTTGCCACCCTCACCGGTGCATGTGTCGTTGCTCTAGGTCACGAAGCAACCGGTCTATGGTCCAACGACGATGATTTCCGAACACGCATCCACGAGGCTGGAAATGCTGTCGATGAACTTGCATGGCCTATGCCGCTCCTTCCAGCATTTGAGAAAGAAATGACAAATTCTAAAATTGCAGACACTCGCAACCTTGGCGCTGGCCGTTACGGTGGAGCAAACACTGCAGCAGCGTTCTTGAAGCAATTTGTTCCAAATCGTAATTACGAGAAAGATGGTGAACAGATTCCGTGGGCACACATGGACATTGCTGGAACATACTGGGGCGCGAAGACCAACTCCATGGTTGGTCATGGCGCAACAGGAATTCATGTTCGCACTATGTCCCACCTCATCACCAATGGATGAAGTCGCATTTGAGCGCTACGCTTTCAAAGGTACAGGTTTCTGTTGTTTGAGAAATTCAAGCATTTTTGCATTCACTTGACAAGCTCAGTTGAATGTGGCATCAAGGTGCGGATAGCGGGAGTCGAACCCGCGACAAGAGGTTGGAAACCTCCTATGTTACCACTACACCATATCCGCATGATGTGAATAATTGTCCGAGCGGCCTCTCCTCTTTGAGTGAATCGGTCTTTCAATTACCAATTCAAGGCATAGGTGGTCGTGGAGGCGGCGGAGGTGGAACTCTTCCATCAACTCCAAATGCTTGACGCAAATGGTTCTGTGGAGGATTATTCTTTCGAGACAAACGTGCGGCAATCACTTCACGAGCATGTTCTGCTCGCTCTTCAGAATGTCGAGATTTGGCGGCATTTCCTCGAATCATCAACATCCCCATGAGGAAGAAGAGCACCAGCCCACCAAGCATTGCTTGAATGATTGGCATTTCCAACATGTTGTTCAATGCGCTGGATTCATCAGTGATTAAATCGTTTTCATCCACGATTCGAGAATCGAACACAACCAGTTTCACTGAATCAGAGTCCATGGCTACATCCACGCCTGGTTCCTTGATGGACACATACAAATCGAAAGTACCATGCATTCGACCCTCGCCACTAAAGACGACGGTTTGTGTCAAGCCTGTAGTCTCTGTAAACATCAAGACATGAATCTGTGTTGAAGCAATAATCGATGAGACCGGTTGCCACTCTACACGAATTGTCACATCGGAAAGAACACTTACAATAGAGCAACTGAATGAGAAATAATCTTCTTCTGCAAGGTCAAGTTCCATGTTGTTAGGAGTACACGTCAATTCTGCTTCAGCTACGTTGCGTGTTGGGTCATCAATCCAATGGTCAGGCCTTGAAGCTCCAGAAGATTGGTTATCGCCATATCCATCTCCATCTTGATCGACCCATTGACTCGGTTCATCCGGGAAATCATCATCTGAATCAGCATATCCATCTCCATCAGTATCGATGCAACCTTGGCCATTGCCAAGGGAGGCTGTTCCAAATACGGTTGGACAAGCATCACCGTCAGTACCTGGTTGATTGTCTCCCCAACCATCGCCATCGCTGTCGAACCATTGAGATGAATCATTTGCCCACAAGTCATTGGTATTGCTGGCCCCATCGCCATCAGCATCTGGGCATCCAAAGACGTCAATGAAAGACGTTCCAATGACCGTAGTACAGTTGTCAGGTTGTGTTCCATTCGGATTATCTCCAAATCCATCACCGTCAATGTCTAACCATTGGCTCGGGTCATTAGGGAATGCATCATCTGTTTGTGAAGAGCCGTCGTTATCGGCATCAGGACAACCATAAGTGCCAATGTTGGAATATCCTTCTTCTGATGGGCAAGAATCAGGTTCAGTTCCAGTTTCATTGTCTCCGTATCCATCACCATCGCTGTCGTTCCATTGAGTCGGATTGAGTGGAAGTGCGTCAGCACCGTTCGAACTGTTCCATCCTGATTCATTTCCACTCGGTAGCGTTGGGTCAGAGTATCCATCGCCATCGGTATCTGGGCATGCATTTCGGTCAACGGTAGAGTTGCCGGGGACATTAATACAATCGTCTTCGAGGTCATCAAAACCATCTCCATCGGTATCTTGAGTGCGGGTAGGGTCATTCGGGAAAGCGTCACTTTCATTTGACATTCCATCTCCATCATCATCGATACATCCGTATCGGTCAATCGTAGAGTTTCCTGCAACACCTGGGCAAGCATCAGGCTGAGGGCCAGTTGCGTTATCGCCGTATCCGTCACCGTCTTGGTCAAGCCACTGGTTTGCTAGATCCGGCAATTGGTCCACGACATTATCCCATCCATCGCCATCGGTATCGGGGCAACCCATACGATTGCCTAATGTTGAGTTTCCAATGAGGGTAGGGCAAGCATCAGGCGTTGTTCCACCCAAGTTATCGCCAAATCCATCGCCGTCAATATCTGACCATTGACTTGAATCATTGACATGTGAGTCTTCTTGGTCAGCCCAACCGTCTTGGTCAGTATCCACGCAGCCAAGTGTATTGTTTTGCCATGAATCGCCATAAACCAACGGGCAATCATCAGCTAAGTTTCCTGATGCATTATCGCCAAATCCATCCCCATCTGTATCGGTTGATTGAGTTGGGTCTGTTTTGAAGGCATCCGAACCGTTGTCGATTGGCGTCCAATTTGGTTCAGGGTCTGAAGTGCCATCCCCATCGGTATCAGGGCAACCGTTGCGGTCGATGGACGAATTTCCCCAGTACAACGGACAATCATCATCGATTTGATCTGCTAATCCGTCGAGGTCGAAATCAGACCAACGAAGTGGGTCGCTGGGAGCAACATCCGCGCCATCTGCCACCACCCATACTGGGCCATCGGCACCAAGCGGGTCGGGATTAGAATATGTGTCGCCATCGGTATCAGGACATCCATATCTGTCTGAAGAAGAGGTTCCAGATACTGAAACACAACTGTCAGGGAATACTCCATTTGTATTGTCTCCGTATCCATCAGAATCGGAATCCACCCATTGAGTTACTTCATTAGGCCAAACATCTGCACCATCTGCAGTTGTCCACACCGACCCATTGTTTCCAAGTGGGTCTGGGTCCGAATATGTGTCCCCATCGGTATCAGGGCAACCCTTTCTGTCAGAAGATGAAGTCCCAACTACACTGACACATGAATCAGGGTTTGTGCCTAGAGCCTCATCGCCATATCCATCTCCATCGGCATCATGCCATTGTGAAGGAACGATTGGGAAGGCATCAGCAGACCCAATTGGGTGTGCAGGCCAACCTGAATCAGGGTCAGAATACCCATCTCCATCACTGTCGGGACAACCGATTCGGTCGATGGTCGAGCGTGTTCCACTGGCAAGGTCATTCACACAAGCATCAGGATTGTTGCCACTTTGATTATCGCCATATCCATCGCCATCTGAATCGAGCCACTGAGTTGGGTCGCTAGGGAATGCATCTGCAGTTCCTGTTGGATGAGCAAACCAAAGTGAATCAGCATCCGAATACCCATCTCCATCTCCATCGATGCAACCTGTTCGGTCTTCAGTAGAAGTGCCAGAGATTGCAGGGCAATCATCGCCGAGCAATGCAGGAGGTGGATTATCACCGTATCCATCGCTGTCGGTATCATTCCATTGCGTAGCATCACCAAGGAATGCATCGGCTCCGTTGCCAACCAGCCAAACTGAGCCATTGGTGCCGCTTGGGTCGGGGTCACTGTACGTGTCGCCGTCTTCATCAGGACAACCGTTTCGGTCTCCACTTGAAGTTCCAAGTACACTCGGACAACTGTCGGCGCCATTGGATGTGAACCACGCTCCATCAGGTGAAGAATACGTGTCAAAATCTGGGTCAAGACATCCGTATCGGTCTGCTGTTGAAGTTCCTACAACTGTAGGGCAGCCGTCAGGATTCAATCCCGCAGAGTTATCGCCGTATCCATCGCCGTCTTGGTCAAACCATTGCGTTGGTTCAGAAATGAAAGCATCTGCCCCGTTGGCAATACTCCAATTACTTGTTGGGTCAGAGTATCCATCTCCATCAGTATCGACGCATCCAACCCGGTCAATTGTCGAAGTTCCAGATGTAAATGCGCAATCGTCATTGCTGTCTTCTGTTCCATCGAAGTCAGCATCTTGAGTTAAATTGACAAGTGTATATTCGGCATTCATTGCTACTGAAAAGAATTGAGGGCCCGTTGGAACAGATGTACCTAAGATATGTACTTCCCAAGAACCTTGAGCAGGGTTTGCAAAGTCGACGACTCGAAGATTGTTGAGGTCATCGGAAAGGTTTGTCCATGTCCCTGAAGGGTCTTTAATCGCAATATCAAGGTCATTTACCAATTGAGTCGAAGAGGCTACACTTGCAGCAGGGTCGGTGTATGAAAGAGATAGCCTCAAGTCTGGTGCTGATAATGGTACAGCAAAGCTCCACCCCCGTTCATCTCCAGTAGAAACTGATTCTTGTTGTACATAAGATGCATTCATTGCAGCCCATAAATCGATTAATCCATTTCCTTCATGATTATTTGGTGCATCTCGACCAGCCCCTATGACTGGTGAAGAATATTGACCCATCATATCATGTGCAGAGGCTGCAAAAATAGCCTTGATTAGAGCAGAAGTTGGGTTTGCGAGATTCCGATTTTCAATCATATGTTCAAGCAAAAGGGCAGTAGACCCAGCAGCAAGAGGAGTCGCCATACTTGTTCCACTCATGTAGACATAGTTTCCACTTCCACTTCCTGTTGAACGTGAGCGCGTTGAGTAAATATTCGTACCCGGTGTTGCCAAATCAGGTTTTGTTCGGCCATCGTCCGCAGGGCCTCGACCCGACCAATCGACCATTCCGGACGCGTTATCGGAATAGGATTGTGGCCATGAAAGCCCTGTACCACTTCGCAGACTTTCACTTGCTCCAATGGTGATTACATTTTTAGAAACCGCTTCAAAGATAATAGTGTCTTCTTCAGTATCGCTGTCGGCATTTGAATCATAGCCATCATTACCTGCTGCAAATAATATCACAAGTTCATCATTCGTTCTTGCTGAAGTATCAATTTGCATCGAACGAGATGAATAAATACCCCAGGTATTACAATTGCCAAGGGAATCGGTGAAGCATGAACCCCAAGAATTTGTATGGATTCGACTTCCATTTGCAACTGCCAAATCAAACATATCGCCGACGTCATTTGGAATTCCACCTAGGCCACCACTTTGTTCAATGGCATGGAAGAGTAATTGTGCTTCTGGGGCAATACCTGCATGTGCGCCACTGCTATCTGTACCATCTCCAGCTGCAGAACCAGCAACGTGTGTCCCATGGCCGTGGTCATCATCAGGTCCATCATCGCATGAACCGGGGGAACCTCCAGACCATGTGCACTGTGATGAAGGTCTTGGCAGAGAAAGAATTCCCTTGATGTGGTCTTGAAAATCGGGATGCATCAACGAGTTGTTTATTCCATTATCTAATCCAGTATCTCCAACCGTTAGGACAATTCCACTACCATCCAATCCGTTCCAACTCGAGTTAGCATTCCCCATTTGAGTTGAATCTTGAACATCGTCAGCATTGACAATTGTAGCAGCAACTGAATTACTTAATCGTGCAATATAACTCATATCGATGAATTCGATTCCACCTTGATCTGCCAACCACACGATTCCGCTTGTCTCTGCGAATACTGTAGCGAACCTCCCGTTGGATGAATCCAAAATGATATCATCACGCTGATACATGCCTTCGGGTAATTCGTCTCCTGAAAGGACCAAATCGACAATGGCCTTTCCTTCTGCGGAATACGAATACGCGCTGTAATCTTCCGCACCGGTAATGGCTTCCAAAAGATTATTTCTTAATTTATCCGAGCGGTCCAATTGAACAATTCCTTCAACATCCAGTTCCGTTAATGTTTCAATTGTATTGCCTTGGAGTTGGCAATGAAATCCATTTGGAGGGAGGAAGGAGAAACAATCAATACCCGCTTCATCGAGTTCATAGAACCATTCTGTTGGAACGGGGTATTCATGAGTTAACACATACCATCCATTCAATTTTGAAGTCTGCCCTGTCCATTCACTCCAGTCTTCAAGCGCTACCACGCCTGCATTTCTATGCAAAAGATGGAGTTCACCTTTACCTTGTTCTGAATCAAACCATCCATTTTCAATTTCACCGGATGGTGAAAGGCCGACGGAATGAAATAATTCTAAATCGATATCAGTTTCAATGACTGAATCAGGTTCTAAAGTGGGTGCTGCATACGCAATTGGTGCAAGAACTTGAATCAACATCAATGCTGAGAAAGCGATGGCTTGTGTGCTACGGGATTGCGTCATGGGGTTGGACAGTCGCGGCTCCCACATGAATGATTTGTTTGTTCGACACTTCGACTCCATCATCGAGAGGGTTCAATAGGCACCGATTCTGCGCTGGAATAATGTCTCGTCGAAGTAACCGGGGGCCGAAGGTTCAATCTCTAGAACCGGAGCAACTCAATGAGGATACGCAAGTGTTGGGTAAACAGATTTGGCGAGTCGTACCGTATGCTAAAAAATACCCTCGCAGAGTTATGAGCGGCATATTAGCCAACATGGCAGCACGGTTTTTTGACTTGATGCCGCTGGTCGCCATCGGGTTTGCAGTTGATTACTTCACAACCGATTCGATGTCGGGTCCAATGTGGATTCAAAATATGGTTACTGGTATCAGCAGCGACCCGGCGATTGGGTATGGGGCTCTTGTTTTCCTTGGATTCGTTTGTTTGGCTTTATTCCAGGGTATTTCGGAATATTCATGGCAAACACTGGGTTACAAAATTCAGCATGATATGCGAATG
>JAACDG010000126.1 GCA_009937025.1 Methanobacteriota archaeon
TCGTCATCCGATTCTTCTTCATCGTCATCATCGTCTTCGTCGCTATCCGATTCTTCATCATCATCAGAGTCGTCATCATTATCCGATTCTTCATCATCGTCGTCATCTGATTCATCTTCATCAGAGTCATCATCGTCGTCGCTATCCGATTCTTCTTCCTCATCAGCCGAATCATCATCATCTTCGTCGCTATCCGATTCTTCTTCCTCATCAGCCGAATCATCATCAGAATCTCCAGATACAACACTTGTCATCTCTGGGAAGTATTTTTCACCAGTGATTGTTTCATGCAGCTCAGCAAGGTCAATTTGACCATCACCATCTTCATCAATTGTTTTAATCAAACGTTCAACTTGGGATGGGGGTAGGTCAGCGAGATTAAGGCTGAGCAGTCCGGTTTTCAACTCGGAGGAATCAATTCTTCCATCGCCATCTTCGTCAAATTTCTTGAAAAGAATTGGAATGCTTATGCCGGTTTCGGAAAGCCAATTTCTCAATACATCAACAACATCATCTGCTACAAAAATAGTTCCACAATGGCTGCATTTGGTTGAATCTAAGGGCACTAATCCTTTACACGCGCCACATTCTCCAAGAGCATCTTCAGATACGCCAGAAAAAGATATACTGCATTCGGGGCAGTTTTCAGAATTTAGTGGGACAATGGCTCTACATGCGCCACATTCAGCCATTGCAATTTCTTCATTCGTATCGTCGGACATTTCCACACCTGTTCTCCCCACTACATCGTCGGATATAATGATTCATAGACTTTGAATGATGAACCCCCAATACCAGCATAGATGCGGGCGGGGTGAGACCATCGAAAAAGGCCGAATATATACGACTGAATTCATCAGTGATGATGAATCTCTGGCTTGGATTGATCGTGAGAGTCAATCATCCGAAGAACACATACTTTTGTTCTCCAGACTCCCGCACCGGCGATTGCTCGAACATCTTGACATCAATGCAGTTGAAGCATATTGGCTATCCGAAAGAGTGACTGAAGGGGCAATTCAGCCAGATATGGATGATATATCTTCACGAATCCTCGACCACCTTTCGCACCATACTGGGATCGTCATCTTGGAAGGGCTTGAATGGCTCGTTACCAAAAACGGTGAAGATGCGGTTCTCTCATTCGTTCGTAATTTGCGAGAAGCGGTTCACCGAACCTCTTGGTCGATCGTCATTCCAATACGTATTTTGGCATTTGAACCACTTTGGCTTGCAAGACTTCGGCGTGAAGCCCCTTCGATAGTACTTCAATCGGCTCATTCAAGCGTTCATTCGGCAATATATTCAGAATCAGAAGATATTGATGATGCGGAAGAAGAACTCGACATCGGTTCTTTGGACATTTTAGCAGATGGTTCGCCTCGACTGATAATGCTCACACGCCTACCCTCTGTTGGCTTTACTGAATCACTTCTCCGGAAGAGAATCTTACAATGGAGGCGGATGGGTTTGGATGTATCGGAAGTTGAGCCTGCATTAAATCTCGAACCTGAAGAAGCATATGTTTTGTATTCAAAGGTCGAGGAAAAAGTACGTAGAGCCGTGGATTTAGAAAAACATCTCAATAATAACCCAGCTGAATTTTCAGCATCCGAGGAGGCTACTGCTCGATTTAGAATACGTCAATTAACAGGACTCGAGATGCTTGAAGAGAAATTCTTCAGTGATTAACGGGGAAGTCGGTCTACTTCTGCTTCAACCCGTGCTAGCCACTTTCCTTGGAGCAATTCATTTGCAACCTGAATGATGTCGGAACTTGTGCTACGGTCTCCTTCTAAGGGTTCAACAATTGAACGTATTCTCTGTTTCATGGCAACGATAAATTCCGAAGGTTCGTTTTCATTAAATTCCAATGCTTCACATGCGACAATCAATTCACACGCGATGACTTCTGAAAGTCTGTTCGTAGCTTGTAGTAAATTCCAACATGCCGTGGCACCCATACTGACATGATCTTCTTGTCCTGCAGAGGTGGAAGTAGAAAATATAGAGCGGGGTGCAGCATGCCCGTGAAGTTCAGAAAGGGATGCGCCTGCAACATACTGAACAATCATTAATCCCGACTCGAGGCCGGAATCTTTTGCTAAAAACGCAGGAAGTCCGCTGCGCGCAGGGTCTAACATTTGGTCGATGCGACGTTCCGAAATAGAACCAAGTTCAAACATTGCAGTTACCATTGAATCGGCAGTTAATGCCAAAACTTCGCCATGGAAATTACCTTGTGAAATCACTTCATGTGGTCCAGGGTTGGAAAGGTCGGGGAATATGAGTGGATTGTCGGTTGCACTGTTCAATTCAATATCCAAAGTACTTTGTAACGCCATAAGTCGCTCATAGACTGCTCCATGAACCTGCGGTGCGCAACGGAATGAATAAGCGTCTTGCACTTGCTCACAATTGGCATGTGAAGCAATAATGGGGGAGTCATTCAGAATCGTCCGAATTCTTTCTGATATGAGCAACTGTCCTGGATGTGGTCTTGCTTGATGAACTCGAATATCCGACGGCTTCACACTTGCTTGGCGCGCTTCAATTGAAGTGCACAGCGCCAGGTCTGCATAAACGAGTAAATCCGCAAGTCTTTGTTCAGCCATGACCATAAAACTGCACATTTGACTTGTTCCATTGATTAATGATAAACCATCTTTCGCCCTTAGTTCAAGTGGAATAAGTCCGTGCTTCTTAAGTTGAATTTGTGTTGCCTCAACACCACCATTGCCGTCGAGCACCTCTCCTTCACCAATCAGACTCAATGCCATGTGGGAAAGAGGTGCGAGGTCGCCACTTGCTCCCAAACTACCAATGCGTGGAATGGCAGGTATTATATCGAAATTCAGCAAATCTACTAATTGCTGTAAAACATTAGGATGTACGCCAGAATTTCCTTTGGAGAGGGAATTGATGCGAACAGTCATCATTGCACGAACAGATTCTTTTGACATCAATTCACCGATTGCAGTAGCATGTGAACGTACGAGGTTCGTCTGTAATTCAGCCAAGTCCGCTGAAGAAATTCGTTGATGGACAAGAGCGCCAAAACCGGTATTTATCCCATACACTGTTTCTTCATTCGAAAGTATGCGGTCGACAACCGAACGAGCAGCCTCAATACGGGGGCCAGCATCTGATGAAATGCATACTTGAGCATCGCCTGTTGCAACACGCATGACTTCTGCTGCAGTAAGTGTATGGCCATCAAGTGAAATCATTGTCATTCATCTCTCTCCTGAAACAAACTTTCGAGTAGGGTGTCATCCATGTGGTTGGGTAAGGTGACCTGCAGTAAGGGTTCGGCATTCATTGCTCTTTGGATGGCAAATTCGGCTCCTTCATTCCGAGCCCATGCCCTTCTTGCCACTCCATTATTGACGTCCCAATGAAGCATACGTTGTAATTTCTCTTCACATTCATCACTTCCATCAAGGAGCATTCCAAAACCACCGTTCATGACTTCGCCCCATCCTACGCCGCCACCGTTGTGAAGACTGACCCATGTTGCTCCGCGAAAAGCATCACCAACAAAATTCTGTACAGCCATATCTGCCGTGTGAATGGAACCGTCGCGAATATTCGCAGTTTCACGGTAAGGGCTATCTGTACCTGAAACGTCGTGGTGGTCTCTTCCAAGAACCACCGGCCCGGACAGCATACCATTTGCAATGGCCGTATTCATTGCAGAAGCGATCTTTCGCCGCCCCTCATCATCTGCATAGAGAATCCGAGCTTGACTTCCAACAACCATGTTATTCTTACCAGCCTCTCGAATCCAGCGAATGTTGTCAATGAGTTGTTGTTGAATTTCAGAAGGCGAGTTAGCAAGCATATCTTCCAGTACTTGACAGGCGATTTCATCAGTAATCTGTAGGTCTTCAGGGTTTCCTGAGCAGCAAACCCAGCGATAAGGTCCGAATCCATAATCAAAGCACATGGGCCCCATTATGTCTTCAACATAACTTGGATAACGGAAACTACCATCGTCGTTCAATACATCTGCTCCGGCACGACTTGCCTCAAGCAAAAATGCATTACCATAATCCCAGAAATACATACCATTCTTAGACATATGATGTACTGCATTTGCATGACGTCGAAGTGTTGAACGAACTTCTTCAGCAAAGCGTTTAGGTTCATCAGAAAGCATTGCTGCAGCATCCTCGTAAGAATGGTCAACTGGAAAATATCCACCCTGGAAAGGGTTGTGCAAACTGGTTTGGTCGCTACCGAGGTCGACCGATATACCACGTTCTACTAATCGCTCCCACAACTCGACAATATTTCCGATATATCCTATCGAAAGAGGTGATTTCCTGTCAGCAGAATCAACCATTAAATCGATGGCTTCATCAATATTTTCAGTGACTGTCGACAGCCATCCTTGCTGGTGCCGTTTACGTGCTGCATGTGGATTCGATTCCGCAACTATGCAAGACGCACCTGCGATGACTGCGGCTTTCGCTTGGGCGCCCGACATGCCTCCAAGACCCGAAGTGACAAAAGTAACGCCTTCAAGTCCCTCATTTCCCTTCAATCCTAGATGAGCGCGAGCGGCATTCAGCAATGTAATCGTCGTACCATGGACAATTCCTTGTGGGCCGATATACATGTAAGAGCCAGCAGTCATTTGTCCATATTGAGTAACCCCAAGAGCATTCATGCGCTCATAATTCTCTTGTGATGAAGCATTTGGAATAACCATGCCATTGGTAACAATGACTCGTGGAGCATCGGGTGTAGAAGGAAAGAGGCCGAGGGGATGCCCAGAATACATTACAAGCGTTTGAGAATCGGTCATGTTCGCCAAATATTCCATTACAAGCCTGTATTGAGCCCAATTTTGGAAAACAGAACCGTTTCCTCCATACGTAATCAATTCGTGAGGGAATTGAGCCACAGCAGGGTCAAGATTATTTTGAATCATCAGCATTATGGATGCTGCATGACGGCTTTGTGCCGGATATTCCTCGATTGGATGAGCACGCATTTCATATTGTGTAGGGCGGTATCGCCACATGATGATTCGGCCAAAGGAATTTAATTCCTCTAAAAATTCACCAGCAAGATGCTCGTGCTGTTGTTTTGGAAAGTATCTCAATGCATTTCGAAGTGCTAATTTTTTCTCTTTATGAGTCAATATTTGTCGACGAGGGGGTGCATGGTCAACCGAAATATCCCACTCTGGCAGAGGCGGTAGAGTTTCAGGAATGCCTTCGCCGATAAACATTCGAAGTGCTGATGATTCGCCCCCCATGTTCGTTGCTTGGAGGTGATGCCCTTGAGCATTCTCATCAAAGATTCTCATGTTGGACGAGTTCCTATACCTTGGCATGTCGTGAACTTGGTTTCCAAAGAGTGAATATTAATCCAGAAGCCATCATAATGCATGCAAATATTTGGAATCCGTGTTGGAGGGAAAATACTTCGTATTCAAGTAGATATCCTGCACACGCACTCGAAAGAGAAAACGCTAGCGACATGATAAGCATGTCAATAGAAAATACTCTTCCACGGATTTCATCTTCAACCCACATTTGAGTTAAGATCGTCGAGAGTACCCAATTGGCACCACTCGCAGAATGGGCGAGCATGACTAAAAACACGGTAAGCCACACGCTTATCCCGAGCGTATACCCTACAAAGAAGTAGAAGAATCCAGAAATAATGACAAGAATTCCGATGAGACTTGGCCATTTTTCTTGGTCCGTCAGGAATTTACGTGCAAGAATAGGTCCTGTCCCAGTGCCTATGCCTCTTGCAAAAAAGAACAACCCGAATCCAAGCGCGACACCAAATCCATCAACATCTGAACCCGCAACAACAATGAATACACCTGCCAATCCACCCCCCGCAATATTCCATGAAGCCTTTGCAAAGACAATTCGTAGTAATCGCGCTTCCTTGGCAATTCTTCTCCACCCGTTCCGGATATTGGAAAAGGCTGTACTGAATAGGGGGCCGGGTTTTTTTTCTTCGAATGATTGCGGTATGGTCAAAGGAGCCAGAAGTATTGCTCCAAGAAGGAAAGTAAAAGCATCGATGATGAATGCTGCATCAGTGCCATAAAATTCAACAACAATTCCACCAAGCATCGCACCCATACAAAGCGCTGTGGACCATGACGCAGCATCCAGAGCATTTGCAGTTGCAAGATTTTCTTTCGACACGATGTTTGGTAATGCTGCCCGTTCCGCAGTAACATAAGCTCCATGAAGCAGCATCATAATACCCGAAAGCCCGAGCATCCACGGTATATCTTCGGGACCATCGACTGCAAGGAATACAAGAGCTAAAAATATCTGGAAAATATTCGACCAAACCATGATGTGTTTACGGTTCATTCGGTCTGCTAGTAGACCGCTAATCGGCTGTAATACTGCGAAACAAAGCATGCGTACAGTGAATAAAATACCAAGTAAGAATTCATTATTGGTGTATTGGAATATGAGTAAGAAGAGTGCGATGGTGTTGAACCACTCGCCAAGCATTGAGATGACCGAAGCAGACCACAAACGCCTAAATTTCGAATTGGTAGTGATGAGTTCCCAATAACCGATTTTTGTCATTCCTCTTCATCTCCCTGTGCAAAGGGGAGTTCAGAATCGAGAGTAACTTGAATCCATTTTGATGTGGGTGTGTTTGAAATCGCAGCAGTAGAATTGAGCGGTACCAACGAATTTGCTTCAGGGAAATATGTTGCGATGTTTTTACGTGGAATGTCGTATGCGACGGCCAGCCATCCTTTTGAATGACGCTTTTCACCTTCGAAATGACTTGTAATGGATAATGGGTGTTTGTTTTTCCAACCGCGTTCAACCATATCCAGAGCATTCATCAAAACGATTCGACGGTTGCCACTCAACCCACGATAACGGTCATGGACATCGTAAATCGTCGTGTTGTATTGGTCGTGAGAACGGATGGTCATCATAACAAACCGGTCTTCAGCAATAGAAACATTGGGGAGTTCATGAGTCGTGAATTGAGCTTTGCCGGATGGTGTGGCAAAGGTTCGAGAATCGCGAGGGGGGTTTGGTAAAAGGAAACCATTGTCTTGGCGCACTCGGGTATTGTAATCCTCAAATCCGGAGAGCGAACGCTCCATAAGGTCGCGGATATTATCGTAATTTTCGACCATGCTCTTCCATTGAATTGGAGAATCATCAAACAGATGCGACGAGAGATGGGCTACAATCCATGGCTCACTGCGCAACTCTTTGGATGCTGGTTGAAGGCCTCCACGTGATTGATGGACTATGCCCATTGAATTTTCAACAGAAACAAATTGTGGGCCAGTTTCTTGGATATCAAGTTCTGTCCGACCAAGACAAGGAAGAATCATGGCTTCTTTACCAGTAACCAAATGTGAACGATTGAGTTTTGTCGAGACTTGAACGGTCAACCCGATTTTACGGAGCCCTTCCGCAGTAGCATGGGTGTCAGGTGTAGCAGAAATGAAATTTCCACCCATGCAAAAGAACACATCAACCTCACCTTCTCTCATGGCTCGAATGGCGCGAACAACATCATAACCATGCTTTTTGGGGATTGAGATTTGCAAACCTTCTTCCATTTTTTCGATGAAAGAAAGAGGAGGTGCTTCCCAAATTCCTACAGTCCTATCGCCTTGTACGTTTGAGTGCCCTCTCACTGGGCATAAACCGGCACCTGGGCGACCTACATGGCCACCCATGAGTAGCAGATTGACAACTTCTTGAATGACTTCAACCCCGTTCGGTTGCTGTGTTAATCCCATAGCCCAACAAGCAATTGTTGCTTTCGAATTTGCCAATACTTTGCCGACCTCGTCCATATGTTCTTTTGAGATGCCGGAATCTAATTCAAGAGTCGCCCAATCAATAGATTTTGACTTTTGAAGCATTGAGTCATAGCCTTCAGTTTGATGCTCAATGAACGCATGGTCTAACCCTCCATGTTCCGAATGCACCTTGATGAAACCCTTCATCAATGCAGCATCACCGCCGATTTTTACAGGTAGATGGAAATCTGCTAATTTTGTCGTTTTGAAATTCAGTTTCATGTAGTCCTGAGGGTGTTTGAAACGCTCTAATCCAGCCTCAGGCAATGGATTGATGTGAATGATTGTAGCACCCTTTAATTTTGCATCGCGTAGAGCTGTTAACATTCGAGGATGATTGGTTCCTGGATTTTGTCCAATGACCATGATAACATCAGCATGGTTGAAATCATCAAGGTGCACAGTGCCTTTGCCTATGCCGATTGTTGCACCAAGTCCTTTGCCACTTGATTCATGGCACATATTCGAACAATCAGGTAAATTATTTGTGCCAATGCTGCGAACCATGGCTTGGTAGAGAAAAGCAGCCTCGTTACTCGTACGTCCTGAAGTGTAAAAGACAGAACGGTCGGGATTTTCCAATGAATTGATAGAAGAGGCAATGCGTTCCAAAGCATCTTCCCATGAAAGAGGAGAATAATGTGAACTGTCTTTTGCGAGATACATTGGATGTGTTATGCGACCTTGCTTATTGAGCCAATAATCACTTTTTTCAGATAACTCTTGAATGCTGTACTTGGAAAAGAATGCCGGCGTTACCCTACTTGTTGTCGCTTCATCAGCCACAGCTTTAGCCCCGTTTTCACAAAATTCGAAATTTGTTCGGTGTTCTGGGTCCGGCCATGCACATCCCGGGCAATCAAAACCTGCTTGCTGGTTGACCATGGTGAGAGTTTTGACCGAACGTGTAACACCCATGTTTTGCAATCCATGTTTCATCGAAGAGGTAACAGCCGGAATACCTGCAGCCAACTTTTTCCTTTTCTTAATTTTCAAACGACGATTGTCGGGCGGAGTGTCTGCTCGGACGTCATCCCTCATACCCTCACCATGCTTCCCTGTCAAGGGGGGTTCTCAAGGGTTGTTGTATTCAGTTGGTGCTATGGGGCCAATTCCAACATTACTTGCAGACTTCATAAATGAATAAATTCGCATACCGAGGGAGCGGGCAGTATCAGCAGCTAAACTTGAGCATGCGCCAATGCAAACAACAGTCCCAACTCCTGCCCGTGAAGCCTTTGCCACGATATCCCAGCCGCAACGACCTGAGAGGAGAAGGGTCTCTGCAGAAAATTCGACATTTGAAAGAATTCCTTTGCCGATGGCTTTGTCCGTTGCATTATGCCGCCCGATATCTTCGGAAACATGACGTAATCCATGCGAAGGATGCCACAATGCTGCCGCATGCATCCCTCCCGTTTCCCTAAATCCAGACTGAAGGTTTCGCATCGACTCAAGTGCCTCAAAGTAATCTTCATGAAGAACTGCTTTATGTTTAGAGTTAAACCCTGGTAAGTTTCCAATTAATTCATCCAAACCGTCGACATTACATGCCCCACATGATGAAGTAACCACGCCACGATTCGGTTCTAAAACTGTGAGTTCTTGGTCGATAGTTATCTTGAGAGATCCCGTTTCATTTTCTATACAAGCGACGACTGCATCCGGGAAATAACCATAACCTTCACACAAAGTATGTCCAATATAGAGTTCGGTTAAATCTGTAGGCGTTGCCAGCAAACTCGCAATTTTACGATTTGAAGAATACAAATGAACGAGTGTTTCACTCGCTAAAAAGTCGAAGGAAACTTTCGATTCACCCTCGGAGTAGCGATGAATCCCCATACGTCGGCTTCGCTCCATGCCATGCCATAAAGGGTCAACTTGAAGTTTCTTCGGAGTCTTCAGGCCGGTCAATATCGAAAAATTCGAATTGTAATGCAACCAATTCAGCACTTGTGTTGGCTTGGGCATATGCTTCAAGTGGTTCTTTATTCAATTCAAAAAAACGTTCGCCCCATCTGAATGCGCCGAGTACTTGCCTTGCTTGTGCTTCATGGCCAATGAGGTAGAGGACAGTTGCCAGAGCCTCTGCCGTAGTCAAACGGCCAGGTTTCCCCCAGTTAACCGGGTTAGCCGCCAAGAGAAGCGGCAGCATGCGCGGTTTCAAACGGGTTTTCTTCATGACCTGACGTACACTTTCCTCAATATGGGCCCAACTGCAGTCAAGTCCTACAAGTGAGCCGCCATTCAATAACAATTCATGGTCTTCGGGACCGAAGACCTTGCCACATAGTGGTTCGAGGATTATCCCTCTCTTTGGTACTGTATTGAGGCGTTTATGCAGGCGGATATCGCCACGCTTCGCAGAAAGTACAGCAGTGTTCTTTTTGGGGTCATCTTGAGCCAACCAAAGGGCATGAACAGAGATTTTACTCATGAGCTCACCGAAGATCGTCAAGATAATCTCCAAGCGTCATGCCACGTGAAGAGCCGCCATCTAATCTTCGCGTCTCTGAAGGAGTAGAATATTCAAAGAGTGTAATCGAAAGTACTCTTTCGAATTTCTTGAGGACTGAATCGGTTGGGCGCTTACCGTTTTCAGAGGATTTGATGATATTTACTGTTTCAGCCATTCGTTTTCCAAGTGTAGCCTGGTTCCAGCCCTTTGCTTTCCGTGCAGTTGAAATGCGTAGTGGGAAATCTTCTACAAGTTCTTTCTCTGCCTTGAGCATGATGTCTTTACCCTTTTTTCCTTTTGCTGAATACGCTGGTCGAGGCGCCATACTTTGAGCCCGTGCAAGGCCGGGAGCAGTCTCCTGTGGACCAAGATTCATTTTATCGGAGCATCGAGCGCATGCTGCTACTTCTGCCTTACCCATTTTCACATGGCGGACACTAACTTTCATCGCTCCACATAGTTCGCAGTCTGCCATAACTCCCAGTCCCAATTTCTGCTTATGGTGTCTGTCTTTGAAGCCTTCGGAACGATTGACTGGCGTTTGTGAGAGCGACGACTTAACAAACTGTAGCCTCGACGAGTGTTTGAGTGCAATGAGTTCTGAGGTTGAAAATAACAATACCCCTCTATCATCACAGTCGGATGATGAATTAATTAAATTGGAAGAAGATTATCAAAAACTTCTTGCTGATTCACAGAGCCTCATCAACGAGCGCTCTTATCTTGAAACCGAAATTCGAACTTTGAAAAAGAGGGCTACTCGTCTTGATGATGAAGTTCGTTTACTCAAAACTCCACCATTGATAATTGGCCATCTACAAGATGTTCTTGATGAACGAACCGCTATTGTCCGTTCTTCGAATGGGACTGTTTTCCAAGTATCTCTCAATCAGCGCTTAGAGCCCGAGAAATTGAAACCCGGTACGCGTGTAGCACTCAATCAAGACACATTAGCAGTGATCGAAGTTCTTCATGAAGCCTGGGACCCTATGGTGAGCGGTGCAGAAATGGTGGAAAAACCAGATGTCACCTATGAGTCAGTTGCTGGACTTGATGAGCAAATTACATCTGTTCGAGAGGCTATTGAATTACCACTCCTTCAACCTGAATTGTTTTCGAAGGTAGGAATCACTCCCCCGAAGGGCATTCTTCTTGTTGGTCCACCAGGGTGTGGTAAAACGCTCCTTGCGAAGGCTGTCGCTCAACAGACAGAGGCAACGTTCATTCGAATGGTTGGAAGTGAATTGGCACAGAAATATATCGGCGAAGGTGGAAGAATGGTTCGTGAACTCTTCTCTTTGGCCAAAGAGAAATCACCTTCGATTATATTTTTGGATGAAATCGATGCTATCGGAGCAAAACGATTGGATGGCTCGACAAGCGGAGACCGTGAAGTCCAACGAACTTTGATGCAATTGCTTGCCGAACTGGATGGTTTTGATGCACTTGAAGATGTAAAAATTATTGCGGCAACGAATCGACCCGATATTCTCGATGATGCATTGCTGCGACCTGGCCGTTTTGACCGAATTGTGACAATACCACTTCCAGATGAAACAGGTCGTAAAGAAATTCTTGCACTACATACATCTGGCATGTCGACATCGAGAATTAATCTCAACACAATTGTTGAGAAAACAGAGGGTTATTCTGGTGCAGAACTCAAAGCAACCTGTGTCGAGGCTGGA
The DNA here is from genome assembly GCA_009937025.1 of Methanobacteriota archaeon. Lineage (GTDB taxonomy): Archaea > Thermoplasmatota > Poseidoniia > Poseidoniales > Poseidoniaceae > MGIIa-L1. The sequence goes on from JAACDG010000126.1 coordinate 11,984, forward strand.
ATGATTGCAATTCGCGATAAACGCGATAAAGTTACTCAAAAAGACCTCGTTCAAGCAGTGGATAAGATTCAAGTGAAGAAATCAACAAGTGGTTCGAGTTCTTCCCCTGATGCTCTATACGGTTGATTTTCTTCAACTTGAGCGTTAACATTCAAAGTCCGTCTCTCCAACCTCGGAGCATGGAAGCAATTGTTGAATGTGTACCAAACATTTCTGAAGGGCGCGATGCAGATAAAATTGAACGGATTATTGAAGCCGTCAGGCATCTTGACGGGTGTGCCATACTCGGTGTCGAACCAGATGCTGATTACAATCGTACAGTCATTACCATAGCAGGAGAGCCGGAGGCTGTCAAAGATGCTGCTTTTTTACTCATCTCTAAGGCAATTGAAGAAATTGATATGAGTCTGCATGAAGGTGAACATCCACGCCTTGGAGCAGTCGATGTATGTCCATTTGTACCCTTGAAGGGTGTATCAATGGAAAGATGTGTTGAATTAGCCCACTCTTTAGCAGAACAGGTCGGCAAAGAGTGCAAAGTCCCTACATTTCTCTACGGGGCTGCAGCAATGAATGAGGAAAAATATTTACTTTCGACCATTCGAAAAGGCCAATATGAAGGCTTAGAGGCTCGAATGAGTGGAGGTGAAACAGTTCACTCTGATGCAACTCGATTACCCGATTTTGGCCCCGATGTTTGGAATGAAAAGGCAAAACGTTCCGGCGGAATCACCATTGGTGCGCGTGGAATATTGGTGGCATACAATGTCAACATAGATGAAAAAGATGCAAAAGTAGCCAAGATGATTGGTTCATTGGTTCGTTCATCAGGTCGTTTAGTCAAACAGGATAATGGGCGAAAAATGCGTATTAATGGACTTCTAACAATGGTCCAAGGAATGGGCGTTCCTCTCGAAGCACACGGGATTAGCCAAGTTTCTATGAATTTGAGAGATGTTGAACAATGCCCAATGCATGTTGCCTTTGAAGCGTGTAAGAGTATTGCTGCAGATCATGGTATCGATGCCCCTGGCAGTGAACTTGTAGGATTAGTTCCCCTCGAAGCAATGCTTGAATCTGGACGTTGGTATGCCGATGAAGATACCGAAGATGAAGACCATCTCGTCAAAGCAGCGATAGATGGTCTGGGATTGAGCAATCTGGAAGTCTTCAATCCTCAGGCCAGAATCATTGAATGGGCACTTCAAGAGGCGGTGAGCCAATGAATTGGATGGACATGACACTCGGCGATTTTCAAGATGCTTTGGCCTCATCGGACCCAACACCGGGTGGTGGAACAGCTGCTGCAGTTGCACTTGGCCAAGCATCTGCGTTAACCCGCATGGTGGCACA
>JAACDG010000127.1 GCA_009937025.1 Methanobacteriota archaeon
AATCACACCACCATAAATAGAGAAGGAGGAAGACCCCTAATGAAAGAAAACATAAATTATACAACTCCACAAATTTCACCATCTTGTAATTTATCTATAATCGGTATCTTGTGTAGGTATCGTAATCGGTATCTTGTGTAGGTATCGTAATCGGTATCTTGGGTAGGTATCTGTAATCGGTATCTTCCACTTTCAAGTAAGATTCTATTCTTATGTTGACGTGAGATTTCATCTAAATAACTACTTTCCCTAAATTACTAGATTTTTTTAAAAAATAGCAGATTAGAAGGGTTTAAACTTTCACATCTTAATTCCATTTCAGAGTTTTTCTCGTCCGAATAAGTATCAGTAATCAGTATTTGTGCTAAGGTATTGTTTATCGTTAAGAACGTAAATGAAGAACTGAGTATGACCTAATCGGAGATGGATTATTTACAAGTACATCCGAATACCCATGCGAATTCAATTGTTGTTTGAATGGGCTTTGCATGGGCCAGTCGGGACGCTAGCATTGTGAATGCATCATTGAACGTGATTAATTTCCGCCAATGACGAAGTTTTTCCAACGCTTCATGTATTCGACAAATACTGGACTCAAATCCATATCAAGCAAATGCTGTTCTGTGAACGGTGGACGGTGAGGAGAATAGTCGGGATTGCCCAGATGCATTGGCCAATCCGGATGAGCAATCGCAACTCGCGCAACGCCAACCAAGTTTGCACCTTCATCCATGAGCCATTGTGCATCTTTAGAAGTCCAAACTGCACCAGTTGAAATGAGTGGAATGTGTTCAGGGACAACTTCTGCAAATCTCTTGGTCAGACTTGGACCGTCTTCATCACCTGCAACTCCTTGGAATACATCCCAGCATGACACATGTAGCATATCAATATCCATCTTACAGAGAATTTCTGTCAATTTGAGGCTTTCATGTAAGTAAATACCTGCTTTTTCGATGATGGGTGAAATGCGCACTGCGATGATAAAATCAGGCCCTGTTGCATTTCGAACTGAAGTAATCATATCGCGCAAAAACTTGCTGCGACCCATCAAATCTCCACCCCATTCATCTTCTCGGCGATTGGTTACACTGCCCAAGAATTGGCAAATTAGATACGAATGTGCACCATGCAATTCAACACCAGCAAATCCTGCTTTTTGACAACGAACCGCTGCATTGGTAAACGATTGAATCATCTCAAGTACTTCTTCATGACTTAATTCACGAGTGTATAATCCATCCATTCCATCCTCGGTATTCTCACTTGCTGAAACCGGCTGGACGCCATTCAAAGATTGCGGAGCACGCATACCACCGTGAAAGATTTGAGCAAGACTGAGTGTCCCAGTTGCATTGAGTTGCTTGGCTAATTCAGTCAAACCTGGTAATTGATGGTCGCCCCAGACTCCCATTTCTCCATCCCAACCTCGTCCATGTTCGGTGACATTTGCAGCTGCTGTTGTGGTGATGGCAAAACCGTCTTTTGCACGGCGAACAAGCCATTTGATTTCTTCATCAGAAAGTGAACCGTCCTCGTTACTCTGCTTGTTGGTCATCGCTGCCAAAACACTACGATTGAGCAAAACATGCCCCGTTCGAGGTAAAGTGAAACGACTCGAGGGTTTCATGCTTCAAGCAAAGCCAACCCCTTCTTGATGCTTCGTACCATTCACACTGAAGATGCTTTTTGTAATCTGTTCAAAACAGATTCACACAGGGACCAATAGACTTCATTTTGCTGCTCAAGACTGAGATTCAATGCTTCAAATACAATCGTATCTATTGCTTTACGGTCGGGCAAGGGATTGGGTTTTTGTGAACCAATGTCGAGGTATTGCTCATGTTCAAAAGGCAACATTGCACGCTGTTTATCAAAACCACATTCATCAAAGACATCCAAGATTTCTCTCTCAACAAAGAGTTGGTAGTCCTTCTCCTTGAATGAAGAGAAAAAGGAGGGGTGGAGCGTGAGGTGCGTCTTGAATTCTGGCCCATAAAAACTCAACAAACCGCCGCCCAAGCCCCTTCGACCTCCAAGTTCGACCAGCAAGAGGCTCAAAGTACTGTTAAGTGAAAGAAGAACCTCTTGAATTTGGTATTCTGATTTTAATTTGCCAAGAAAAAAGGAATCACTCACAAAATAATCTCCTCCCTCAATGAAGAACATTCGAGAATTAAAGAAACGATTTACTACCAGGTCGGGTCGACAATAGGTGGGTTTTGAAAGGGAGGGCACAAGATTTGGGTGAGATACTGCATGTTGTGTTGATGGCTCAACTCGAACACATGAAACATCTTTGAAAGATTGAACATAAGGTCTCGAATCATTACCAGTGAGCCTTTCCTCAACTGAGTAGCCTTTCGGTAAAACTCGTAAATTATTCCGAAGTGTTCGCTGACACATTTCTCGAATCGAGATGAATTTCTCTCTTTGAACATTCATGATATGATGGTACAAAGGCGGGGCATGCAAATACAAACTCCATTTGGAACCCACATAGGTTTGCGAATTCATACCAATCTCAAGCAAAGTCGATTGTGCAACAACACGCTTTGTTTGATTGTTTTCCGAAGCAATGGATTCTTCGAAATCAGCGTTGAGCATTGTAAACTGAACATCACTGTTCAAGGCCTTTGCCTTACGCATGAAGGTGAGTACGGTGTTAATTTCTGCAGTATTGAATTGACGCAATCGTTTGCTTCCAAAAATTTCAATATCGGTAAATTGTGAGAGGAATTCGTACTGAAGATAGCGCCCATAGCCAACATCCATCCATGTATTGGAACAAATGAAACTGCTTACGCCATCTGGACATAACAACTGTGTGGCACGGGCATAAAAATAAGCATATAAATCCGACATTCCTGAAATTGTCCCTTCAAAAATACCATGTTTCCTCACATGTTCTTTGACTTCTTTTTCGATTGATTCTTGACGAACATAGGGTGGATTAGCAACCACGATATCAAATCCAGCACTTGCTGCCTCAAACGCTTCAGGAAAGTGCTGGTCGAATTCAAAACCGAGCGATGTTGCTGGCTTTTGAGGGTTGGAACCGGTAACAGAATTCCCCTCAACCAAATGACTTTTTGGCAAAGGCTTCGGTTGAGTTAAACCATCGTTAAGCCAATACCATAGACGTGTCTGAGCAATATCCAAAGCTGCTTGGTCAAGGTCAACTCCATACAGACAATGCTGCAAAACATGTGATTTAAAATCAAAAAGCGAAAGCGAAGTATTCAATGTGGAATATCGACGTTCAAATTCGCCAGCACAGCCCAAAAGCAGAGCACCAGAACCACAGGCGGGGTCAATAATCTTCAAACTGAGTATTTCCTGTTCATTTGGTTCTGAAAAGAAGCGTTTTTCAAATGACTTGTGAACCATGAAATGTACAACTTCAATTGGGGTATAGAAAGCCCCTTGCGCCTGTCGATTTTCGAGAAGGCCCTCGAACAGTGTGCCTAAAACAGCGGGTGTGAGGTGTGAGTCGTCTCGCATTTTTTCGCTTGAAGAAAACAAGAAGTGTGAAAAGAATCCATTGCTTCCAAAAACCTCCTCAATGCATTCATTTGGAATTTCGGAAAGTTCGGGTCCATCAAAATGAAAGAGGTTCGATTGAGCCAAGAAAGATGAAGGAAGAGAGGAAAAAAGGGTTGATGATGACGATTCGTGTTGAATCTCTTCCAAAGAAATCCATTTATTTTCGATGAAAAATTGTAGATTTACCAATCTGAGAAATAATTTTTTGACTGCTGTGTGATGTTGTTGTGCAGTGAGGTGTTCAGAATGAAGTCGATTTTTCCAGTTATGGAAAAGTGAAATGTATTCCTTGCAAAATACAGATTCCATCGATTCAACACCTACTTCACAAGGGAAGCACCATTACGGCTAATGCTGATGAGTTCATCATTCTTCGGATTCTTCCTCTTCCTTTTCACGAACAACAGGGTGTCCTTTGCCAGGCAATAACTTGTCAAGCCACTTTGGGGACCACCAGTTCGCATCTCCCATCAAACGCATGGTTGCAGGAACAACAAGTGCACGAACAATGGTTGCATCCAATAAAATTGCCAATGCCAATCCAAACCCAATTTGCTTAAGAATAATAATCGAAGACAATCCAAAAGCACTGAAAACGACAATCATGACCGCAGCAGCACCAGTAATCAGGCGTCCGGTCTTTTGCTAACCGTTGGCAACAGCAAGTGTATTGTCGCCTGTTCGCTCCCATTCTTCATGGATACGTGAAAGCATCAATACCTCATAATCCATGGATAATCCAAAGACAATACAGAACATAATCACTGGATTGGTAGCCTCTATCGGTTGGGGTGTGAAGTTGAGTAAATCCGCTCCATAACCCCATTGGAACACAAATACCAGCATTCCGAACGATGCTGAAATCGAAAGGATATTCATGACAATGGCCTTGATTGGAATCAAGATACTGCGAACTTGAATGAAAATTAAAACGATGGTTGCAATAAGAATGAACGCCAATGCAATTGGAAGGTGATCTTGTATGGCCCACAAGGTATCAAGACTGTAAGCGGCAAAGCCTGCAACTTTGAGAGATGAATCATCACCTGTGAGGAGAACGGCAGTGAAATCATCTCGGTCTTCACGAAGGTCTGCTACAAAATCATGACTGTCTTTGCTGGTACTCGAGCCATCAATGGCATAGATCACATAGGTTACATCATCAGCGACAAATTGCTCCCGGAGGTATTCTCGTGTCGCATTTTGTTCTGGAGTCAAGTATTCGGCAGGTGTAGCCCAATATTGAACGACGGTCGATTCATTCATCCCCATCTGAGGTAAAGCATAACCAAAGGCTTCGTTGATTCGGTCATCTTCTATCTGTGAAACCATCCAGCGGTGCATTTGCCGAAGATTCGATTCATTCAACGGGTCTTCACCATCAAAATCAATCACAACTAATGCCGCATTTGAGGTGCTCTGTGGCCAAAGCGTATCGATATGGTCAAGTCCAAGACGCGATTCATCATCAGGCGGAAGAGCATCACGGTTCGCTAAAGAGAACTCAGCTTGGAAGAAAGGCAATCCTGCTCCAAGCAAGATAATGAGGGTTGGAATTAAGACTGCCCAGGGTCTGTCCATGACTGTGGTTGCAATTTTTGACCACACTCCATCTTCCCCATTGCTCTCAATCTTGAACGAGAACGGAAGTTTTCGACCGGTGTTGATACGCGGACCCAGCAGAGAAAGAACGGATGGAAGAACAAGTAAAGAGTAAATCATGGCAATGGTAACCGCTAATGTGCCACCGATTCCGAGGCTTGGTAGACTCGTGTTGGTAAAGAACAGCATACCCATGAGCCCTATTGCGACCGTAATACCGCTGAAAAAGACCGCTTTACCAGCAGTAGCAACCGTCATCGCAGTTGCTGTTCGGATATCTTCTGGGTCGCGCTCCATCTCTTCACGGAATCGATTCACCAAGAATAACGAATAATCAATAGAAACACCGATACCTATGAGCGAAATGATGTTGACTGCATACTGGGTAACATCCGTAACATTGGACAGCCAAATGGTGACACCCATGGCCGATAAGACCGTTAGAACCCCGACCCCCACAGGCAGGAGAGCAGCGATGAGCGTCCCGAATACTATGGCGAGAATAATCAAGGAAAGTGGCCCTGAAACCAGTTCTGCTTTAATCAAGTCTTTTTCGATACGGTGGTCGAATGTGTATTCAATAGCCGTTTTATCTGTTCTCCAAGCCTCGAAATCAGAATCGATTTCAACAGATTCCCAATGTTCAGAATACAGAGATTTCGCTTCTTTTCTCGACATGTTCATGACAACGAGGTTTCGGGCCCAGAATCCCTCCTCCGTTTCAAAGGTAAATTCTGAACGTTCTTCACCTTCAGTATCCCATGAATATTCTATAGAAACATCATCTAGGCTTGAGAAAACAGAAAGAGAATCTTGGACTTCCTGTTGCCAAACATCTGAGGAATCGTTCAAACTTTCATGGAATACAAGATAGACAAAACCTTGCTCACTTTCGGAATTGCCGCCTTCTTCTGAAAAGGCGTTGTCCATTATTGAGAGCGCTTCGACGGATTCGAGGTCTCCCTCTCCCCAAGCCTCGGACCAATCTGGCCCCATCATCATCAAAGAAGACATCCCTAAACATGCCAAAATACCGAACACCAAGACTTTCTTTCGATGGTCATGAGTGAATTCTCCGAGTTTGTAGAAGGCTCTGCCTTCGAACATCCGCGGGTCGGTCGAGGATTCCATACCGCAAGGCCGGCTCGCCCCATTTATCAAGGAATGTTTGCAATCCGTAGAGGTCCTACATCATGCTGAACTTCGGGATTATTTTTATACTACCTTGGAATGCCTAAGAACGGTGAGTCTATGGCGCTTTTAGAAAATCAATCTAAACTGGGAATGAGTTTAATTGGAATTGGTGCGATATCACTTTTTGCTGATTCTCAGGGCTGGTTTGATTTCCCAGAAGTCGTCCCATTCCTTTCGATAACAGTCTCGTTTCTCGGAATGTTAACACTCATGCTTTCGGTTGGAGTGGATTCTGAAATCGAAGAGCTAACCGAAACATTCACCATGATGGAGGAAGAAGAATGAGCGATGCAAATTCATATTATCAATCCCTTTTACAACAGGGCTATGACGTAAACCAAGCGACTGTATATACGAAAGAGCATTTCCCTCATTTCGTAGGTCCACAAGCAGCAGCGCCTGTTGCAGCACCTGCTGCTGCTGCACCTGCTGCTGCAGCCCCTGCAAGTTCCACCGATCCAATGATGATGATGATGATGATGAATCAACAAAATCAGCAAGCAATGATGCAACAACAAGCACTTCTTGCTCAATCTCAACAAAACCAACAATCATCTGGACCAATTGTCATCAACAATTCACAACAGCAACAACAACAGCAAGGCATGGGCTTTGCAATGCAAAGAGGTAAACCTGTTTCCACAGGATACTTGTTGTGGTGCAGCTGCTTCTTTTTAATCTGCGGAGTACATCGCTTTTACTACAACAAACCGATTTCGGGAATTATTTATTTATTCACATTCGGATTGTTTGGATTTGGCCAACTCTATGACCTTCTTGTTATGCCAGAATTAGCAAAGTCGGCTTAGTCTTCATTGCCCGTGATTACGGAATCATGGATATTTTTGTCGCCATACTGAATGTTATTGACTGTTGTATTCGTTTGAGACATGAGTGCAAGTTTCAAGCACCGTGTTGAGGAAACCATATCGCCGCATTCTTGGTAAAAAAGGGCTGCTTGTTCGAATTTTCCCTCTTTCTCTAACTTTTCAGCCTCATCACACTTTGAAGGGATTTTAACTTGAACTTTTGACCCTGAAACGGCATTCGGAGAGGGTGGTGCAGGCCTACCTGATGCTGGAGGAGCGGGTCTTCCTTTGGCAGGGGGTTGAGGCGGGGTACTCGGAGCCATGAGACTTTTAGAGACAAACGGTAAATAAAATCATCCACGTTTTGAATACGATGAATACGAGGATTCAAAGCAGAGGCGCATTATGTCAAATCATGGAACGAGCATTACTCGGTGGCGGCTGCTTTTGGTGTACAGAAGGAGCGTTCAAAGGATTGTATGGTGTTGATTCTGCTTTGCCTGCTTATGCCGGAGGTCATGACCCAAACCCACGATACGAACCAGTTTGCGCTGGAACAACGGGACATGCAGAGATTGTCGAAGTTGTTTTTGACCCCGACTTGATTCCTTTTGAAACAATTCTTGAAGTGTTTTTCACGGTTCATGACCCAACGCAATTGAATCGACAAGGCAACGATGTTGGAACACAATACCGCAGTTGCATCATGCCGACCACTGATCAACAAAGACTCGCTGCACAAATCACAATTGAAAAAATGCAGACCTATTATGACCGCCCCATTGTAACAACCATCGAAGAAGCGACACATTTCACTTTGGCTGAAGAATACCACCACGACTACTATGCACGTAATCCCGGACAAGGCTACTGTATGGCGGTTGTTGGTCCGAAACTGAGTAAGGTTCGCGCTAAACACGCTCATCTCTACGTAGCGTGATGTTGAAGTGGCGGGTGCGATAGCATCGTAGCATGGTGAACAATGTTCCTCGCCCACCGACCCCCATTAA
>JAACDG010000128.1 GCA_009937025.1 Methanobacteriota archaeon
GTAGGGTACAATATGTCCACAGCAAGCCCTTCCGATTGGAATTACTGACTCAATGGGTGTTTAGGGGCTACTCAATGACTCATTGCATAAACGAACAAGCCATACTCTGAGTTCGACTAGAGGTATGAAGTAGCAAAGCCGCATTGTTCCAAATAAGAACAAATGATTGTGTTCAATGCTACTCAAGACTTTTTCAAAGGTTGAAGCGGCGAGTCGTGTCGTTCATCATGAACGATAAGATGAAATGAGAGTTGAATTACTTGATTGCATGGAGTTTTGGGTTGTCCTGATTCTGTTGGGCGTCATATCGGTTATTCTCTTCGCATTGCTTTTCATACCGAAGATGTATGTTACGCTTACAAGCACGCAAATCATGGTTCGCTTCAACAGAAAAAACAACAATGAACCCACATTTTTTTCCAGTGGGAGGACATTAATCGTCCCCTTCTATCATCATTATTCAATACTCGACCTTAAGCCGATGAAGATCGATATTGATCTGCGGTTTGCAATGTCAAAACAAAACATTCGGGTAAATGTGCCTTCGACGTATACGGTTAGTGTTTCAACAGACTATTCAACTCTACTCAACGCCTCTCAACGTATTCTTGGGCTTCAACAGCCCCAAATCGAGGAAATGGCAAGCGAAATTCTCTTTGGGCAATTGCGTATGACAATTTCTACCTTGACCATCGAACAAATCGCGGCGAATCGGCGCGCATTCGTGGATGAAATTATAAAAAATACAGATTCAGAGTTGTCCAAAATTGGATTGCATGTCATTCACCTCAATATCGTCAATATTACTGATATGGGTGGATATATCAAACCTCTTGGCGCTAAGGCGCAGGCTGAAGCCCTTGCACGCGCAGAATTACCGCATGATTTGCTGAATGAATATTTAGATGAGATGAACGAGATATCAAACACTCCTCGCCAATCACGTTCGAAGCAGCCGCAACCGGTTTCGAGTAAATCCGTTTCTCCACAAGTCCATTCCGCGGCGTCGGCCAGTCCATCGATTACAATGATACCAGAAGAAGATATTGGAGTCATTGAAGTTTCATTGAAGGATGCAAAGACATCCAATGGAAGATATATTTCAGATCTCAACCTGCTTGTCTCTGTAGTTGGTCTGCCTGAAACAGTTCAGCAACAATTCATACTCAAACCCTACCATAAACTCTCTCCATCACAAAGAAAGGATATGGCGGTGGAGTATATTATCAAAACAAGTGCGGGAGTCCTTGCTGATTGCTCTCACAAATTCGTAGTCGATGATGTGTCCAACCTCCTTGGTAAATTGTTCTATCACCTCAACCCGCACCTCAACAGATTGGGACTCCATTCTCATCACATTACCATCAATTCAGCATCTATTTCTTCGACCCCGGATGCTGTATCTTCGGAAGTTTTCCAAGTATTTCGAGAAAAAATACAACAGTTTGGAGAAAGTATTGAACCCGAGGGGATATCGGACATGTATGGGAATGAAATTGGAGGTAAATGGTCCCGATGGAGCCTTATTTCGGTTATTGAAAATCAAGGATTGTATTGGGTAGCTGTAACCTCGACGAAAGGAGGGTATGAAAGATACAGGGGTATTGTGACGTCACCGAATGACGATGATTCACTTGAAATGCACGTGTGGAAAAATGGAGCATGGAGTTTGCTGTCTCACCAAAATGGGCATACGCCTCTTTTCAATGGATGAATACCCACCTTTGCCACCTCTATTTATTGGAAGGTGAATAATCATGGGATGGGACAGATGGACTGATAGCGAACCTTGCCTTGTGATGAAGGTAAAATAACTCAAAAGATTGAAGAAAACGACTGGATGAAGAAAGAGTAACATCGAAAAGTTATCGAATGCCCGAAATGCAATATTAAATCTGAATGCTATTCAACCCAACACATGGATGGTAAAACTGGCCGAACCTATTCGACAAGTGTTCTTGTACGAAAGGATTCTTAAAATTCTTAAAAATAGTTTTCTCCGATAATCGCATCGGTGTCCCTTGTGCTTGATTTGAACGCATCCGTA
>JAACDG010000129.1 GCA_009937025.1 Methanobacteriota archaeon
GAGTGCCAACCTCTGGGTCAGCCTCGACAATAAGTGTTGACAAACCTGCACGAGAAGCGTGGAGTGCTGCAGAACCTCCACCTGGACCAGCACCGATTACCAAGACATCGTACATCTTCGCTTCGCCCCCCATGAACATCAACTGGAGAATCAAGTCCATGAAAGAAACGGTCGAAGCAGATGCTTCAATCTTCTACTGGACGGTGCAAGACGGCGACAAAAGCCAGCACGGTTAGCGAGGATATCAGTGAAAGTGCTGGCGTTTCTTCAGTTTCCATCTCTTCTTCTACTTCTGGCACCGGAGCTGCTTCAACAATCACCGTGCCAACCATTCCAACGCTTTCATGCGGTTCGCAAACAAATTGATGGGAACCCGCAGTTCCAATTTCGAACACAAATCGATAATCGACATTCCGTTCGGGGTCTCCCGAATCGAATAAACCATCATCAGCAACGGCATTGTGAGCCAGTGCTTGGCCAGCCCAAACGAATCGAATTGCCTGCCCTTCTTGGAGAGTCACTTCAGAGGGATTGAAACGTAGGTTTGTACTATCGACGGTGACAATCACGTCGTTTGCTGTATCCTCAGCAGCAGCAACTCCTGTACTCAAGAACAGCAAGGCCAATGTGAAGAATACATATTTCATGACCTTGGACATTCGGTATAGGTTTTCAATGCATGTATTGATTCCACACTCAAAATTCTGCCTTGAGCGCGAATACGACGGTTCAAAGGGAGGTTCCACCACGGCTGGTTGTGGCGTGGCGTACTTCCAAGCGGTGGCTCGACCATCTCGAGCAACGCGGTGAATTGCTGCGTATTGCGCGCCCGGTTGATGTTCAGTTTGAAGCAGGAGCAATCGCCGATTTATTGGTCAAGAACGATGGGCCTGCTGTTCTGTTTGAACAACCTCGTCTTTCTGATGGAACCATCAGTAAAATTCCATTAGCCATGAATCTGTTTGGAGGAAAAGACCGAACATTGCGCGCCTTGGGTGCCAGTCATGAAACGGAAATCGGAGACCGAATGGTTGCCATGATGAAACCCGATATTGGACTCTACATGCGCAAGCCATGGAAAGGCCTACCACTGGTTCGAGACGCATTAGCAATGCCTCCAAAGAAAAAACGAAAGGGTAACTCTCAACGCGTGCAATTGCCACTTGACCTTACTCGGCTTCCAATCCCTACCACATGGCCAAAAGATGGTGGGCCGTTTGTCACTCTCCCTCTTGTGGTCACCAAGAATCCAAAAAATGGCGAACACAACCTTGGCATGTATCGTGCTCAGGTGTTCGGCCCGAAACAAATCGGACTACACTGGCAAATTCACAAACATGCTGCCGACCATGCTGCTGCAGTCAAAAAAGCAGGTGGCGATGGCCGAATGCCAGTTGCCATCTGCATGGGCGGACCTCCTGAACTCATCTTTTCGGCTATATCGCCACTCCCCGATAACTTGAGTGAATACCAATTCGCTGGAATTCTGGGCCGTAAATCCTTACCGATTACCAAAGCACTGACTCAGGATTTGATGGTACCTGCTGAAGCAGATATTGTCATTGAAGGCTATTGCATACCTGGAGAAACACGTCTTGAAGGGCCTTTCGGCGACCATTTCGGATTCTATTCACTCACCGGCCAATATCCTGTCATGCATGTTACTGCAATTACCTGCAGAAAGGATGCGGTCTTGGCCGCAACCATCGTTGGACTACCCCCTATGGAAGATGGCCACCTCGGTGAAGCGATCGGTCAACAATTCTCTCCGGTCCTCAATTTCCAACATCGTGATGTCAAAAGTGTTCATCTTCCGATGGAAACTGGATTCCATAATTTAGCCATTGTTGCTTCAAAGCAACGCTATCCTCGCCAAGGTCGAAAAACTGCACTTGGACTTTTAGGAGCGGGCCAAATGATGTTCCTCAAAACCATCATTGCGGTTGATGAAGAACAAAATCCGAAAGATTTGGAGGCACTCCTTGATGCATTGAATTCGAAAGTCGATATCGCAACAGATGTCCTGGTTCTCGATGGCATGGTGGCTGATTCGCTTGAAGCTGCCAGCCCGTATGAAAACGTTCACAGTAAACTGCTCATCGATGCGACAACACTTGCAAAGCGAGACCCGCGTTCAGATGGTGAACCGCTTGAAGGCTCCTATACACAACCGACCCCTGAATGGAGACAAGGTAAAGGAGACGCTCCAGGCTTTGCTGGAATCAAAGAAGTTCTGAAATTGGAACATGTCGTTGATGCCAGAATGCTTCGAAACAGCATCATGGTCATTACGACCAACATCGAAAACTCCCCAACGCCCGAAGATGGGCAAGACGAGTCAAATGATGAGGCTGAGGCTGAAAGGAGAGAACAGATTTCTCAATTGAGAAAATCAATTTGGCAATTGGATAATTCTTCATCTCTTCGCTGGCTATTTATTACCAACGATGACCTCGATTTGCATTGTGATAAAGCGCGCCGCCGGCTACTGTGGCAACTCACATCTCGCTTCGATGTTGGGCGTGGCCTCGTGTTTGATGAAAGGAAAGAGCGTCTTTGCTGGGATGCAACAACTCCAATTCCATCGAAGCAACACGGTGTGCGCAGATGGCCATCGATTACACTGCATTCTCCTGAAACATTGGAAAAGGTGGCGCAACATCCTGAATTAGAATCATATGAGTGGCCCCCCCACCTCTCCTTTGGGGGAACGCAGTGATGGATGCGAAACAAATCCTGTCCTTCATTAAAATCGAACACACATTGTTCTCCCTCCCATTTGTTTTGATCGGCTATTTCATCGCCGTTGAGCAATTCAATGCTGGCTCTCACATTGACTTGCTCTGGATTCTTGTTGCTGCTGTCGGAGCCCGCGGCCTGGCGATGGCCCTCAATCGAATAATTGACCGAGATATCGATGCAGCAAATCCTCGAACTCAAAACCGTCATCTGGCGTCTGGGGAAATGAGTTTACAATCTGCATGGACGCTTGCCGGCGTATTTCTCGTAATGCTTTTGCTCGGTGCCGGCATGCTCAATCCTGTTGCACTGATGATGGCATGGTTACCTGTCCTCGCATTTGTCATCTACCCTTACATGAAGAGATATACATGGATGTGCCATTTTTGGCTTGGCCTGTGTTTGGGCCTTGCTCCTGCAGGCGCTTGGGTGGCTATCGCAGCAGACGTTCACGGTTGGGCGGCGATTACTGGGATGTTCGATAACAATACTGAGTTCTTGTGGGCTCCAACCGTTCTTCCTATCTCGCTTGGAGTTGCATTATGGATTGCAGCGTTTGACATCAACTATGCGCGAATGGACGTCGAAAGCGACCAAACAAGCGGCATTCATTCATTCCCATCCAAATTCGGAGAGGCTGCTACGACGCGTACTACAATTCAATTGTCGCTTCTTTGGTTTGCTTGTTTTGCTGTTTCCAACCCCATGGACGGGATTTGGTTTCTTGCAGCTGCCGGATTGATGGCAGCGTTGAACATATCGGTCGTCTTGGCAAAAGACAAGTTCGA
The DNA here is from genome assembly GCA_009937025.1 of Methanobacteriota archaeon. Taxonomy (GTDB): domain Archaea; phylum Thermoplasmatota; class Poseidoniia; order Poseidoniales; family Poseidoniaceae; genus MGIIa-L1. The sequence continues at coordinate 3,528 of JAACDG010000129.1, forward strand.
GGATTTCCAAACGGTTTTGTTCCGCGCCTCGATGTTGACTGGTTGGGTTCTTCTGATTGCACTTGTCATCGGCTTTATGTTGGAGTCAAATCCTGAATTCATGTTGGATTGAATCATATTCTTGAAACACATTTCAGCCCTCATTATCACACTGCACCTATGCAAGGTTGATGTGCTTTAACGGCTCACCTTGAAACATGAACCCTCTTGTCAAATCACTGCTTGAATTTAATGAAGCCTTTGAAATCCCAAAACTCGATACACCTGGGCTTGGTTCCAAAGAGATGATTGAACTGCGCATCAAATTACTCCGAGAAGAAGTCGAAGAATACGCTGAAGCGGCTCTTGCAGGAGATATGGTTGAAGTTCTTGACGCCCTAGCAGACATTGGATATATTCTCGCTGGAACCATCATCAATCACGGCATGCAAAACATATACGACGATGCCTTCAATGAAGTTCACCGTTCAAACATGGCGAAATTAGTCGATGGAAAAGTCATCCGACGCGAGGATGGGAAAGTGCTCAAACCAGAGGGTTGGCAACCCCCTCAACTCGCTCAGTTCCTCGAATAATTCGTGGACCAGTAACGGACCGATGTATATTCCATACCGGATATACAGGCAATAGAATGTTCGATGGATAAATAAAAACGACGGGTGATGAATTAAATCTAATCCGGAATATGAAACCACATTTGAAGTGAGGTAAGCCCTCCGATAATTCATGGTCGAGCGATTACAGGTTCAGTCTCGCTCTCCATTTGAAATTCATCACATTCTGACCGGTTTGGAAAAAACTCCAGAAATTAACGTTGCTTCAGAACTGTTTCTGCCAGAAGGGGAAGGACCATTCGGATGTGTGGTGGCCCTTCACGGAAGCATGGGTTGGGGATCTCATCACCAGGACCACATCAACGGTTGGCTCGATGCAGGGCTCGCAGTTTGTAAGGTGAATTCATTTGCCTCAAGGTCGATTGATTCCACGGTTGATGACCAACTCACAGTAACTCATTCAATGATGCTCGTTGACGCTTTTAGAACCCGTTCTTTGTTAGAACAAGACCCTCGTATTGGTAAGATTGGGATTACAGGATGGAGCCTTGGCGGAACAGTAGCACTGTATTCGGCATGGGCTCCGATTATCGAAATACTCGGGACTCCATTCGATGCGCATCTGCCCTTCTATCCAGCAGCACATCTCCGCCCTGATGTTCAAGATTGGTTCGATTCACCCATTTTGATTCTTCACGGAGATGCTGATGATTGGACGCCTCTTCATTTGGTTGAAGACCTCATGCCCCAACTACCAAATGCAACCTTACATGTGTATCCAAAAGCACACCATTCCTTCGACAGTGAGAAAGAATATGTATGGCTTCCCAAGGCTGTTCGTTTGAGGAAGCGAACTGTTCGAATCTCCAAGAATGGATACATGTCTGGAGAATTATTCCTCGGCGTCCGATTACCTTTGAACCAACGCTGGCAACGACGATGGGTCATCCGAATATTGAGGAACAGAGGCGCTCATGTGAAAGGCGACCCGAATGCTCGTGAGGATTCTCTCATTCGAGCAAGAGAGTTCTTCGTGGAGCAACTTTGCTCAAATAAACATGTATAGACCTCGAGGATTTCCTCTAAAGCGATGGTATGAGAAACAACAATATCCCCATCGATGCTACATAGCACATGAGTTCCAAGTACGACGCACGCAACGAGGTCGTATAACATTAAGTTCAGCTACAATGATATATCCCCGCGGTCAATGCGATGCGCTCAATGCTTACATTTCATATACTGTTGACTATTTGATTTAATCATGGCAGTTGTTATAAACACAGATTCCAAAAGTGGAGCCACTAATATTGACAAAAGCCGTCAAGAAACGAACGGCTCAAACCTCGATGAAGGAATCCGTTGTTGGGAGAAGATTCTTACAATCGACGAGGGAAAGTTTCCAGTCCCTGGCCAAGTCGATTTTACAGGACATCCGGAGGAGAGAGAATTTCTGGAGTATGTTAAGCAGCAGGTTTCCAAGACCATTCCCAGTAGAATTGAAAAGAATTTTATCCACTACGGACTCTCATCTCCTACCGAAATCAGTTGGAAAGAAATCAAAAAAATGGCTAAACTCTACCTTAGCGCAGATCCATGGCTACAGATTACATTTTGCAAAGACTCTACACGTCAAGGCGTTGATGAAAAGGTACAGAGGGAAATGTTGCAACAAAGAGTGAGTCGGGGGGTTTTCGTCAAAGAGCGCCAAGGAATCTATGTCTATCAAGGAGACATTTATAATTCAAAGCGAGAACTACAAACTGCTACTAGCTCTGCGAACATTGACCGCAAGGACATAGACACTTCCGGAGTGATTAATAAAAAATCAATCAAAATCTTCCAAAAATATGCCAAGGTAGGAGGCGGTCACCAAGACAATGTATTCACAGAAACACTACATTTCGTGAAGGATAGCGAACAGTATGTTCATAAGCATAAAGATGACATTGTCTTTGTAGCACAGATTGATGGTGCTTGGTTGGAAGAGCAAATCCCTCGCTTGATAGATGAAATCAACTCCGAGCGTGTTTTTGTAGGCAATTCCGAACAAGTTATTGACTGGCTAAATCAAATCGAATAAAATCGAATTTCCGAGGGATCATTGTGAAAATTCCAACCAACACTGACAGACTTACCATAGGTGAATGCAATTTGTCCGACAAAGGACGAGAAGCCATAGATCAGTGGAATTGCACGGTTAGAACAGCCCTCGAATTATTTATCATGATAAATGGTCGTGAATTCACAAATACAACGTTCTTAGCATGGCTGAATGAAAATTCTACCACATTGGCAATTGAATTTGAGAAGCACCCTACCAAAGGCGCAACCGGTGGTTCCGGCAGACCGAACTCGATGAAGAATCTTATGTCCCCTAAAGCGAGGTCAATTATGCAAACGATCGCTCAGAATCTCTCAGAGGGGGGTTCATCAGCATCGGATCCGTTGGTTGCGACACTGGATTCTGGCGACATGAAATCTAATAATACAAAAATAAGAAGACTTTTGCCCTCAAAGGAAAATTACTTGACTCATCAAAACACTCGACTACTGAGAGATCTGGAGTTGGGAGAAATGCTCACAAGCATTGAACGAGGCATCACAACTCAAGTTGATGTGACAAAAGTTGGAAGAGGGGCATTCAATACCAAAGGGTCATCCTGGCTTAACGCTGTAGTCCGAAAATTCATCACAAGCGCTTCGCTGAATTCAGCAATTGACCCCTTCGCTGGCCAAGGGGACATGCTCCGGCTCTGTGAAGCTGAGTTCCATATGTCTACCTCAGGGCTTGACATTCAAGATCAACTAGGGTGGCCAATCAATGATAGTTTAGTTTCAATACCCAAATCAACGGACTCCATTTGTATAACCAACCCTCCATATTTAGCGAACTACAGTGCAAAACGGAAATCAATGTGGCCTATGGTTGGATCATATTACGAAAATACAGGTCGTGGAGATTTGTATGAAATCGCATTGGACAAATGCCTTGAGGCATTTGATTATGTTGTTGCAATCATTCCAGAAACATTCCTGCATTCAAATTATCCAAAGGACCGTTGCGCTATCGTTTCAATTTTGGAGAAGAATCCATTTGAAGATACGACATTCCCTGTTTGCGTCACATGCTGGGTCCCACAAACCAAGCAGAATCCGGTCATCTACGTTGGAGAGAGAGAAGTGATGACGTATTCGGCGATGGTTGGTATCAAAGGGGATGTCTCACGAAGCAAACGCATCGTATTCAATGACCCTGAGGGAAACATTGGATTGAAGGCAGTAGATAGTAGCAAGGCAGATGATAGAATTAGTTTCATGCAAGGAAAGGATTTTGACTATCCGCGTTCAAGCATCAAAGTCTCATCTCGTTTGATGACATACCTCAATATCCCAGAGTTAACGACTGAAAAAGACATCAGAAGTTTTTGTGAACGAGCGAATACCATTCTAGAGTCCTACCGAGAACGGTCTGAAGACATCATTTTGTCAGGTTTCAAAGGCAACAACAAGAAAGGGAAGAGGAGGAGAAGGCTCGACTATCGATTGGCAAGAAAAATAATTCTTGAGGCGCTTGGAGAATCGGTTCAAACTACTCTTCCTCTGGAATAGGATGTACAACAACTGTATCTGGGTGCAGTTCTGTCAAACATTGAATCGCTTGTTCTCGTGAAATTCGGAACCACTCGGAAAGACGTCCTGACGCCGTAGAAGTCCCTCTATTGCCTTCCCCAGGAACACGCTGGCTGATTTTCCGAAGCCCGTCTTCGGAAGGGTTTCCCTTTGATAGAAAGGTTAATGTTTTACAATGACTGTCAGTTAATTAGGTGAATTAGATGGGAGACGAGGTTTTTTCATGCAGTGGGCAGCGTACTCATCTTAGTAGCAATTGGCTTGATCGTTTTCTTCATCTTTAATCTTGCTAGAGGGCGTCGGAAGAAAAATAATGATGCTTGGGAACAAGCTGCAACAGAACTGGGATTTAATTTCACCCCCACGGGTACACTTGGCAAATATACAATGAGTGGAGTGATAACAAATGGTCTCAAACAACTGAGTTGTACGGTTTGGGCGCATACAGAACATTATGGGCAGACTCATATTACTTTCATGAATTATGAAGTGAGTTTTTCACCATCAGTCGAACTTGTTTCGAATTCGCCGCATTTTCAATCTAAACTCTTAGAGGCAAATAATGTCCTAAAGAAGGTGGAAGTTTCTGCTGATTCTGTCAAAGCCACTCGTGTGCGAGGATTTATTCGTAATTCAGAGGTTTTAGTTCAAAATATCAGACTACTGATACAATTGGCTGAGTTGATTATTCCAAAAGAATAAGTTGATTCTATCTTTAAGGAGATTTATACGGTCAAGCAGGCGTCTCAGAAACGAATTTGATAATCAAATAATTGAATTCGGTTTCTTCACAAGGGTATGAGCAGATGCCTTTGAATCTTGAATGTAATTTCACACCGCATCTCAAGGGTTGATACAGACACCCGACATATCATTCCCATGAAATCGCGAGGAGTCTTGCAAACCCCTCAAGACATTATGGAAGAGTACAATGGGTGTTCAGCCCCCTAGTACACTCGCTACCGTTGTAAAGAGCCAACTAAGGGCCCAAAGATTCACAAAATTACAAAAAGAAAAGATATAATAATGCTGCGACAGAACAGATTGTGGCGATAATAATGCCAGCAATGAAATTTGTCTTTACATTTTGTGCACCACGTAATTTATAGGTATCACAAAATCCACATTTGTCGCAGATTTCTTCTCGATGATAGTATAATTCTAGCGAGTTGATTTTTTTACAACCGCAACGGGGACAAGCTCCAAGTTCCTTCATGATATCAAATACGAAGGGCCGCTTATTGGTTTTCTGTATGATTCATTCTTGTCTCAAGAATGGGGCCCTCAATGGGCCAGTCGCAACAGTACCCTTTCTGCTCATACGTCCAAGCAGACGGGGCCATAGCAAGCCCTCAAGCATTCATTTGAACAC
>JAACDG010000130.1 GCA_009937025.1 Methanobacteriota archaeon
AAGAAAATGAATTAAGGAGGAGAAAGATATGCAATTTGATCCACTCAACGACGCACTCATCAAGATGTACAACGCAGAGCAAGCAGGAAAGTTCAATGTCGAACTTGCCCCAGCTTCGAAACTGCTTGGTAACGTTCTTGAAATCATGCAAAAATCAGGCTATGTAGGCTCTATTGACCGAACTGAAAACGGTCGTGGAGGAACATACTTGGTTGAACTACGCGGCGCAATCAACCGTTGTGGCACAGTAAAGCCACGACACAGTATTCGCCGACAAGAATACGACCAATGGGAGACACGCTATTTGCCTGCTCAAGATTTTGGTCTTTTGATTCTCACAACGAACTCCGGCATAATGCATCACTATGATGCTAAAGATGCCCGTATAGGTGGTAAGCTACTCGCTTACGTATATTGAGGTGAATAATATGGTAAAACTCGACAGAATCGAACACATCGTAACCATCCCTGAAGGCGTATCTGCCTCAATCAGTGAAGATGGCGTCGTCACAATTACCGGCCCAAAGGGGTCCTGGTCTCGAGAATTCACAAGCACGTTCCTACAGTTGCTGCAAGATGGCAGTGGCTTGATTGTCCGTGTCGACATGCCTCGTCGCAAACAACGTGCCCTTGCAGGAACATGGAATGCTCACTTGAACAACATGGTCAAGGGCGTTACAAACGGTTTCACTTACAACTTGAAAGCCTTCTACTCTCACTTCCCAATGACTTTGGCTGTGAAAGGAAATGTCTTTGTCGTGAACAACTACTTTGGAGAACGTGTTCCTCGTAATGCAGAAATTCTCTCTGGTGTTGATGTCAAAATCAGCAACAAGGTCGAAGTTGTTGTATCTGGCATGGACAAGGAACTTGTTGGCCAAACAGCTGCGAACATCGAAAAGTGCGCTACGGTCAAAAACCGAGATCGCCGTGTATTCCAAGATGGAATATACCTCATCAATAAGGAGTGATATGAATGGCAGAAGATTATACAAAAATGACTGTTGCAGAACTCAAAGAACTTCTTAAGGAAGCAGACTTGCCAGTTTCTGGTAAGAAAGCAGACCTTATTGCTCGATTGGAAGAATTCAGTGCAGCACCTGAAGACACATCTTCGGACTCCGATGAAGATTGGGATGATGATGGGGATTGGGACGAAAATGTTGTTGAAGGACACGTTGCTAAGCAAAAGCCTGTTCTTGACGAAGAAACAAAGGCTGCTCTAGCCCTTCGTTCAGAACAAAAGAAGAAAACACCTTCATTCCGCCGAACAGAATGGTTCCGTTACAAGCGTCTTTCACGCTCAGGATGGAGAGCACCTCACGGTATGGACAGCAAACAACGACGCAATTACAAATACCGCAGTTCTCTTGTCCGTGTTGGTCATGGTAAGGTTTCGGCAGCTCGAGGACTTCATTCCTCTGGATTCCGTGAAGTCATGGTTCAAAACACCACAGACCTCGAAGCCATTGACCCTGAAACCGAAGCAGCACGCGTCGGTCGAAGTGTTGGTGGTCGAAAGCGAGAGCACATTTATTCACGAGCCGATGAACTCGGTATTCGTGTCCTTAACCGAAGGAGGGATATTTGATGCAAATTACAAATCAAAAGCGTCTTGCTGCTAAACTACTCAAGTGCGGTGTGCACCGTGTTTGGATTAATCCAGCATATCTTGACCAAGTTTCATCTGCTGTTCAAACCGACGATATTCGAGAATTTATCGAAGAAGGTTGGATCAAAGCAAAGCCAATCAAGGGAACTTCCCGTGTCCGTGCTCGTGCTCGTATCGAACAAAAGCGCAAGGGACGCCGTAAGGGTCAAGGAAAGCGAGCTGGTACTGCCAATGCTCGTAATCCTCGTAAGAACCGTTGGATGCGAACCATTCGCTCACAACGCCGTGTCCTCAAGGAAATGCGAGAAGATGAGACTATCCAACCATCGCAATACCGCCGATATTATCTCAAAGCCAAGGGTGGTTCATACCGTTCCATCGCTCACATGCGCTCTCAGATGACCATTGAAGGTGTAGAATTCAAAGGAGGTGAACAGTGATGCGAGGAACTCGTCGTCGCTCAGTTTTCCGTCGTCGTAAGGCTGGTCTAACCGACTACCGTCGCCGATTGAAACTCCTTACCGGTCGTAAGCCTCGTGCTGTCGTCCGTGTTTCAAACACTCGAACAACCTGTCAACTCGTTGATTGGGCCGCATCTGGCGACCTTGTCACACTTACTGTAACTGGTTCTGATCTTTCCAAGAAATACGGCTGGCCGAATGACTTCTCTAAGAAATCAGTCCCTGCATCCTACCTTGTAGGGTATGCAATGAGCAAGGCTGCTGTTGCTCAAGGTGCAGAAAATGCAGTGCTCGAGATCGGACTTGCGGCAAGTACTCCAGGAAACCGTGTTTTCTCTGCCCTCAAGGGCATGGTTGACGCAGGACTTGAAATTCCTCATGGCGAGGATATCTTACCTGATGAAGGCCGAATTACCGGCGCTCACATCAGTGACGATATTGCCGCAGCCGTTGAATCAACCAAATCAAACATCGAGGGGGCTTACTGATGACAGAAGAAGAAATCGTACAAATGGCACCAGGGCTTATGCAAGCTCTTGCACCTGAAGAAGTTGAAGAATCCCCGAGTGGCCGTCCACGTCGTCGTAAGCAAGATGACCCTATGTCTGGTCTTCGCAAGTGGGTTCCAAAGACTCGATTGGGTCAAATGGTCATGGCTGGTAAAGTCTTGACCTATGAACAAGCAATGGCAACTGGGCTTCCAATCCGTGAAGTCGAAATTATCGATGCACTGATTCCAAACCTCGAAGACGATGTCATCAAGGTCAACATGGTTCAGCGTATGACTGACAGTGGACGACGTGTTCGATTCAATGTCATGGCATGTGTCGGTAATCGTGATGGCTATGTTGGTCTTGGGATGGCAAAGGCAAAGGAAGTCGCTGCTGCTATTCGAAAGGCAATCATTGCTGCCAAACTCAACTTGATTGCGGTTCAACGTGGAAACGGTTCTTGGGAATCGTCCGCAGGACCTGGAACTTCGATTCCATTCAAGACTCATGGTCGTGCTGCTTCAACTCGAGTAACTTTGATGCCTGCTGCAAAAGGTAAGGGCTTGGTTATCGGTGAAACCGGTAAGCGTGTTCTCGACCTTGCAGGTGTGTCTGACGTTCTTTCTCGAACCAAAGGCCAAACTCGAACCACCATCAACTACGCTGGTGCTACATTCAACGCTCTTCAGAACATGAACACTACTCGTGTTTCAGACGAAGCTAAAGAGCGATTGTTTATTCACAAAGGGAGGCTACTTGAATGAGTTGGATTGTTGTACGAGCACGAAGTAACGTTGGAGTAGAACGCCGTATCAAAGATACGATGTTGCACATGAACTTGACGAAAGTTAACCACGCAGTCATCATTCCAGAGAATGAACAATACCGTGGAATGCTTCAAAAGGCAAAGGATTACATCACTTGGGGAGAAGCAACTCCAGAACTTGTTGAGAAAATGCTCGCAGGTCGTGGCCGAATGGTCGGAGACGCTCCATTGACAGATGCTCTTGTCGCTGAACATACAGATTATGCTGACATCAGTGCTTTCGCTAAGGCAATTGCAGCTGATGAAACTACGGTCAAGGCAGTTCCTGACTTGAAGCGAGTTTTCCGACTTCATCCACCCCGTGGCCCTAAAGGCTGGGGCGGAATTAAACGCTCTTTCGTTGTCGGCGGAGCACTCGGGTCCCGAGGAAGTGAAATTGGTGCGCTCGTCGAGCGTATGATTTGAGGTGAGATAATGGGTACAAAAGCAAACAAACATCGTGGAAGAAACCGATACCATGGACGTGGCAAGAAAGCTGGCCGTGGTGCTGGAAAGCGTGGTGGACGTGGAAATGCAGGTATTAACAAGCACCGTGTCATGACCCGAATCAAGTATATGCCAAACCATTGGGGTATGCATGGTTTCAACCGTCATCCAACACTTCGCACCGTTTATGTCACCGTTAACGTCAGTCAACTCGAAGACATGGCAAAAGGCAGTGACACTATCAATTTGACCGAAATGGGAATCGATAAGATTCTCGGTAGCGGACGAATCAACTCTGCTCTCAAAGTAATTGTTCAAGAAGCAAGTGCAAAGGCAGTTGAAAAAATTGAAGCCGCCGGTGGAAGCATCGTTGGTGGCGACGATGACCAATGGGAAGAAGAGTGATTCTCAAATCGCATAAGGAGGAATAACGATGAAACATAAGAAAATGCCAATAGCAGTAGCCCTTTCAGGACTTCTCTATTGGGGCCTTCTCGTCTATTGGGTTTCTGACGATTTGCAAGCAGGGTCCGATACTGCTGGCGGTCAAGCAGCAATATTTGGTCTTGTATTCTCCATTATCTATGTTGGATATTTGATTGCATGTTTGAAAATCGACATGCCCGAAGGTCTCAAATCCATGCCAGTAGTTGGCCGATACGGTAAGTTACTGGGATGGCTCGCAATGCTTGGTGTAGCCGCTTGGTATGTCCGTCCATCTGCTTGGGGCGGTTATGACGAAGGCGTCGGCTTCTTCCTTGTAGGTGTCTGTCTGCTTGGTTTTGGTGCTGCAGCAATTCTCGTATGTTTCATGTGGAGTGGAGATAATAGCAGTCGTCTCTACGCTCTTCGAAAATTCGTTGACGTATACCCTACAATCACCAAGCCTGAACGCCACGTTCGATTCAATGAAAAGATGTGGACAACAACATTCGTTCTCATTATCTACTTCGCTATGACCAACGTCATGCTGTATGGTCTTTCAGGACAAGCACTTGACTTGTTCAGTGGATTCCGTTCGATTATGGCTGGTGCTTCTGGAACAATCATGCACTTGGGTATTGGTCCAATTGTTACCGGGTCCATTATCATGCAATTGTTCGCTGGTGCTAAGATTATTCGTTTGGATTTGAGCGACTCTGAAGACAAAGCAATGTATCAAGGTGTTCAGAAACTTTTGGTTCTCATTATGATTCCAATTGAATCCATTCCTCAAACCTATGGTTTCCTTGACCCTCAAGAATTCTTAATCGACTCCTACGGTCTAGGCTGGGCAAACTTCGTTATTGTAGCTCAACTCTTTGCTGGTTCATACCTGGTATTCCTATTGGATGAATTGGTCAGTAAATGGGGTATTGGTTCAGGTATTTCCTTGTTCATTGCCGCAGGTGTTGCCCAATCAACTTTCGTTGGAACCCTCTCGCCACTCCCAGCAACTTCTGGAGTTCCTTACTCCCTTCAGAATCCACCATCGGGAACATTACCGATGATATTTTACATGTTCCGGGAAGCAACGAATGCTGAAATGATTTCAAGTAATGGATTTGAACAGATCTTACTGACGCACGTCAATCCTGTCGCGGCATTGTTTTCTTCCGTCGTGGTGTTCCTCGTGGTTGCCTATGCTGAATCGAGTAAACTCGAATTGCCGTTGACTCACGGAAAGGTTCGTGGACACCGTGGAAAATACCCGATACGTTTGGTCTATGCGTCCAACATTCCAGTTATTTTGATGGCTGCTTTGCTTGCGAACATCAACATGTTTTCTCTCTTGTTTTGGAGCCATCCAACGCTCTCTCAGACTCCAATTCTTGGTCGCCAAGGTTGGTTGAGTGCGTCGCAGTATATCGGGACGTATGAGGCCGGTCAGACGACGGCTTCGGGAGGTTTCGCGTGGTATGCGAGTATGGTCAATGGTGTCAATGACTGGCTTGTCCCGCTGCTGAATCAGCAGGGTGACGTCTTTGGACATAGTCTCACGCAAATGATGGTCCACGTGGTTTTCTATGTCATTTTGATGACAGTAGGTTCAATGGTTTTCGCAAAGTTTTGGATTGATACAACCAACATGGGTACCAAAGACGTTGCGAAGCAAATCGAGCGAACCGGAATGCAAATTCCTGGATTCCGAAAGAACCCGAAAATCTTGGAAAAGATTCTCGAAAACTACATTCCTCCGGTCACCTACTTTTCGGGTGCCTTCGTCGGTTTACTGGCTGCGGGTGCGGACTTACTGGGTACTGTAGGAAATGCTACAGGAACCGGTCTGTTACTTGCCGTAGGTATCATTTTGAGAACCTATGAGCAGATTCAGAAAGAACAGGCAATGGAAATGCATCCAATGATCCGTCAGTTCTTCGGTGCTGATTGATTTGGTTCTCAAATCAATCGCTTGCTGAACATTTACGTTTTGTCTTGCATTCAGCAATGCTGATTGAAACTGATACATTTCACTGCGAATGTTTCACTCGCACGAGTGTTTACTATCGATACTTATTCAACACTCATGTGCTGATTGATTTGGTTCTCAAATCAATCGCTTGCTGAACATTTACGTTTTGTCTTGCATTCAGCAATGCTGAATGAGGCGAACCGTGTCACTGTACTTGGTTGAATTCAACATGATAGATTTTTGTCCGGTGGATATTTTATAGGGTTTAGGGCTAAGTTTCCTATTATGGCGGGTCAAAATTCATCTTCCCTATGGGAAAACACTGAACCAAAAA
>JAACDG010000131.1 GCA_009937025.1 Methanobacteriota archaeon
AACTCTGAGCAGAATGAGTGGAAATTGTATGCGGAATACAACTGGTCTGCAACACCCACGCTAGTTGTATCTGGTGATGGCGATGGCGATGGAAATGAAACATGGAAGAATGCAGCCTCTACCTGGAAATTTACCATTGGTGGATTTGGTGATGAAGATGGCGACGGTATTTTAGACGCCGACGATGAATGCCCGAATACTCCAGAGGGTGAAGAAATAGATTATGATTGGTGGTATGTGGGTTGTTCTTCAAGCCAAATCGATAGAGATGAAGATGGTGTTACTGATGATATGGATTTGTGTCCATCGACTTATTCTTGGTGGACTGTTGATAATGAAGGATGTGCTGATGAGCAGTTGGATGACGATAACGATGGCGTAAGTAACTCTGATGATGATTGTACAAACACTCCTGAAGATTTTAATGCGTTGAATTCGAGAGGGTGCTCATTTGAAGATTTACAAGATTCAGACGGCGATGAAATACTTGATTTTGAGGATGAATGCTCAAACACACCTGTCGGGGCAGCGGTTGATTACATGGGTTGTCCGAGCGATTCCGATGATGACGGCGTATTCGACGGAATTGATGATTTCCCATATGACCGCTCTGCATCCAAGGACACAGACGGTGACGGAAATCCTGATTCATTGTCTGGAACATCAACATCTGACCCTCAATTGGTTGAAGACTTTGATGACGATAATGATTACTGGTCGGATTACGATGAGATAATTTGTGGCAGCGACCCACTTGATGATTCGGACTGGCCTACTGACACTGATGGAGAAGGAACATGTGACACTCTTGACGATGATATAGACGGTGACGGGTTCGTGAATCCCGATGACGCATTCCCAATGGACTATGGTGAAGACACAGATACTGATGGAGACGGTGTTGGTGACAATGCTGACGAAGATGATGACGGAGATAATTGGTCTGATTCTGATGAAGACAGATGCGGTTCAAACAGCCTTGATTCAGACAGTCTCCCTGTGAACATAGAAGATGATGGAGAATGCATTGCTGGCCAAGAAGATGCAGCAGGAAGTGAAAGCGATTCGGGTTCTGCAGCATTTGGATGTTTAGGAATGATCGTTATGATTGGCGTAGTAGTCTTCGTAGTCCGTAAGGTTCGAAGTCCGAAACAACAACAAACGTTCTATTCACAATCCCAACCATTGATACCAGTTCAACAACAATCTGTTCCAAAGTCTCAGGCTTCATCGCGTGAAAGGGAATTAGAACATCAGAGTAGGCAAGCGCAAATTGAAGCACAAAGATTACGCCAATTGTTGGCTAATCAAGCCCAATTAACTCAACAACTGCAAAGTGAAGCTGCCCAAAAGCAAATGTCTGAAGCAGCACTTGCTCAAAAGCAACATGAGTTGGCAGTCGCTCAGCAGGAAAAAGAAGAGTTGGAAGCCAAACTAGCAGAAGCAGAAAAGAATACTCCTATCGTTCAAAACATTACATACAATATCCAAGACAGCGCGATTTCGGGAGATATTACGAATAAGATTACTCGAAACGATTTGGAATAATACAATGCACATTCCTATATCTGAGTGAAATCCGAAGAGGTTATCCGAAACCCCTTTGCATTTTATTCCCCGATACAAAAGAGATTCAGTCGGTCGATACAGACGCTAACCATGCGAAGTTTTTACAGTGATGACGGGAAATGGTTTATCCATTATTAGCCACTCGTGCTAATCATGAGCAGAGAAGATGTGCAAGGACCTCGGACTGGACCTTTGGCCAGCTCACTAATTCTTCTTCTACTCTCTTGTATTTTGATTCAATTGTCATTAAATTCAGATTGGGCAAGCATGTCTGCTGAGGTGGAATATACGGCGGATGAAAGAGAATATGCGGATTTCTTTGACTATGAACTTCCAGATATGTCGATGAATGTTTCTTTTGGACTTACAGACATGACTATTGCGGCTTCAAACGATGGTGAGAAAATGGAAGAAACCACCGAATTGGAAGAAATAAATGGTGGTCGTGAATACGGTCAATTTTTAGACATGGATTGGGATGAATGGTATAGTACAGGGAAGGCTACCTCAATCGCTTTG
>JAACDG010000132.1 GCA_009937025.1 Methanobacteriota archaeon
AAATACTCGACATCATCTTCATCGTATTCTTTATCCCCCGTTCCTGAAGGAGTAGGATCGAGGTGTACAACTGCACCTCCAGCACCATGAAGCGCTTCATAGGCAAGAACTTCGCCAGTCAAATCATTTCTATTTTGATTCATTCCAGAAAGCCACCACATTGGTTTGAATGCAACCACTTTGTTTACGCGGATTTGTTGATGAATCGTGCGAGAGAGTTGTCCGACATCCTCAAGTCTTCCTTCACCGAGGAATTCGAGGATTTTCCGATTCCATTCATCGTCTTTGAGTGAGTGAATGCGGTCGTCTTTCGGTTCAATCGGAGTGGTGAACATCCGATTTGAAAGGGACATTGCAGTGACGGCAACTGCCTTTCGACCCGTTGCTTTAACCACATCCATACATGCTTTTGCCAGAACAGTTGTTTCAGAGCGATTTGCATACACATTGGATGAAACGATGACTGCAGGAATGGCGTTATCAGGATTCAAGAGTTTCAAGGCGACAACGGAGCCAACATCAATTGGGAATCCATGGTAGGCTACAGTTCGACTTTTGAGGCCACGCTTTTCGTTAGCATCGTTCCAAGCATGAGCAAATTTCTCATCGATATTGAAAGAATATGGAATCGACCCTAAATCGTGAAAGTCATGGTCGACCATGACCCATTCCGGATTTGGGTCGGCAATGATTTGGTGTCCAATGATGCTTGGCCAAGTGGTCGAATAGATGATGAGAAGGTCTGCCTCACTGTCTTTGATGCGTTGTGCAGCGGTATCAAAGGCTTCACGTAAACGGCCCCAACCTTCATTTTTTTCGGGGGCCAAAACGGTATGTGGATGAACTGGAACGATATACGAGCCAATCAGTTTTCCGTTACTCATTCACTCACTTCCTTGTGGTTTCGTGCAGGCCATTCGACAATTGCATTGCCAGTACCAATGATTGTTCCATAGCCATGAAGGATGCCTGGATAGGTTGGGATGTCGAGGGTAGAAAGCAACCATGAAAGTCCTCCACCATCACTTCCAGCAATGGCTTGTTCAGTAAATTCTGGCATTTCATCAAGGATTCTTTGTGCTTGACCAGAGCGGAAATATTCAATCATTCGCATATCCCAAAGATGCATAGCATGGCTGGTGATATGTTCCTTACTCATGTCTTCAGGTATTGCAGATTCGGTAGTGAAATGGCGATGAGAAAGTGAATTGCTTGCCAAAACGACGACTTTCTTTCCACTTGCCAAAATTGCTTCACGGGTGACACGACCTAATTCAATCATCATTTCTTGCATCACTTCAACTGAATAATAGTCTCGAGAACGATTACTCGAGATGACTACCAAAGGCTTGTCCCATGCAGGATTGAACATATGTCCAGTCGTTATCGTTCCATAATCAACACGGAAATCCGGATTTTCCATCATCTTGACCGCTAAGCCTGCTTCAGCCGCTCTGTCGTGTATTTGTCGAGACAAATCAATATCGATTTCAAGGTCGTAATGATAACGGAACAAATTTGGGAATACCGGGTCAACGGAGAGATTCTTGAACTGAGGCAATCCTAAGAAGTGTGTCCCGACATAGGTTTGCCAATGTGGGGAGAGCAAAACAATTGCATCGTATTCGACATCCGCAAGTGATTCTCGTAGGCGTTCATAACCCCAACGTAACTGTTCCCATCCGCCTTCTGCTATCGGTTCATTTTGCGGAGGATTTTCTGCATAAACCAAGTGCGGTGGGTGAGGGGCCAAACAACCTGCGACAATTTCACCCTTCGACATGGATGAACCCAAGCATTGGGGGATTATATCGGCATCGGAGAATCCCCCTTCACAACCCTTCAAGCCCGAACCCTCAAACAACCCCCCGTCTTGGGTGGTCTATGGAGGCAGAACAGGAGCATCTCGAGGTCCCTGTCAAAGCTCCATTTTTGACACGAGCGCTCGATATCGAAACTGGATTGAAGCACATCTTAGCCCCAGCCTTTTTTGGAGCCTTAGTCGGTGGACTTTGGCAATGGAAGGTCATGCCGCATATCGGAGAACTCACCTTGCCCAATCCGATACATGGTGCTCTTTTCATGAGTATTCTATTGTCTCCCCTCTTGTACAAGTTCCTTGTTGGTGATGAAGGCTCACGATGGAAAGAATACACCCTTGGACTTTCATCACTTGCGTTGCTTTTCTCCGTCATTTGGCTTTCAGGTTGGGGCGCAATCTTTTGTGGTGGATACGGTGCTTTACTGGTATGGGTCTGGGTGAGCACCGATTGGGGGCGTTATCATTTGCCACCGTTCCGATACGGCATATGGCATGCCATTGGGATCGATTTAGGTGCTTTCGCAGGCAGTGTATTTGTCTACGCTCAAGTGCTGTGATTACGAGGTATAACTCTCTTCATCATTCGGGAAATCTCCCGAACGAACATCGGCACAATAGGTTTTGATGGCACCGTCAATTTCTTCGGCCAAATTGAGGTATCGTCGCAGGAAACGAGGTGAGAAATCCATTGTGATGCCGAGTAAATCGTGTAAGACCAAAACTTGACCATCGCAATCAGGTCCAG
>JAACDG010000017.1 GCA_009937025.1 Methanobacteriota archaeon
AAGCGAACAATTTCTGCTTCAAGTTGCTCAATCTTCTTTCTCTGTTCTTTCCATTCAGAATAAAATCGTTCAGTTGCACTGGGTAATTCATGTGAAGGTATACCAAATGTATCACTGGCTTTTCTCAACAATTCATCTTGTTGACGGGCATAATCGAGCGCAGCTTGTCCAGCCACAATATGCAATCGTTCAACACCATCTTGAACCGCAGCAGAACGTATAATTCGAATGGAGCCAATTTGGCCTGGCTCATCATGGTGCGTCCCCCCACAAGCCTGAATATCATGGTCTGCAATACGAAGGATACGAATAGAATTGCCTTTTGGTGCGCCGCCTTGGTAAAGGTCGAAACCGTACTTTTTATCGGCATCCTTTCGATTCAATTCCGTTTTTTCAGTTCTTTGAACCTGACCAAGAATTTCATTGGCTAGTGATTCAATGGCATCCAAGTCATCACGGTTCAGCCGACTAAAATGAGTGATGTCAAGACGGCCCGATTCTACTGATTTATTTGCTCCGGCTTGATATATATGCGGGCCAAGAATCCGGCGAGCAGCACCACCCACAATATGCACTGCAGTGTGGTGGTCCATCAGTTGTTTACGGCGATTCCAGTCAATACTCCCATGAACCAAGTCTCCTGTTTCGAAAGGTCCATCAACTAAATGGACGATATGTTGACCGACTTTTCGGGTGTCGAGTACGCGATGATGATTTGAGTCGGTTGACAGTTGACCATAATCGCCTTCTTGACCTCCACCTTCTGGGTAAAAACAAGATTTATCGAGAAGGATTCCATGAGTCGCTCCAGTCGGAATTTCTTCGCCAATAAGTGGGAGACAAGCAAGAACACTTGCATCAAATTCTCGCTGTTGAACATCCACGTAGTACAATGCGACAGTCGCTGGCAATTGTGGAATTTCATCAACCAGAGGTTTTTCCTCCACGGATTGGGCTGCTTGTTTGGCAATTCGGGCATGGCGTTCAGCCATTTCAGCAGCAAAGCCAGTTCGAATTTGAACATTTTTCCAACCAGCCACTTTTGCCAATGTAACGACCATGTCAGGTGCTAAACCGTGAGAGTCATTGAGATTAAAGAGGATTTCATCAGGTATCGATTCAGTATCTCGTGGTAAGTCTTTGAATTGAGTTGTAATGACATTACCACCTTTCCGAATCATTTCACCGTAGCGTTCTTCTTCGAGTTGAAGGATTCCAAGTAGACCGTCATGAGTTTGCTTCATCGATTGACCACCGAGATTCACAGTAATGTGATGTTCCGCCAGTTCTGAGAGAGACACATTCAACCCTAAATCATCACGTAATCGAAGGGTTCGCCGGGCAAGCATTCGAGCCAAGTATCCTGCTTTTGCATTCGAAGGAACCAAACCATCTCCAAGCATGTTACTCAATGCGTGCAGATGATCGGGGATAGCATAAATTTTCGAGAGCGGTTCAGTCACTGCTGAAAATTGTTCAGGAGTAACGGTGATTCCTCGTTCAGATAAACGCCTCAAAAAGGTTGAACGCAGTTCTTCAGCATCAACACCAGGTTCAATGTTCATGATTCCATTGAGACGGCTCATTTCTCCGAGCAGTGAGTCTAAATCGAGTTCAGGCCATTGAGAAGTTATCGAGGAAAAACCTACCATTTCTTTGAGCCATGATACTGTTTCTGGATAAATTGCTTCATAGATGGTAGGTGTTCCTGCAGCTGCCCAACAAAAACGCTCTAAACCATATCCTGTGTCAATAATTTGCAGAGGCATTTCTCGATAGAAATCTCCTTTCAATTCGATATCTCCTTCAGGATGCTCTTCCAAGTTCATGAAAACCAATGTAGCCAATTCAAGTCCGCCTACGATGACTTCGACAGCAGCACCTGCATTTCCTCCACCACACCATGGGTTTTCGACATAGGTGATTTCTTGAGGTGGAATGCGGAATGTTTTTGTCAACAAATCATGACAATATTGCACACATTCTTCCATCCAATAGTACATTTTTCCTTCATCAGGACGATTAAAGACATGATGTGCCATCATTTCAAAGGTCGTCAAATGCCGACCTGAGCGTCCAACTGCATCGACATCTGTCAAGCGAATACAAGGCTGGGAAATCGTCAATGGATTTGCCGGAGGTTCTACTTCTCCTGATGTGACATGAGGCTGGAAGTCAGCAATGGATGCAATGGTGAGGTGAATATCATCTCGCCACCTTGCCAATACAGGATAAGGTTCAACGCGTGTGTGCTCAACATTTTCAAAAAAGTTCAAGAAAGCCTCACGCATAGCGTCTTTCAGTTCTTTGCCTCTCATCGAAAAACCTTCGATAAGTGGAGCGCCGATGAAAGTATACTCATCTTCTGTGGAATCCCCACACGTATCACGTGAAGTGTCGGTTGTCCAAAACCAAAGGTCAGTAATGCGGCATTGTTTTCGAACATAACCTTCATTCTGGAATACAGCCAAATTAATCGGTGGTAATCCCATATGTCTCATCCGCCCCAAGGTAACAATTCGCCGACCGAGCGCTACACCTTGAAACCTATGGGTCTTTTTTTCCCGAAAGCGAGAACAATCCTCAAAGGTGAATCACTCGACCCGCATCTGTGGCCGAAGATTGGCGTGGATTTCTCTCCGATGAAGGAGACGGTACGATGCGAATCAAAGCCCATGGCAGAATGAAAGTAGATGCACGATTAGTTACCGACCAAAACCATCTCATGAAACATGCTGATGACAGAGGACCGGAACAACTCATCAATGCGGCGAGTCTCCCCGGAATTGTCGGTGAAGCATGGGGAATGGCTGACTGGCATTTTGGATACGGTCTACCCATTGGCGGCGTTGTTGCAACAGATACTGAACATGGCGATTTAGGAGGTGCAATCTCCCCCGGTGGTGTGGGTTTTGACATCAATTGTGGTGTTCGAATGCTGGCACTCGATGCAACTGAGAAAGACATCCCCAATCTCAAGAAACTTGCTGGACGATTGGCTGGTCGCATCCCGGCAGGTGCATCAGGAAAAGGTGGTCTCGATATTTCAATGACTGACCTTGATAACCTCATCCACGGAGGCGCATCTGCTGCAGTCGAATTAGGATTCGGATATGATGAAGATTTGAAACATCTTGAATCTCAAGGTAAATTGAATACTGAACATGGAGAAATTTCGCAACGAGCCAAAGAACGGGGTCTTCGAGCATTAGGAACACTTGGCAGTGGCAACCATTTTTTGGAATTACAAACTGTTGGGAAGACTGTCGACCACGCTACTGCTGAGTAATGGGGGTTGTATGATGGACAACTTGTAGCGATGATTCATTCTGGTTCTCGTGGCTTGGGGCATCAAGTATGCAGCGACCACGTACGAAGTCTTGAACGTCGATACAAACAACAAGGTGATGTCTGGATTGATGAGGAATGGGGATATGAAATCGCAGACCGGCAATTGGCCTCAGCACCCTTCCACTCGAAGGAAGGACAGTCATATTTTGATGCGATGAATGCTGCTGCAAATTTTGCTTTTGCAAACAGAAGTGCTCTTGCACACCGTTTGCGAGAAGTTCTCACATTGGAGATGGGTGTTGATGGAGGAGCCAAAACATTGTATGATGTTGCACACAACATTGCTAAAGTTGAAGTGCATCGAATCGATGGAAAAGGATGTACATGTTGCGTACACAGAAAAGGTGCAACACGTGCATTTAGTGGTGACAGCCCAGAGATGCACAACTCAATTCACAAAAAGGGCCAACCGGTTCTCATTCCGGGAGATATGGGGACAGGTTCATGGGTGATGGCAGGCCCGCGAAATGGGCAAAATATAGCCTTTGGATCATCCTGCCACGGTGCTGGACGAGCTCTTTCACGTAGTAAGGCAAAGCAAACCATCGATGGTAAAGCATTGAAATTAGAACTCGAAAAGAGAGGGATACGTGTCCATGCTTCAACACCAAATGTTTTGTCCGAAGAAGCCCCCGACGCATACAAAGATGTTGACGATGTGATTCAATTGACTGAAAATGCGGGATTGGCTCGACCCGTCGTTCGATTAAACCCGCTTGCAGTGATTAAAGGATAATCACATGCAGTAATTATTTGCAGGTTGACCCGGGATTGTTGGCGCAGCACCACTGTGCACACCATCGGGTTCCTCACAAATAACGCTCAGAAGCGTATTTACAAGGTCTTTTAATTCATCAACTTGGCTCTGGAGATCGCGTACTCGTTGACGCATCTCCAATTTATTTTCTTGCTCTCGCTCCATAATATCCCATCCAGAGAAGTTGCCTTCTCCAAACCAATATTTGTTAAAATCACCTTATAGCCTTTGAGGGTGACGTCTCCAACAAAGGCCCTTTTGATGACTTCGGGTATCACGCGAAGCGGTTATAATCCATGTGCTGGTCGCCATCTTTAATGCCACCGTGGCTTAGCGGTATAGCACCTCATTGGTAATGAGGAGGTCGCGAGTTCAATTCTCGCCGGTGGCTCTTTCCAAGTTGTATACACGAAGTCGAATTCATCAAGGTCGATGACCTCTCGTCTTTACAACCTGTTCAAGTGAAGCGCCGAGAGAGAGATTTGAACTCTCGTGCCACAAGGACACGCGATTTCCAGTCGCGCGCAATACCAGGCTATGCGATCTCGGCTTCTAACCCGCCGACTTAGCCTCACCGTTTAACGCTCACCCCTATCAAGTTCTCATATTCACGAGAATAGTATGGCGAAAGAACTCAAAGGTAGAGCCGCTACGGTATGGCATGAGCGAAGAGGTCTCTGCTCCATTACAAGTCGCTGTAATGGTCGAGGAGGACCATCGCGTTCTTCCATTCAGGTTACGAGATATTGAACCCTTCTTTGAGTTTTCAGAGATACATGCAGTTGCTAAACCATTGGATACACTCCAAGTTGAATTGAGATTCCAATCGAAATTAGCATTTCAAGCATGGACAAAAGAGTATTGGATTACGCTTGGAATCGGCGTATTGGCATTTCTTTTAGGCTCGGTTTCTCCTGAAATTCTAAGTGGGGGAGATGCAAGTAAAATTGGCCTGACTGGCTTGAACTCGATACATGGTTTCGCCTATTTCCAAATGCTTCTTTCGTTGGTTTTTTGGGGATGGTTTGCTATGCAAATTTGGCGCTTGTTTCCCATTATGCGCATCCACGCTCTCTCCTTACTGTTCTTTTGGAACATCACTGTTCTTGCGCAAATACTCTTCCATAAACAGCAAATGAATTTCCCAATTGGTGCCAACCTTGGCGGAATGATGGAGGGGACTTTGGCAACTCTTGTAGTCATGTTCTTCATCTATTATTTCGGTCGAGCTGTTGCAGAAACACGAGATTACCACGTTGAAGAATACCATGTCCATGAAGATGTTCGATTGATGGAAATGGAAATGGCTGAACATTCCCTCCGTGGTTGGGGTTGTCTTCTCACACTTTGGTGTGTATTGATAACGCTCTCTGCTTGGTCAGGGGCTCATTTCGTAGCCGAACGCGGCGCAGAACGAATCGGCGCATTTACCACTCATCTTCTTACAGGAAGTATCTCTATACCTCTCTTCATTGCTCTTATTTGGTATCCACAAAGGATGTTAGGTACGGGTGCTGAGGTCAAAACTCGAGCGGCGATTAATGCAAAATTGGAGTTGGATGGTAAACTACCCCAGGGTGACGGACATG
>JAACDG010000133.1 GCA_009937025.1 Methanobacteriota archaeon
GTCGACTTGGAGTCCCTACCGGTAACGATGCTGCACACCATTTGATTGAAACACATGGTTGGGATCATTTGGTGGTCTTATCAGGTGAAGCAGGAGTGACAATTTATTCGAAAGATGAAGAAGTCGTTCATGCACCATGCACCCTCGATGATTTACGACAAATGATTGGACTTATTGATGCAGCAGCCGTCGCCATTGCTGTCGCGATTTCTAAAAAATTATCCGTACGAAACACTGCACTTCTTGCGAATGCGGCGTGTGAATGTATCTTGGGTGCCCATCAAACTGAATCTTTTGTTTTGAGCCGAGAAGATTTAATTGACCGAATCGGGGAAATGTCTTGGAACCTTCAAGTTTCAAAGCGCTGAGGTGTTCTCATGAGTGCTTGGCCAAGGCCAACAACTGCAGATATTGGATTACGTGCATTTTCTTCAAACCCAAATCGATTGTTTTCTGAAACCACACTTGGGATGCAAAACATCCTGCTCTCGAGTTTGGCACAAAAAACGATTAATGCACATGTTCGGCATTCTGCTCAGTGGCAAATTTCGGCTCCGTTTGTGAACGATGAAAAGCAATGGGATGTACTCCTTATCCAATGGCTGGAGGAAGTGCTATATCGCACAGAAATTCATCAACAATGGCTCATTGATTGTCAGATTTCCACGACTTGGAAGGAGAATGAAGTCATTCTTTCTGCACAAGTTTCATGGGTTCATTCAGAAAAAATTGAAAGAGAGGTCGAGATTAAAGCAGTTACGAGTCATGAACTGCAATTTACAGAATTACAAGTGAATGAAATGGCTATTTCTCAATGGGAAGATGTTCCGGATTTTCAAGGACCTGGCTGGTTCTGTGATGTGGTTTTTGATATTTGACCAACATTCGCATGGTATGTCAATCGACTACCAAGAAAGAAACCGAGTGTATTCACAAGAAGGTCCATACATTTGTTGCCCCAATCCTCAACAGCGAACTCGAAGGGTAAAATGAGTTCCAACAATTCCCATCCAATGCTCAATACAAAGAATATTTTCCAACTTGAAAGAACGAATCGAGCTGCAGATGACCACAGAATGAAATGATAAAGAGAATAGATATTGAGCAGCATACTGATACCTTAAAAGTGGGAATTCCAATGGTGGACGTGCGCTCTCCTCAGCTAAACCCACACACTTCCTCCATCCCGTTACCCCACAGCACCCATGGCTCCGAGTAGGGCTGCTCCGTTCCCGGCCTGACCTATTCCCCCGGCTATCCAATTCCTGTTTCCCTCCGGAAACAGTTCACAGCACCCGAGTCATGTGGGGGCGAGACATCAACGTCCGCATGCAGAAACCAAAGAGCCGCTTTCGCCGCCCAAAGGCGTTCGGCCCACCGTGAAGACGATTTGTGGTACAGGGTACGCCTAGCTCCCCACCTATCCCATCATGTCCTGTAACCGACTGTATTTGAACGCAACCCTTGGTTCGTTTCAAGTAATTTAGGCAGTTTGCGTTTCTTCTTCATATTTCGAAGGGCAAGAGGTTTTGATAATCTGAGCTTCGAAAACATATTCACCATCGATGTATTTCAGCACTCCTTGAGCATATACTGTGCGATTATCGCCCAATCCATTCGAAACCGATGCATCAATGTAATCGATACGTAAGATTTGAGATGAACCGTGAAGTTCAAATTCGTGTTCGGTCGAATTGATGCTCCCATCTACAATTTCGCCCCGGATTGCAATTTCTCGGTCGAGGTATTCCGAGGGCTCACCCATTACTTCGTCCACCGTTCGAGTAGGTTCTGGCGCCTCAATCAAGAGAACGCCCAACAGCCCCAGAGTAATCGCGGCCCCAAGAAGAAGTATACGTGTGCGCCGAGAAAACATACTTCCACCTCATTCATTCTTTGAGCGATGAGCAAAACCAACTGCTTCTTGAAGCGAAGAGTAACCGTTCTCCTTCAATTTTTTATCCAAACCGTGAATGATTGACCGTGTGAGTGCTGCGCCTTCAAAGACAAAGCCGCTGTAGGCTTGTAAAAGGGTTGCTCCTGCTCCAATCTTATCCCAAGCATCATCAGCAGACTGAATTCCACCAACTCCAACAATTGGCCATTCTCCATTGGTCATTGAATATATTTGGTGAATCATATCAGTCGAACGTTTGGCAAGTGGGGCGCCACTCAATCCACCAGTCTCTGCAAATATTTTCCCTTCAGATTTGGAAAATGTCTTCGGACGTTCAACGGTCGTATTTGTCGCAATAATCCCATTACAACCAGCACTCCGGGCTGTGTTTACAACAGCAACCAATTGTTCATCGGAAAGGTCAGGGGCGATTTTTATCAACAAAGGTTTGGTTTCGGAATCCGAAGAAGATGCTTTGATTTTGTTGACTTTTTGACAAGATTTGATGATTGATTCAAGCGCTTTGTCATGTTGTAACTCACGGAGATTGGGGGTGTTTGGAGATGACACATTAATGACAAAAACATCGCAATAATCCCATAGACGTTCCATTGTTTGAGCATAATCCTTTGGCGCATCTTCGAGTGATGTCGTTTTTGATTTTCCCAAATTCGCCCATAAAGGGACAGATGGATTACCGAATTTGGCGATATGCTGTTGCAATTTGAGTGAAACCTTTTGTGAGCCTGGATTATTGAACCCCATCCGATTTACCAAGGCACGTGAAGATGTTGAGCGAAACATTCGAGGTTTTGGGTTACCCTCTTGCTCTTTTTCAGTAACGCCTCCAATCTCGATGAATGAAAGGCCAATGGACTCCCACCCACGTATTGCTTCAGCACGCTTATCGAGGCCAGCAGCATTACCGAATGGATGATGATAATTTTGGCCGAAACAGTGGATTGAGAGTTCTTTTCGAGGCCGATATAGGAGTGAAAGCATACTTCTGGTAATTGGATTCGAAGAAAGTAAGCGAAGCATGAGCAATGCCCGGGCATGAGCCTTTTCCGAATCTTGGACTCGAATCATCGGCCGGATGAACACCCGGTAACCTATGCCCATACCATGGCCTCGGAGCGGTATCCTTCAAGACTTCCGCCCTCTACGACGGTTTATGCGCATGGATGACCCTCTTTGGCCCGTGGTCCGAGAAATATCTCGGCTCATACTGAGAAGGGAAGACATTCATGTGAAATTGCCTGTTGAA
>JAACDG010000018.1 GCA_009937025.1 Methanobacteriota archaeon
GTCAGTGCCAATTGGGTAATCGGGTTGGCTCCAGCTTCAGCAATATGGTAGCCTGAAATGGAGACTGAGTAGTGGTTTCGCACGCCATGGTCAATGTAGTATTGCTGAACATCGCCCATCATTTTGAGTGCGAAAGGCGTTGAGAAGATACAGGTGTTCTGTGCTTGGTCTTCTTTGAGAATGTCTGCTTGAACGGTTCCGCGAACTGTTTGCAGTGTTCGTGCTTTGATCTCGCCGTAGGTTGCAGCATCGACCATCTCATCACCTCGTCGTCCAACCGTAGCAAGTCCAAACGCATTGTGCCCTTCGGGCAATTCACCTCTGTATGCTGTGTCTTTCAGTTCGAGTTTTTTGCCTTCTTTGACAAGATGCGCCTCAACTTGTTGGTCGATAGCAGCGTTGAGGAAGAACGCCAAGATCATTGGTGCAGGTCCGTTAATGGTCATGCTGACTGAAGTATTCGGGTCACACAAATCAAACCCAGAATACAATCGCTTTGCATCATCGCACGTAGCAATACTAACCCCAGAGTTTCCGACCTTGCCCCAAATGTCAGGTCTACGAGCAGGGTCTCGTCCATACAAGGTAACTGAGTCAAATGCTGTTGACAATCGAACGTAGTCTTGGCCTTGGCTCAAGTAGTGGAATCGGCGGTTGGTTCGTTCTGCCTCACCTTCCCCAGCAAACATACGAGCCGATAATTCATCGGTTCGCTTGAATGGGAATACGCCAGCAGTGTATGGGAAATGTCCAGGTGCGTTCTCTTTCTTGATGAAGGAATACAATTCACCATCATCAGCAAAAGTCGGGAGAGCAACACGAGGAATATCAGAATGCGCTAAGGATTCGGTTGTGGTTTTGACCGTAAACGGCTTGCCACGAACGTGATAGGTAAACTCTCCACTCGAGTATTGTTCCGCTAATTCACGGAACTCAACCAAATCTTTTCGGGCCGATTCAATGGATTCAAGAATTTCATCAACTTGTGTTTTTAGGTCCGCAGCGACATTTTTTGCTCCACGTTCAGATGCATGGTTCGCCGCAGTCTCAAGGTGTTGACACAATCGAAGTTGTTGGGCAACCGCATCATTCGCCGTATGGTATTCACGAACCACGGCAGCAATTTCAGACAAGTAATAGATGCGCTCAGGAGGAATAACGCCCTTGCGAGCACCCATTTCATCCACAGGTTCACTGGCTTCAAAGCCAACGATTGCAGAGAGTTTACACCACAATCGGTCAACACCACCGTCAGCGAATTGGCTGGCGATTGTAGCGACAACAGGTAACTCTTCATCAGCCACGTCGAACATGTTGCGGTTTCGACGAACTTGTTTGCGAATCGCTCGGAATGCATCTTCACTGCCACGCTTCTCGTATTTGTTGAGAACAACAATATCAGCGACATCGAGCATCTCAATCTTCTCAAGTTGGGTATGTGCACCGAACTCTGCGGTCATAACATAGAGTGAATGGTCAGCTACCGAAGTGATGGCATCGCTGCCTTGACCAATACCGCTGGTTTCACAGAAAATCATGTCGAAGCCAACCGCTTTTGCAACCTCAATTGCTCGGTCGAGATTGGCACTGATCTCAGAACCAGAACCTCGACTGGCAAGACTGCGCATGAACAGGTCGTTATTGGAGAGGGAATTCATTCGAATACGGTCACCAAGCAGTGCACCACCGGTTCGCTTCCGAGTCGGGTCGACACAGAGCAAGCATACTTTCTTGCCAGGATTATCACGCTGAATACGCAGCATCAATTCATCGAGAAGACTTGACTTTCCAGCCCCACCCGTCCCAGTAAAACCGATCACAGGCACCTCCTTGTCCGAGGAACGTGCAGTTTCAACTGCAGCCTTGAAAGTCGCCTCATCAGCACTTTCAGACAGCGTCATCAGCAATCCGACCTTCGCCATATCATCAGCAGTTACTGGCCCGTCCAACGATGCAAGACGAGCATCGTCAATCAAATCAACTTCAGCTGCAAGGCCCATCAAGTGGTGAATCATTCCCATCAGGCCCATGGTTCGACCATCATCCGGAGAATAAATCTTAGAAATTCCAGATTGGTGAAGTGTTCTGATTTCAGGAGGTGTGATGGTTCCTCCACCGCCTCCAAAGATTCGGACATGTTCGCATCCAGCCTCATCGAGCAATTGTCGAATGTAGGTGAAATATTCAACGTGGCCGCCTTGGTATGATGTCAAAGCCACCGCATGTGCATCTTCCTGTACTGCACAATCAACCACTGCTTTTGCCGATTGGTCGTGGCCCAAGTGAATAACTTCAGCGCCCGAGGATTGAATCAGTCTCCGCATGACGTTGATGGCTGCATCGTGACCATCGAAAAGCGAGGCTGCGGTGATGACGCGGACCGGGCCGGTCGTCGTCTCAAACACAGGGTCTTCATCGGCCATGCCGATGCCACAGGCTGTTGGTTCATCAAATCAGCCCCTCGTGGTTGAGGCTCAAATATCGGAAATTTCACCTTCAGCAAGAGGTGGAAGTCCCTTCTTTGCCCGAATGTAATCGGTGTAATTTCCGTAGTAGACAGTAACAACACCGTCTTGCAATTCCCAAATGCGATTGACCACTTGGTCGAGGAACCATCGGTCGTGTGAAACGGTAATCAATGAGCCTTCATAGCCTTTGAGTGCTTCTTCCAAGGTGTCTTTCGAATCCATGTCCAAGTGGTTGGTTGGCTCGTCCATCAACAGTAAGTTATTCTCCTCAAGTAACAATTTGAGTAAAGCAACACGTGCTCGTTCTCCACCAGAAAGTTGAGACAGTTTGGTCGTCACTTGGTCCCCAGAGAATTGGAATCGGCCTAAGGCTGCTCGGATATCGCCGTATTGGAAGTCGGGCCGAAGTTTTTGAATTTGCTCTACCGGAGAGAGGCTGAAATCAAGAGTAGCGTGGTCTTGGTGGAAATAACCAATTTCACACCCTGGTGCCAAATCTCGCTTGCCACTGGTAAGTCTTTCATCACCATTGATAATTTTCAGCAAGGTGGTTTTCCCTTGTCCATTACCGCCCACAATACCAATTCGGTCGCCCTTTCGAACTTCTAAATCTTGATTGTTGAGAATTGGTCGCTCAAGTCCTTCATAGACTTTGGTTGCACCATCGAGTTGGAATACATCCATGCTTGCCTTATCGGTTGCCTCCAAACTGAGAATCAATGGCTTCCGCTTCTTTGGAACACGCGCTCTGAGTGCTTTGAGTTCCTGTTGCATTCGCTCAATCATTTTTTGTTTTGCAGAAATCGACTTGTCGTATTTGTTCGCTCGCTTCATTTGTTTGAGCGCCCCTGTGGTCGCAGCGATTTTCTTCTCGACCGTATGAATCATATCACCTAATGCCGCTTCAGTAGCGATTTTTTGACGTAAGAATTGGCTGTAGTTGCCCTTCCAAGGCCATGCACGTAGGTTGTCAACTTCGACAATACGAGTGCACACTTGGTCGAGGAAATATCGGTCGTGTGAGACAATCAATTGAGCACCTTTGAAATCTTTCAAAAACCCTTCAAGCCATTCAGTCGTCTCGATGTCCAAGTGATTGGTCGGCTCGTCGAGGAACATGACATCAACACCAGCAAGTCCAACCAATTGTCGAGCCAGAGCCAGTTTTGCCTTTTCTCCACCTGAGAGTTTGTTGACTTCCATATCCATTGGATGCTTGTCAAGTCCAAGTCGTGTAAGAGTAGCTTTTGCGATATTGGCAACATTGCCTCCTCCACTTGCCCCAAGCGTTTGTTGAAGTTCTGAATAGCGTTCCATGACTGTTTCCCAATCACCTTCGTAAAAGGCTGGGTCGGCCATCTGTGCTTCGATTCCTGCGATCTCTTCTTCCAACTCTTGAAATTGGCGTCCTTTCCGACTGAGTTCCTCTTCAATGGTAGAATTTGAATCAATATCTCGAATCTGAGTGAGATAAGCAATACGGATTCCCGGTGCGTAATCAATCTCTCCAACATCTTGTGATTGCTCACTGATGGTGTTGAGCAGTGTTGTCTTTCCAGCACCGTTATGGCCGACGATTCCGATTCGGTCTCCATCTTGAACCAAGAGGTTGATGTCAAGCAAAACGTCAACAGGGCCGAAACTTCGGTCGACCCCTTCGATGTTGATGAGTTGGCGTGGCATGTTCTCCCCATTTCACGGCCCTCGTCAACCCCTCATAAACACCATACCTCATACTTCGAGAAGTTGAGCAAGGTTTGTCCACTTTATTCATGCATGGTAAAGGCATTTCTTCTTCCTTTTCGCGCGAGTAATTCTTTGCGGTTCTCTTGTTTTGCTTGCTTGTGCCGGGCTAAGTCGTTACGCATTCCAGGACAGGCCACTACGCATACGACTATTCCAAGGAGAACTCCTGCAGGTAACGAAAAGTGAAGAGGTATAGAAAGAATAAGAGAATTCGCCATACCGGTAAGAAATCCAACAAAGGAACCAACACCAATTGGTTTTTGCATAATCGTTGGAAGTAAAGGTGAGCCGTAAAGTGACTTCTTTGTCCGTGTTTCGGACGACGTAAAGACACCAGCCAAATTGTCTTTCATTGAATGGTAGTTTTGCATGACAGGATATAATCCCTTTGCCGTACCAAGTCATTCAAAGCCCAAGCAATGCGTTCTGATGCACAACGGTGGCTTGATTTAGCGGAGAATTTCAAATTGCTTTGATCGCTTCATCGTGATGAGTCAACAAATTTCGCAACTTAACCTTCATTGATGGCGTCAACATATCGTTATCAGTTGTCCACTCCACAGGGTCGAGAATGAGGCTTGCAGCTCGCTCATATCCTTTCCAAGTTGGTTCTGGCATGTTCTTTTCTTTGAGTTCAGCAAGCAGCCAATCGCTGGTTGAAGCACGAGCACAAATATCAGCATCACTGCCTGAAGCATCAACGCCAGCAGCCGTTAATGCAGCTTTGAGAGCATGCATATTCGGGTGAACGATAAGGAACGTTCTCAACATATTACGTCCATCAAGGACAGCCTGTTCGACCAATGGCGAGAGTTTGAGGTTCTCTTCTAGAGGTGCAGGAGAGACGTATTTTCCGTTTTCCAGTTTAAATTGACTCTTGACACGTCCAGTAATTGAAAGGTATCCATCAGAGGATAATTTACCTAAGTCGCCTGTTCGGAATACAC
>JAACDG010000134.1 GCA_009937025.1 Methanobacteriota archaeon
GGCGGACGCAAAACCAGCGAGCCAACCAAATGTGCAACACCAGATATCTTTCCACCACCGTTCTCATTGGCAGTTTCTACAGCCTTTTGAATAGATTCTTTGTCCAGTGCATCTCCATGAATATGACTCGCTCCTTGATGGACAAGATGTTCAACACGTTGAGAATCTCGTGCTAGGAGGGTGAGTGAATGGCCCTTGTCAAGAAGTTGAGATGCGAGGTGCAACGCAATATCACTGCTTGCACCAACAATCAGATAGGATTCGACCATGCCCCCAATATTTCGTATCAACATTTATACTTCTGTTTTCAAAAGGTTTGATGTTCGTTTCTATTGACCAAAAAAATACGCTAAAGCAATTAAGAACAGGATGGAGTTTTGATGAGCATGGCCGATGGCACATACAGCCCTGATGGAAAATTTATGTGGACGGGCACCGAATGGATCCCTGCACCGCCTACCGATTCTGCCCCTCAAAAACAACCTCATGAAACCACACTCAATCTACAAGACTCCGTGATGAGTGGAGATATCGTTCACAATACTGTCGTCAACAATGATGCATCTACGGTAACTTCTGCCGTCATTGAAGCATTGAAGCAACTTGGCGTTCTCGACCTCAAGAGTCCGCCTCCTGCACCTGCTTTACACGTTGAAGACATCGAACTACCCCCTTCTTTCCAAATCGGCGACCATGTTGAATATCACAGTCCTACGAACGCTCGTTGGCTGAATCGTTGTACCGTTGTCGCCATCAATCCAGATGGCACCTACCGAGTTGAAGTACCCAAAAACACGGCTGTAGAAACGAAACCAGCAGTCGTGATTGGAACCTCCCCAGGCACAATCCGCCCCGCAAAACCTCCACTGTCTTCCGGCGACAAAGTGTTGGTGGATTGGAAAAACTACGGCACCTTTTACCCAGGAAAAATTTCAAAGGAAAATGAAGACCACACATTCTTGATCTTGTTTGACGACGGAGATGTTGAAGACCAAGTAGAATGGGGCAGGATTTGCCGGATGAATATTGATTCCAACGAAGTTCAAGATTTCCTTCAACAACAATCTTCTGAACTTGATGAATTGATTCAAGCCTTCGAAACGTTTGACTCTGAAAAGACAGGAACGATTTCAGCGCGAAATTACTATGATATTCTCACACAAATGGGAGATGCTCCATTGTCTGAAAACGAGGTATTGGAAGAATTTTCTTCACTTGGAATAAGCATGGATGCTGAAATCAATTACCATGAGTTGGCAAAATCGTTGGTTGGGCCCGAAGGTGCGCTTCAAATCAAACCTGAAGTTGTTATTCGAGATGCAGAAATACAAGATGGTCGACTTTGTGGTCACGCATACGCTCATCCAAAACTAGGTGAAGGGCCCATTCGAAGTTCCTCCATTGCTTCAATCACGTTCGATGAACGGGCAACCGCTCATGTCGAAACGAAAAACACGGTATATGCTGTTGGCCCTACTGGTTGGAAGGTAAAACCAGAAAACCATCCATTTAACAACTGATATTCTACAGGGAGCAAGTGAAAGTTGAATGGAAAGTGGTGGGATGAATGGGTCGATTCTTCTCGTATGAAATCTGTTCAATGAATCATTCAACTTCTTACAATCCTTTGGGCGTTCTCCATGGGTCGTCATCGGGGGGAAGGTCGTCGTATTCAGGCATGCCGGATTTCTTTTGGGAAAAGGGTACTTTTTCTGCAACTTGGGCCTTCGATGTATTCTTTTTGGCCAAGTATTCGCCGCCTTTTTTGCGAACAAATGTTTCCGCAAATGCCACGATAAAAAGCATCATTGAAAGAGCGAGGTGGCCTTCAAAGGCATAGGAGGAAAACGGTTGAATATACAGAATTTGTTTTGTAATGATGCCTGAATCGGTGGTCGTTTGAAATCGGTATGTCCCCGGCTCCAATTCGCCCTCCCATCCAGCATCTTCATCGCTTAAATCTCCAGCCCATTGAGCTACAATTTGATTCTTATTATCGAAGATTTTCCATTCAACTGCCCCTTCGTCAACAGAGAGACCTTTGAATTCAACTTCGAATACAGATGGCATTGGTTTGTCTTGGCCAAAAACACCAGCTAATGTGATGGTTCGTTCTTCAATATCGTGTTCGAAGTCGTTGATCTCGTGTGGTGCGGCGTTATCTGAAATTCCAACCCAAAGAGAATTGAGAAGTATGAGGGCAAAAGGCCACATGAGTAAGTTCAATTTTTTGCGATCCATGGAGTTCATTATCCTTTTTTGTTTTTAGGAGTGTGTTTTATTTCTTAATAAAATGACCAAAATTTAATTCTGAAACAATTCGCTCCATCCATCTCAACTTTTTGAGTTTTTTTCCGGCATCTGTGATACCAGACCATTGGCCGATTCGATTGATTGAAAAACCTATCAATTGAATTTTTTCTGGCATCACGCCCAATGAAAGGGCGAGGCAAAGAGCCCTGTCTCCGTCGGTAAATCCGCCGAAATTGTACATTCCTGGAACCGAGGTAGTGATTTGATGGGATAGAATAAGCGATGGAACAGATGGGTACTGTTCCCAAAGAGCAAGTGTTTGTTGCCATTGTAAGAGATTATCGCCATGGGCATGAACGACGATTGTTTGGCCTTTGGAGGCTGCAATGTCCAGATATGTGCCGCCATCGAGGTCAGAAACAACACAAGCAAGTTGAGCGTAATTTTCTACAGCACCTACTGCACCATCCGCAGCAATAAATACATCTCCGGGCTGATTAAAGATTTTTATTTCATCGTCCTCAACTGCAGCGCCTATGACAACAACTCGTTCAGCATTCAAAAGTTGTTTTTTTACCTCATCGAATGTTTTTTCGCGATTTGGAGGCGCCCAATGGCTATGCTCTTTGAGATACTGTTGA
>JAACDG010000135.1 GCA_009937025.1 Methanobacteriota archaeon
ATTCGGCCACTTTGCCGATTTAGCTTAGCTGGTGGAGCGTGGGACTGTTAATCCCAAGGTCGAGGGTTCGAACCCCTCAATCGGCGTTTTTAGTGAGATATATATCGTATAAGTCTTCATAACCTCAAGGCCTTTGGTAGTATCATGTCGGAGAAGCGTGTACTGCGTAAGATGAAGAAACTCGCTTCTCGTATCCATGACAAAATAGAAGCAGTTCGGGATGTCATGGACGATTTGGAAATCGAGTTTGAATTGCTCCAAAAACAGATTACGAAACTTGAATCTAAAAAGGGCTTAACTCCTGATGAGAAAATCATTGAGAAAAAGTCCACGTCTCATGTCGTCAATGACTCCAGCGACGAATCGGATTCTGATGAGGAAGAGGATGATGAAGACCTCCTTAACTTGGAGAATACTTCCGTTGTAACCGGACCTCGAAAGTTTTGAGCAAAAAACGAGTATTGATTCGCAATCTGCGTTTTACAATTGAACTTGAGCCCCATCACCAGTATGGTATTCGAAAGTAAATTCACCGGGTGGGTGATTATTCCCATTCAATCGTACCTGGTGGCTTGTGAGTGATGTCATAGACCACTCGATTCGCTGCACCTTTGACGGTATTTGTGATACGAGTACTGATTTTTTGTAAGATGGAATGAGGTATCTCGGAATATCGAGCTGACATTCCATCCATCGACTGAACAGCACGCACAACAATCGTTTCACCATAGGCACGAACATCGCCATGGACTCCGACACTGCGAACGGGAAGAAGAGCTGCAAAATATTGCCACGGAATTTCCATTTTTCCTTCTGCTGCTGCTAATTCAAATTCTTCTTCGACAATTGCACAGGCTTCACGGACAACAGCAACTCGCTCAGGTGTCAAATCACCCAAGGTACGAACTGCAAGTCCAGGACCAGGGAAGGGCTGACGTTCTGCGACATTGATCTCAAGGGTTCGAGCAAGTTCACGAACTTCATCCTTGTACAGATCACGGAGTGGCTCAACAATACTCAAGGTCATGTCTTCAGGTAGGCCCCCAACATTGTGATGAGATTTGATGGTATCACGAACGCCGCCACCAGATTCAATCCAATCAGGAGCAATGGTTCCTTGAACCAGATATTTTGCACCACATTTCTTTTGCTCATCTTCAAAAATTCGAATGAATAATTCCCCGATGACTTTACGCTTTTGCTCAGGCTCAGTGACTCCTTTGAGTGCCTCAAAATAACGGTCTGCTGCCTTGACTGTAACTAGATTTTTGATGCCTTGAGCTGCCAAGAGTTCTTCGATTTCTTCGGTTTCACCTTTGCGCATGAAGCCAGTATCCACATAGACGCAATGGAGCAAATTACCAACCGCTTGATTGGCGATAACTGCGGCTACAGTCGAATCCACGCCTCCAGAGCATGCAATAATTGCAATATCATCGATGGTTGATTTGAGTGTCTCTATCGATTCTTGAATGAATTCATTCGAATCAAACATTTCACTGTCCCCCATTGACATCTCGGTCTTGGGACTTTACTCTCTCGATTTGGTCGAGTTTATTCTGTTTCAATGCTGCCTCGTATTGAGGATTTTTGAGGGCGAGGATTTGGGTTGCAAGATAACCTGCATTATCTCCACGGTCGACTCCGACTGTTGCTGCTGGAACTCCAGGTGGTAATTGAGCAATGGAAAGAAGTGAATCAAATGGAACTTTGCCGCCACAAGGAACACCGATGACTGGCTTGGTTGTGAGAGCCGCTACTGCACCAGGTAATGCTGCTGCTAAACCGGCCATTGCGACGAATACTTGACACCCATCTGCCTCAGCCTTTTGGACAATCTCTTCGACAAATTTTGGTGAACGATGGGCGCTCGCCACACGTAATTGGTAACTCACGTTGAAGTGTTCAAGAATTTTGGTACATTTTTCAGCAACCGGCATGTCCGAGGAGGAACCCAGTAATATGGTGACATCCATGTTACTACGCCGGCGCGGGTGGTTCATCAAGATGTCTCTCAAAACCCATTGGAATTTTAGACCAACTCTTACTCTTCTTGAGTTAAATTTGCCATTCGAAATTCAGGCCAATCCATCCCGAAATCAAGCTGTTTGAACTGTTCACGTGTTTGACAACCAAAGACATCAAATCTCAAAAAGACGGATTCGCCTTGGACAGAACCATAGATTTGAACAAAACTATTGCCATCGAATCGCTTAATCGCCATACAAGTTTGAGAAAAACGTGTCGACTTTATATCCCATTCAATCAAGGCATCAACGGGAAGTTTTTCTTTGACGTCCCACTTCATTTCAAACACATAGCCTCCATCCTTGAAGATGAAATCCAAGGCCTTCACGAGAAGATAAATCGATGCTGCTGAATAGATGAGGCCAAAGGGAACAGATACCGTATCTTGTGCTACCAAGGCCCAGACCATAACGCCAAAACAAATCGAAACTAACGCTACCCCAACTTTTGAGGCGTTGAGCGTTCCAACACGGCTGGATACACCTGCAAGTCCACCCATAAGCATGAGCAGCATACTTGCAGCACCAAACCATGGAATGAATTCGTCAGAAGCACCAGTGAACCACATGAGGCAACAAAAACCGAGGGGTAGAAAGCCCCAAGCCATTGGGAAAAGGGCCATCGATGCTCGTGTTTCAATCTGAACGCTGCGCCAACCAAATTTACGCATCTTTCGGATATCCATGCTCCTGCCACCGCATGGCGCTATATACGCATTTCTTATTCATCATCATATGGATGGCGAAGACAAAGGTTTCGAGCAGCATAGACTTCATCCACTCGGCGAACCGGTGTTGTGATAGGTGCTGCATGAAGTGTTTCTGCATCCACTTGAAGCACTTCTGCGAAGTGTGTAGCAAAGGTATCCAATGTTTCCTTACTCTCCGTTTCTGTCGGTTCAACCATCATGCATTCTGGAACGACCAATGGGAAATAAACCGTTGGCGCCATGTAGCCTTTGTCAAGAAGCCCTTTGGCAACATCCATGGCTGAAATACCATGTGATTCTTTCGCAGGTTGTAATGAAAGCGTGAACTCATGCTTGGCCACCTTGGCTTCTGCCCCATCACGAACCATCGAATCAACACCAGCCTCTTTCGTGGCTTTGTGAATTGCATGGCGGAGGTAATTGGCGTTGAGTACTGCGTGTTCCGACATGGTGCGTAAACCTCTACCGTATCGTCGGTAATACGCCCAGCACCGTATGACTGCACCGGCATTGCCATGCCATTGCTGAACCTTACCGATGCTGCGGGTCGGCTGGTACCAGCCATACCACATATCGTCGATGGCCATTTGAGACTCATCGCCCAGAGGCGGGCGTTTCTTGACCAAAGGCCCAGGTAAGAATTCTGCAAGATGAGATTTGACTCCAATCGGACCAGACCCCGGACCGCCGCCACCGTGAGGTTGACTGAAGGTTTTATGCAGATTGAAATGAACTGCGTCAAAGCCCATTAGACCTGGTGAAGTAATTCCCAAAATCGCATTGAAATTCGCTCCATCGTAATACATCTGCCCACCGACATCGTGGACAATGGCCGATGCTTCGACAATATCCGGTTCAAATAATCCGAGTGTGTTTGGATTGGTGATCATCATGACTGCAGTCGTTTCATCTGCAACAGCCCTCAATGCATCAAGGTCTATTCGCCCATCTTCTCGGCTTGGAATTTCAACAATTTCGAAACCACACACTGCAGCACTTGCAGGATTGGTCCCATGAGCAGAATCAGGAACAATCACTTTGGTTCGCTGAGATTCGCCTCGAAGGCGGAAGTATTCCTGCACACATCGTACAGCTGTAAATTCACCTTGTGCACCTGCAACTGGTTGCAAGGTCACTTGGTCCATACCCGAACAAACTTCCAACATGTATTGCATTTCATGGAAGATGGCTAAGAGGCCCTGGATATGATGCTCGGGTTGGTGCGGATGGATATCAGCAATCCCTGGCAATTGTGCAATCACTTCATTGACACGAGGATTGTGCTTCATTGTGCATGAGCCAAGTGGATAGAATCCAGTATCAATACCAAAATTACGCTTAGAAAGCCACGTGTAATGACGAACCATTTCAGGTTCCGACAAACGTGGCCAACGAGCATGATTCTTACGAGCCAAACTTGGCGGAAGAGATATTGATGATTCCGGAAGAATAGGTGCTGGTTGCGAATAGCCCTGACCTTTGGCCCCTTTGTGTTCGAACAAGTTACTCATGCACTCACCCCTTGAGCAGATGCCCAGACAGCAAGGTGAGCGACTAATAATTCGATTTGTTTGGCACTCGTTTGGTCTGTAAATGTCGCTAAAAGCCAGTTTTTACGTTCAGGGTACCATGCAGAGAGGTCAAATCCACCGACGATTCCAACTGTGTCGAGGTGAGCCAAACAATCTTGACTCGAACCTGGCAATTCAATAACAAATTCATTGAAGTGATGATTGTTTGAATGTGGTAAAGCAATGCTACCAATTTCACCTAACTTTTGTTTGGCTAAGAGGCAGGCAGTCATGTTTCGTACTGCAAGCGAATGAAGACCTTCTGGGCCCAACAAAGCCATGTGCATTGCTCCCATCAATGCAATCAGTGTTTCATTGGTACAGATGTTTGATGTTGCACGATGACGTCGAATATGTTGTTCTCGAGTCGACAGAGTTAGACAATACGCAACTTTCCCATCAACATCGATACTGCGACCAACAATACGCCCTGGCATCAATCGTAAGTACGCCTTGGAACAAGCAAAGATTCCGTAAATGGGACCTCCTCCGGTAATTGGGCTACCAAGTGGCTGTCCTTCACCGACAACAATGTCTGCTCCATAATGCCCTGGTGCTTCAACCAATCCAAGTGAAACGGGTTGTACTGCAACAATGAGAGCAGTATTTTCCCCAAGTATTTCTTTGAGTTCAGAAAGGCCGCCATCTAATATTCCAAGTGGATTTGGTTGCTCGACATAAACTCCACATGAGCCCACAGCAGCTGAAACAGCATCCAAATCCAGTGTTCCATCGGAATGATGTCGAAGAAGATTGATGGTGATATCAGCACCTTGGCAGTAATTGTACATCACAGAAAGACGGTCAGGTGGTGTCAATTCAGAGACATAGACCGTGTCTTTTTGTGTCGCTTTCCGATTATGCACACGCACACTGCAGGTCAAAGCCTCGGCCGCAGCAGTCGAGCCATCATACAAAGAGAGGTTTGCCACCGGGAGGCCAACAAGTTCAGAAATCAGTGTTTGGAATTCCCACATCGCTTGGAGCATACCTTGGCTCACTTCAGGCTGATAGGGTGTATATGCGGTGAGGAACTCTCCACGAGTAACCAATTGAAAGACAGAAGCAGGAACGTAATTCCGATACAATCCAGCACCCAAAAAAGATACTCGGTCTCCTAAGGCAACATTGGCACCTAACAAACGTCGAGCATCGGCAAGAATTTCTTCTTCCGATTGTGGAGGTGGTAGAGGTAAGGCTTCAGTCATTCGAACTTCGGCGGGAATATCTTCAAACAAGTCTTCAATAGATGACATTCCCATAGCGGCTAGCATCTCGGCCTCACGGCCTAAGTTCGGCAATTGGTCAACCATATCATCACTTACGCCACTGGGGTGTGGCTTAAACCAAGCGCGAGCCGCCCTTAATTATCGCTCTTCACGCACATGGTGAAGAAAAGCCGAATACCTCATGTTCTACCTCATCATGGAATGGTTATGGCGCGTATTGCAATGGTCGTTACAAATCCTTGCTCGCCTGACCCGAGGGTCTTGCGTCATGCCAATTGGTTGGTCAAGGACGGCCATGAAGTCACCATTCATGCCTATGACCGCCAAGAACAGTACCCCATGAGTGAATCACATGAAGGGGTTCGTATCATGCGATATCATCTCGGCAAAAGTCCGTATGGTGGAATGATAAAAACTGCACTTGGAATTCGTCGTTTTAACGAAACTGTTTCACGCAGTTTAGCAACAAATCATCCTCAATTGGTATATTGCCATGACGCAGACACATTGGCTACAGGTTGTTTTTTGAAGAAGAAATACAAGATTCCACTGATTTTTGATATGCATGATTTGCAGCACACTTGGGTCCGGATGGCATCCCCAAAATCCTTACTTCGTAAATTTTTGAGTATGTTGATGGAAAAAAGGATGTTACGTCGTTTGAAACATGTCGATTCAATCATCACTTCGAGTGGAAAACTTTCCGAAGAGAGTACCCATTTGGGGTTCCGAGAATATTTATCGAAGAATGGCTCTTCATCGACCGTCATTGAAAATCGTCCTGACGTCGAATCGATGAGCGAAAAAACTACTTCTGAACATTGGTGTGTTGGCTATCTGGGAAGGGTTCGTGAAATAGAATCGTTTGAATTGCTTCTCGAAGCGGTGCTTTCTCTTGAAGCATCACAAAGGCCATCGCTCAGAATTGCAGGAGATGGAGTGGCTTTTGAATCTGTATCTAAATTACTTTTTTCAGCAAAGAAAAAGTACAATTTGGATGTTGAAATATCCGGAAGTTTTGATGCAGGTGAATTTCCCGAGATGATTCAAGGAATCGATGTCATGTTCGCACTCTATTCACCCGCCAGGGGAAATATTTTGCAAGGTACTCTTCCTGTCAAAATGTTTGATGCTGCAGCAAACGGCGTCCCTTCAGTAGTAAATGCTGGATGCTTGATGGGTGAGGTCGCTGAAAACGAGGACATCGGTCGCAGTGTTGAGTGGGGGAATGGCACGATGTTGGCCGCCGAACTCCTCCAATTGCGAGATAAAACCGTTCGATTAGATGCGACTTCAGAGCGCGAAAAAACACGCTTTCTCAAGGCTTTGAGTCCACTACTTCACCGTTCAGATGAAAGGCGGGCGGACAACAACAGCTCTCACTGATTTACGAGGACTGGCTACAATGAGTACCTCATCGCCCTCCGAGACGGAGTGTAAATATCCAATGCCAATACCGATATTCTCAAGACTCGGTGCTGGAGCACCGGAGGTCAACTTTCCAAGTGATGAGCCGTCTAATGCAGTAACTTCTTTCCCCGGTCTTGGCAAAGGTCCCTTTTCGAGGTAACGAATACCCCACCATCGTGCATCGGAGTCATCGTGGCTGATGACTCGGTGCTTACCGATGAACTCATGTTCAAGGTCGAGTCCAAAGGGCACATTTGTCTCCCATGAATCTCTACACAAGAATTCTCCAGATTTGTCTTCAGCCAACGGTGGCCAGCAAAAATCAACACCTGACAAGAGGAACCCCTTCTCCAATCGAAGCGTGTCTCGGGCACCTAATCCGATTGGAATCGAACCGGCTTCGATAAGATTGCGCCATAGAAGAGGTGCTTGGGAGTTCGGCACAAAAATCTCATATCCTGCCTCACCCGTGTACCCTGTACCTTGAATCCAGCCTTCTATGCCAAGACTGTTTTCTTCAATACGTTGCCATTTGAACCGTGCAACATGATTCGATTCACCGAGCACTGCAGAGAGTATTGATTTTGCTTCAGGCCCTTGGAGTGCCATAATTGAGGTCTCATCCGATAAATTTTCGAGACCAACTGAACCATCTGAGGGCAGATGTGATGAAAACCAATCCCACATCACTTGAATCATTGAAGCATTCGGTACCCCCAAGATTTCTTCATCGGAAACGACGGCGAAAATCATGTCGTCAATCAGCTGGCCATCATGGTCGAGAAAGTGAGTGTATGCGCAACGTGGTGATTGAATTGCCGTAACTTTCTGTGTTGCCAGAGATTCCAGCCAAGACTTTACATCAACTCCAGTGAATCGGAAGGAACCCATGTGCGAGACATCGAAGAGTCCTGCACTGGAACGGGTTGCTAGATGTTCTGCCTTGATATTTGAATACCAAATGGGCAACTCAAAGCCATGAAAATCAACAATATTTGCATCAAGTGCCACATGCTCATCATACAATGCGGTTCGAACTGGTGCATCATCGCTCATAACATCGGGATGAAGACCAGCCCCTTAAACTCAATCAAGAACTACATTGCAGAAATTTAAGTTTTGCAATATGAAAAGTTATCATTGGTGATGAGTGCTTCGTGATGAATAAGCAATGGGCGTACATCCTCTCCATCAGACCACTGCCCCATATTTGTCAGCAACGGAGAATCGATTAAATGTTCATAAGCCCAAGATTCAGTAAACACATCACCACGACTTCTGGCTACAACCCAATCCGCTTGGGCATCGATTCTCCGATAAACACCCCAGTCTGCAAGGGTATCATGCACTGAATCGGTGGGAAGGTAATGTGAACCAACCAAACGAGGGAATCCATACAAATCACTTTGCAATTCAATGAACAACACATGTTCTTGTGGCAACATAGAAAACATCGCTTGATGATGGACGCTGTAACAAGAGTCGACAGTCATATCATCGACCCCTTTCGCAATATGGACCATTGTCGAATTCGGCAAACGGGACATGTTTGGCTGTAATTCTGGGTGGTTCGGACGTGTCCAAGGTGATTCCATATCAATGAAGAGTGTTTCATTGCCCCATTGCCGTTCCAAGGATTCATGCAAACTCAAAAACACATATGCTCCGCCTAAACTGTGTCCTCCCAGCCAAAGGTGTGATGGGTCAATCGTGTGGTTTCCAAGAACAGCATCCACTTCAGCTGACCTGTTTTCGAGAAGTGCTACCATCTCCAATTCATCAAATGCGGCTTGAAACGCTTGTGCACGGTAAAGGTGATGGGGCCAATTAGATGCACCATATTCGTCAACAGCATCAAAACCATCTTCTATATCTGGATTGATGTATGAGGGATATTGTATGAATGCTACAGCCATGCCTTTGGCTGAAAGATGAGCAATCCAATCGGTGTATTCACCGTATGTTGGATAACCCCAACCATGGGATAAAACAGCCAAAGGTAGAGTTTGATTTGGGACATCGTCTGGAAGTATTGGAAGAGTCAAATAAACTGAAAACACAATGTCTTTTTCAACATCATCACGGATTTCTTCTACCTCTTGAGGTAGCGTATACGGATGAATCGACAATGAGGTTTCAAACGGCCCAGGTTCTGCACCGTAGCCAATCGATGGGGCGGGTGGAGGTGAAGGTGCGATTCCAATCAATGCAGGAATACCCGGCATCACCAACCATGCAGCAAAGAAAACTCCAATGATATGTGTCGTATGCTTTGTGAGCAGGAGTGGTTTGCGTTCTCTCGGGACGTGGGGGAATCCTCCGACCATCAAAAGTAAAGAGAGCAAAATGAAGCCATACAATGTTGGAAGAAGGAGAAACGCTCCCCGCAAGTAATAGGTGTCAAGAGCAAAAAAGAGACCGATATAACCGAGTACAAATCCAATCAGAAAAACTCCAATCGCATTTGCCCACCGTGGATTTTCAATTCCTTTGAGTTGACGTTGAAGGACAAGAAAAGTTAACAAAAGTAAAATGCTCATTGAAAGAGTGAATAAAAAAATGTCGCTCCGCAACCCCATAGTCCACAGAAGAGTTCGATATGCATTGGGCCAAATAGCATCACTGATTCCTTTTCCAGAAAGCAGGCGAAACACAGGTTCAAAAATTGAAGCCAAAATACCGAGAAGAAAAATCAACGGCAAGAAATACCCATTTGAGGAGATACGCTCCCAAAGTTGTGGAACCCCTTCACCCTCTTCCATAATTTGAACTCCTGCTTATGGTTGAAAAAAGGTCGTTTCATCAATGAACGACTTTACTGGGGTGAAAAGGTGTTATTGCTCGGTAATCCGCGCTGGACTTCACCGCATAAAAGAGTAATTTCAGCAAGTAATTCATCGAGTGTTTGTTCAGTGATTTTTGGATTAGAAATTACAGCCCGGAAAATGACATTATCACCGATGTTTGAACGGCTGACCATGAAATTACCGTTCTCCATCATTCTGCGCCGTACTTCGGAATTCAAATCATTGAGGTCTCCTTCGTAATTCTTTGGAGAAAAGCGAAAGCACACATTTGTCCACATTCGGGAAGACACCATTTCTAAATCCCCATGAGCAGAAATTCGGTCT
This sequence comes from Methanobacteriota archaeon, assembly GCA_009937025.1. GTDB lineage: Archaea > Thermoplasmatota > Poseidoniia > Poseidoniales > Poseidoniaceae > MGIIa-L1. The sequence continues at coordinate 10,079 of JAACDG010000135.1, forward strand.
TCCAAATAACCAGCAAGGCGCATATAGCGGTCAACAAGCGAAGCCCAGCCTGCATCACCACATTCTCGCCACGCCAACCAGAGTTTTAACGCATCATTTCGTCGACCACATTGCAATGAGTATCTTCCAGCATCAATATTTCGAGACTCTTCATGGAACAAATAATGAGCAACATTTCCATGTGCGCAAACCCGTGCCAGAATCTCTGAATCTTTGACCAAGAACGCACTGCAGATAAGTGGCAGTCCCATCATTTTGTGAGCATCCCAACAGACACTGTCGGCTAATTCTATTCCAGATAACAGCGAACTGTGTTTAGAGGAAAATATTGCAGAACCACCCCATGCTGCATCGACGTGATGCCAGAGGCCTTGGGCGTGGGCAATATCACCGATTTCTTTGAGTGGATCAAATGAACCTCGAACCGTTGTCCCTGCAGTCGAAACAACGCAAAATGGAACTCGGCCTTCTCGTCGAGTACGGTCTATTTCATCCTCCAAAGCAGATGGGCGCATACTTCCATCTTGGTCGCAGGCGACTTTGACAACATTCTGATGACCGATTCCTATGACGTTTGCCGCCATCAGAACAGAATAATGGGCTTCACTTGAAACGTAGACTACCATCGAGCGTCCATCAATTCCACTTTGAGTTGATGAAGGTACCATCACTTGGCGAGCACATAGCATTCCAAGCATGTTGCCATTGGAGCCACCTGTTGTCAAAGTTCCAGCGCCTTCACAGAACCCAACAAGTTCAGCCATTCTATTCAAAACACTTTGTTCGATAAGTGTAGCCAATGGAGCTAATTCATAGGTATACATCGAGGTATTTGTCAAAGTAGCAATAATTTCTCCTGCGAGTCCTGCAGTATTGATTCCACCCCCAAGTGGATTCATAAATTCGGGCCGATTGGTTTTAACACATGTACGAAGATAAGCGTCAATGTCGTCCAACACAGCGTTCATTCCATTTCCCTCGAGAGGAATCTTGAGGTCTGTC
>JAACDG010000136.1 GCA_009937025.1 Methanobacteriota archaeon
AGGGCCTACGAGTAAGGAAAAGAAGCGTGAAGAATTAAACGCACTCAGGGCCTTACTCGCAGGACTTATAATCCCCGAGCATTGAAGAAATGCTTCGAGACTGTATAAACTTCAACCAAACCGAACAATACTGCTCATGAACCGCAACTCAAGCAGTCATCTGGAGTGTCGAGAGAGCAAGCAATTGCTTCAAGACTTGAAATATCATCAGCACGTTCTGCTAATCCACTCACTGTTTGGTCCTCGGATTTTTTGGCTTCAACAGTAAATTGAATTGCATCTGCTGCAGCCTTTGTTCGAAGATAATACATTCCTGTTTTGAGTCCTTGCTTCCATCCATAGAAATGCATCGAAGTAACCTTAGCCGGATTTGCATCAACCATGTGAATGTTGAGCGATTGGCTTTGGTCGACATAGGCACCACGGTCAGCGGACATGTCCAATACATGACGTTGCTTGATTTCCCAGGTGGTTTTGTATAGTTCTTTGAGCGATTCAGGAATTCCTGAAATATTCTGAATTGAACCTTTATGTCGAAGGATTTCATCTTTCATTTCAAGTCCCCAAAGACCTGCTTCAATGAGGTCGCGAACCAAGTGCTTGTTCAAAACGATGAATTCACCAGAAAGTGTTCGCCGAACATAGAGATTCGAGGTAAATGCTTCAAAGCATTCATTGTTTCCGAGAATTTGTGAAGTCGAGGCGGTTGGCATTGGAGCAACGAGAAGTGAATTGCGCATTCCGTGTTCAATGATCTCTGATTTCAAAGATGTCCAATCCCATCGTCCGCTGTGCTCATTCATGCCCCAAAGGTCGAATTGTAATTCTCCTCGACTCGCTGGAGAACCTTTGAAAGTCGAATAAGGTCCTTCTGCAATTGCTCCATCTTTTGAAGCGGTGCAAGCAGCAAAGTAAATTGTTTCAAAAATTTCTTTGTTGAGTTTCCGTGCTTCTGGACTTTCGAAAGGCATCTTGAGAAGAGCAAACGTGTCTGCAAGTCCTTGAACACCAAGCCCGATTGGGCGATGGCGCATATTGGAGTTTCGAGCTTCAGGAACGGGATAAAAATTCACATCTATCACTCGGTTCAAATTACCAGTTGCATGGTAGGTGACATCATACAAGAGTTGATGATTGAATGATTGATTTTCTGCATCAACATATTTGTTGAGCGCAATCGATGCGAGGTTGCACACCGCAACCTCATCTTTTGCTGTGTATTCCATAATTTCAGTACACAGGTTCGATGACCGAATTGTTCCCAGATTCTTTTGGTTCGACTTTTCATTTGCTGCATCCTTATACAACATGTATGGAGTTCCTGTTTCAATTTGTGATTCAACCAACTTGTCCCAAACAACACGAGCAGGCATTGTTTCACGAGCCAATCCTTGTGCTTCATAGGATTCAAACAGTTCTTTGAATTCTGCTCCATATGAGTCTTGAAGACCTGGGCATTCATTCGGGCAGAAGAATGACCAGTCAGCATTTTGCTCGACACGTTGCATGAACAAGTCAGGCGTCCAGAGTGCATAGAAAAGGTCACGAGCACGGAGTTCTTCCTTGCCGTGGTTCTTTCTCAAATCGAGGAACGCCAGAATATCCGGGTGCCAAGGTTCGAGGTAAATCGCAATTGAACCCTTTCGCTTGCCGCCACCTTGGTCGACATAGCGGGCTGTGTCGTTGAAGACACGAAGCATTGGAACAATACCGTTGCTTTGACCATTGGTTCCCTTAATGTAGGAGCCTTTGGAACGGATGTGGTGAATAGAAAGACCAATTCCACCAGCAGACTTTGAAATCAAAGCACATTGCTTGAGTGTATCATAGATGCCGTCAAGAGAATCGTCTTGCATGGTCAATAAGAAGCAAGAAGACATTTGCGGAGTTGGTGTTCCGGAGTTGAAAAGTGTTGGAGTAGCGTGCGTGAAGTAGCCTTGACTCATCAAGTCATATGTTTCCAATGCTTTACTGATGTTCGAATGGTGGATTCCTACAGCCACACGCATCAACATGTGTTGAGGTCGTTCTGCAATCTCGCCATTCAAGCGAAGAAGATAAGAACGCTCAAGTGTTTTGAATCCAAAATAATCGTAATTATGGTCTCGAGAATAATCAACATGGTTGTTGAGGGTTTCAGCATTTTCCATAATGATAGAATAGACTTCTTCTGAAATCAATGGAGCGTGCTTACCAGATTCAGGGTCGATGTATTCACGTAGATCGGTAATAACATCTGAGAAAGTCGTCTTAGTCGAACGGTGAAGGTCATCGACACAGATCCGAGCTGCAAGTCGGCTGTAATCTGGGTGTTGCGATGCAAGAGACGCAGCAGTTTCAGCAGCCAATTGGTCGAGTTCACGAGTTGTAACTCCGTCATACAATCCTGCAATGGTCAGTTTAGTAACATGACCAGGGTCGATCCAAGTAGGATCTAAACCGTATGCGAGCGTCTTGAGTTTATCGTGTATTGCATCGAAGCGAACATCCTCTCGCTCGCCTTCTCTATTGACTACTTGCATTGTCATTTTATTTCCTCCATTATTCTTGTGTGATTGCGCAACATCTTCGTTTCATTGAGTACGGTTCAAAAGTCTTCGTCTACTGAGAAGCGTTGTTGGACACTTCCGAGGTTACCACCGTCTTTGACACCGGCTTTCTGGTATTCGCCAACT
>JAACDG010000137.1 GCA_009937025.1 Methanobacteriota archaeon
GGGTTCGATGATGACTTCTTTGGTTGCTTCTTCATTATTCCAGTATCCCTTCATGACGTTTGGTCCATGAACGATAATTTCCCCTTCATCAGCTCTGTCAGGGTCGTCCCATGCATCCGTATCAATAGTGACTTTGACACCGTTAGCGACTCGGCCAACGCATCGAAGTTTCGAGGTGCCAGGTCCTGCCCATCCATTGGCAGAGACCAAAGGTGAGGTTTCGGTTAATCCATAGCCTTCGTAACAACTGAATCCAACTTGTTGAATGAACGCCGCAACATCTGGTGAAAGTGCTGCTGCACCGGACATACAGAATCGAATGTTTCCACCGAATCGTGCACGAACCTTTGACCAGACCAACTTGTCGTAGAGTTTGTCAAAGAATCCTGAGGCAGGGACTGCATCACATTCGACACCAGCCTTTGCGATTCGCTTGGAAGCAGATTTCTTTGCTTTTCCAATGAGAATCTTCTTCAGGCCTGTTGCCGCTTCAAATTGACTGTTGACTCGGTCGTAGAACTTGTTCCAAACGCGAGGCACTGCCAGAAGCACTGCAGGTTTGATTTCAATACATTCATCAGCGATTCGAGTAAGTTCTGAGATGAGGTTGATGTGAACCCCACAACGTATCATCCAATGCAAGTCAAATGTACTTCCAAAGGAGTGTGCCCAAGGAAGGAATGCAGCATTTTTATCTCCAACATAGACCTTGAAAGCAGATTGAACACACAAGATGTTGGAAAGTGTATTCCAATTGGTCAGCATAACACCCTTTGGATTACCTGTGGTTCCAGATGTGTAAATGAGGGTGTTCAAAGCGAACGGGTCATCTGCAATCTCGAATGTGTTTTTACTTGCTCGTCCAGCAGCGACAAAGTCAGCCCAAGCATGGACAGTAATTCCTTCAGGAGGAATTTCATTTGCTGGTTCATCGCCAAGAAGAAGAATACCGCAACGAGGCCAAGCTGCTGCATCAGCAGGAAGGTGCTTGACCAATTTGTCAAGAACGCCGGTGTTGGCAACAGCAAGCATTGCAGGAGCCGAATCGTTGAGGATGTAAGCCCATTCATCACCGTGTTGATGCGTATACATAGCGGTATAAGCAGCACCAATACCATTTGCACCGTAAGAAAGAGCAGCCCATTCAACACTGTTGTCCAGAATCAAAGCGACACGGTCGCCCTTTTCTACACCGGCATCAGCCAATTGTTGGCCAACAGCAGTAGCAAGTTCTCCAAATCCATCGTAGGTCAAATGGACTCGTGAAGCACCTTTTGCAGGTATATATCCGAAACAATTTTGTTCACCAAAGCGCCCAACGCTCGTCATCAACATTTGGTACAGTGTTCGAGGGTCATCGCCTTCGGGTTTCACCCATTGTCGGTCGTCCGGTTGTCTTTCCCAAGCCATTTGCAGTTCTGCCATGTGCACTAAGTGTTGCACAAAGCACTTGAAGAGTTCGCCGGTTTTTCAATGGAAAGAAATCAATTTTCCAGACAATTGATGACGTTTTTTCGCCAATCTTCGCCGTCATTTCGATTGGCTAAGGGGCTGGCCGGACTGGGGTGCCAACATGTATCGATACGAATACTACGGCCATCTTTTGAAGTTCCTGAACCGGTTTTTCCTGCGCCGAGTGCTAATCTCGCTCGTTGCTCAGCGTATTTTCCTATTCCGATAACTCTGGTCACTCCAATGATATCGATCACATCGAGAAGATGTTCATCACACGCTTTAAGCAATGGAGACATTATGGCGGAAGGAAGGTTATTCGGGGTAATATTTTTTCCAGTCTCGCCAAGTAGCAGCAAAGGACAATGGTTGACAACAAAGAGATTGTCAAAAGTATTCTCAACAGTACCAAAATGCGCCTTCATCAAATTCCAAAGTCGAGTTCCAGAGATTTCTTGGCGTTCAAGAGCCATCCCTTCAATCGGCCTTTTTGGATGTGCATTTGATGGAGTTTCAAGTTCTCGTGCCTCGATTTTTAAGAAGGATTGAGCCACTTCTGTAGCGCCAAAAGGAACACCCGTTTGTGCCATTCCCCACGGCCCAGGATTCATTCCAAGAAGGAGTGTCTTTCCCCCACGATTCCCCCACTTGAGCAAATATTGTTCATGATGCGGCCATGCATAATCGAGTGGATTAGTCGCATGCGCTACAATGGTTTTTTTTTCTAACTTCGGAATCGCAGCATCGCA
>JAACDG010000138.1 GCA_009937025.1 Methanobacteriota archaeon
CTGGCGCTCATCTTCAACCTTGGACATTTGCCGCTGTAGCAGATTCACAACTTAAGAATCAGATTCGAGAAGCAGCAGAAGAAGAAGAACGACGCACCTATGAAGAGCGAATGCCAGAGGCTTGGTCAGAACTCCTCCTCCCGCTTGGAACTGACCACGTCAAAGAACACATTACCGATGCGCCTTGGATCATTGTTCTCTTTCGACAAAGTAAACGATTACGCCCAAATAATGAATGGGCTCCGACGTATTACTCTCAAGAATCCTGCGGCATTGCTGCTGGTTTACTGATTGCAGCCATCCACAACATGGGCTTGACAACATTGACCCATACGCCGTCTCCGATGAACTTCTTGCGTGAACTTCTTGGACGACCTGACCACGAGCATGCCATGCTCCTAATGCCGGTTGGTTATCCAGCAGATGATGCACAAGTACCGAACCTTGAACGTAAATCCTTAGAAGAAGTTTCTGAATTTTTTGAATAAAGAGGCATGTGTGTTGCCGAATGAATACATTCGACAAACAGGTTCAAAATAGACGTACTATTGCTCAATGTATGGGCACACTGAAATCACGAAAGTGGCTCAATCGTTTTGTCAGTGAAACTCCTGGCGATTCGGAAGTTGGAGGCCCTTCTCGTCAAGTTGCGAATGTATGCTGGTCCCGAGTAACACCTTTTCCTGCTCCAGCGCCTTCACTTGAATTATGGTCAATGGAAATGGGTGAACGTCTTGGATTAGAACGAGGGGATGCGGTAATCTTGGGTGGCGGAAAACCAGTGGGTGGAATGGACACCTATGCGCAAAGATATGGTGGGCACCAATTTGGAAATTGGGCCGGACAACTCGGTGATGGCCGAGCGATCACATTAGGTGAACTCCAATGTGAAGATGAAGTTCTCGAACTCCAACTCAAAGGTTCGGGTAAAACTCCGTATTCTCGATTTGCAGATGGTAAAGCAGTTCTCCGTTCATCGATACGAGAATTTCTTTGCAGTGAAGCAATGCATCATTTAGGTGTGCCGACGACCCGTGCACTTTCTTTGGTGACAACAGGAGAATCGATTCTTCGAGACATGATGTATGATGGAAATCCAGCACTCGAACCAGGCGCTGTAGTTTGCCGAGTAGCACCGAGTTTCTTGCGTTTTGGTAGTTTCCAAATTCACACCTCGACAGGAGACATTGAGTCTTTGAAAACTTTAGTTGAACATACAGTTCGACATCACTTCCCTGGCCATTCAGTTGATGATGATGCAGGACTTATCGCATGGCTTCGTCAAATCGCTGAAGACACTGCTTTGATGGTCGCCCATTGGATGCGAGTTGGTTTTGTTCACGGAGTGATGAATACCGATAACATGTCTATACATGGTCTAACCATTGATTATGGGCCATATGGCTGGCTTGAAGATTACAACCCAGGGTGGACACCAAACACGACAGACACATCGAGGCGAAGGTACCGATACGGCCAGCAACCACAAATTGCAGCTTGGAATTTAGCACGGTTGCTTGAAGCAATGGTCCCCTTGATGAAGGACCCTGAGCAATTGCATGATGTTCTTACAGCATATACAAGCGCTTTTGACGAGCATCATAATCGGATGTGGGCTGAGAAATTGGGGTTGACTGTATTCCTCAAGGAGGATGAAGATATGGTTCGAAACCTCAACACTTTGTTGCAAGAAGTCGAAACGGATATGACGCTTTTTTTCAGAATGCTTGGTTCGCTGCAAAACCCGAACATCGAAGAACTTTCATCTGCTTTTTATGATGAAGAGAACATTCCTAAACAAGCGTGGAATGAATGGTTAGAGGTATGGTGGTTGCGGGTTGATGGTCAGCCAAATAGAGAGCAAATGCAACAAGCGAATCCGAAATATGTTCTCCGAAATTGGATGGCACAATTGGCCATTGATGCTGCCGAAAAAGGAGATTTTTCAATATGTGAATCACTGTATGAACTCTTACAACGACCCTATGCTGAACAGGTTGAGCATGAAGGTGAATGGTTCCAAAAACGCCCAGAATGGGCACGAAATCGAGTAGGTTGTTCTATGCTTTCATGCTCGAGTTGATTTCTTCCCGAGATAAACTGGTGGAACCTTTCTATAGGCGGCCCTTGACATCAATATATGAGCGGAGATGGAAACTTTTGGGACAATGTCGATACCTCCGAAGAAGATACGCCAAATGTTGAGACAAA
>JAACDG010000139.1 GCA_009937025.1 Methanobacteriota archaeon
GATTTTGGCTATGAGTCAGAAGCAATGTTGGAAACCGAATTTCGACTGCCTCCAACCTACCTCCACCACACCAAGAAAAAAGCAACAACGACCGTATGCTGTTGGCGCTTTCACCTCCCAGGAGATGCAAAGTTAATCGAAGAAGAGGATTCATGACTTCAACCTCTTCGTATGAGGGGTTGAAAAGGGGTAAGCACACCGGTTCAAACAAGCGACACAGCATGCGACCTACATCGGGCCATGTTTGCTACAGGAATGAAAAATATGACGCCGAGCCTCGTCACCCCCGGAACACATGTATCAACCTCAGCAGAATGCGAGGCTGGAGAAGGAACCATCGAAATCGATGGGAAGATTTTAGCAACCACGACTGGTATGTTTTCAATCGATGAGGGAATGGCTACTGTTTCTGCAGCAAAGCATATTGTTACACCGGAAATCGGCGATACAGTTCTTTGTGAAATCGTTAAACTCAATGAAAAGAACGGTGAAGCACAAGTGATATGTGTTGAAGGAAAACCTGGTAGCGTTCTTCCAGAACATCTCTATGGTCAATTCCATGTTACCGGCATCGTTGACCGCTACATGCACCAAACTGCTGATGCAGTCCGACGTCGAGATGTTTGTCGTGCTGAAGTAAAAGAGAACAGTCCCGTTCTCCGAATCAGTTTCAGAGACCGTGATGACTGCGGCGTACTTCATGCAATTTGCCCTCCTTGTGGCGATGTTCTTGTCGCAGACCTTGATGGCGATTGGAATGTTCGTTGCCCTACTTGTAATCATCAATCCTACCGTGCTCTAGCAGACAACTATGGCGCTGGGTGGGCTGAACTTGACCAAGGGGCAAGTGCACTCAACAACTCCGGTAAGCGCTGGGGCTCAGTCGCCGAAGCAATGTTTGCAAAAGGTCCATCTGGACGTGCAACCTTCATTGCTGCTGATGTTCGAGAAGATGGTCGTGAGCGCTCTTATTTCCGGTTCGAAGGTGAATCTGGTGGCCAAGGCCGTCGGCCACGAAACGCTCCTGGTTGCCGTTTGTTCATTGGTGGATTGCCTCGTGAAGTTGGAACAGAAGAACTCCGTGCCTTGTTTACAGAGCATGGCGATATGACGGATTGTATTGTTCTTACAGACGATAATGGAGTCAACCGCGGCTTTGGTTTCGTCACATATTCTGATAAATCTCATGCAGATGCAGCCATTGCAAAACTCAATGGCCACAAAATCAACGGCCGAAAGATTGGTGTCCGAGATGCTGATAGCGATGATAAGAAAGGCAAAAGAGAGAAGAGAAAAGATCCTGAAGGACTCAAACTCTACATTGGAAACCTTCCATTCAAGGCTACTGAAGACAACATCAAAGCCATGTTTGATGGTATCGCCACTGTAAACGGACTTGTTATCGCCACCAGTGGCGATGGAAAACCAAAGGGATTCGCATTTGCTTTTATCAAAGAAATGGATAAGGGAGACGAAATCGTTTCGAAACTCAATGGTTCTGAATTGCTTGGACGTCGTATTAAAGTCGACATATCTCAAGGTGGTAAGAAAGGTGGGGACAACCGCGGAAAGCGTGGCGGCGGCAACAATGCTGACGGCAAATCATCTCGTGAAATTCAAGCCCTTCGTGAAGAGGAAGAGGACGCAAAGAAGCGCCCTCGACGTCGCCGAGAGAAGAAGGATTGAAGGCAACCGACCTGAGGTTAGCCATCATGGTCGAACAGACATCACCAAAATGGTTGATTCTTGATGGCTATGAAGATGAACCTGCAGCCTTTGGCGTTCCACCGTATGTCGGCTTTCATATTCGCTATCTCTGTGGGGTTTTAGAACAGGCCAAGGTCGATTATGATTACCTCACCATTGACCAGTGGCGAGATTTAGTAAGAACCAACGGCGAAGATTGGGCAAGAAATCGTCTCTCGACAATTGAAGGGTTTGCATGCATTGCAGGGGCTGTTGTCCCTGGAAGATACCTACGTGGAACTCCTCTCTCTCTCAAAGAAACTCGCAACATCATACGCGACTTGCCTTCTCAGGTTCCTGCGTTATTTGGAGGATGGGCGATTCGTGGATGGCGACAACAAGGTTGGACACCTTTACGCAAGAACCTCTTTTTAGCGGTTCAAGATACCGATGCGACCCTCAATACCTATCTCAAAACAGGTCAATGGAAACATACTCGACGGAATGCTGAACAGTGGACTCAATGGGCACAAGCTGGTGCTTTGAGTAAAGCAGTTACCACTCATCCGGACTTAGGAGGAGAAGAAAAAAGAGGACCTCTCACCTATGAAGTCGAGGTCTACCAAGGTTGTGTGCGATACAAACGAGGATGTAAGTTTTGTATTGAACCGAAGAAGGGAATTCC
>JAACDG010000140.1 GCA_009937025.1 Methanobacteriota archaeon
ATCGATGATGATTGTGTCATTGGTGGTGGTGCAATGTTTAACGCCCATCTCGTTGAAAAGGGGGAAATGGTATTCGCCCCAATCCACATGAAAAAAGGTTCACTGGTCGGAGCAGGAGCTACAATTCAACCTGGCGTAATAGTCGAAGAGAATGCTGTTGTTGCTACCAATGCATTGGTGCCAAAGTACCGTACGATTCCTGCTGGGGAAGTATGGGGCGGATTGCCTGCAGTCAAAATACGAGATTCCTCTTCACGAGATGAGTCTTAGTTGCTCAACCCATGCAGTTTCTTTCGAGAATGACAGCAATCTATTCAAACGGATTACTCCACCTCGGGTTATACGCGTAGCGTATGCAGAGTGTGAAATCAATGGGTGTCGAAAAATCCGCATACCGCCAACCTGTCACACCACAGGGTTTGAAGGGAATCGAAAAGGGAACTCTTACCTGGCTTGATGACGACATGTATAACAACCTCAACACAGGTGTGCTTGAGCAATATTTGGAGGAGAAAAACGTTGAAGAATCCTTTGAAGTATCGCATTGGAGCACTCCTAAAGTCTTCTATGGAATCGCCATTGGAGCAATATTTTCAGGTGTAACTGCTTACATTGGCCTCAAATTGGGTTTGGCTATTTCCGCTGCTTGGTATATCGCTTACCTCTTGGGAATGGCACTCAAGTGGTCGCCTTCTGAAGTGAACATTGCCACCTCTGCAACAACGGGTGCCACGCACGCATCTACTGGCTTCATTTTCACATTCCCGGCAATTTTTCTTTTGGCATCGGACCCCCGTTATTTCTTGGCCGATGGACCACTGATTCAGAATGCAGATACGTTTAATCTGGCTTTTGTTGGAATTGTAGCCAGTATGTTTGCAGGATTCTTAGGAATTATGTATTTTATTATCTTTAGGCGTGTTTGGCTGGTTGAAGACCCCTTGCCATTGCCTGGTTTTGAAGCGACGCTCAAAATGCTCGATATTGCTTCTGACGTCAATACTGGTGCTGTTGAACACGCACGAGCATCTCTCAAAACGATTGGATGGTGGACCACTATTACGATGGGAGGATTATTCTTGGTTGAATATCCTCTTGTATGGCTGTCTGGTAAGAAAATGTCGTTACTCGATTTTATAGCGGAGTCAAGCCATATCGGAGACTTCGGACTTGCAACCTTTTACTCCAAGGGAAAAATACACCAACCAAGTGGAATTGAAGATGGAGTCTCTCTCAATTATACGCATTGGTCTGCTGATACTCAATGGAATCCATTCGCCTATACCTACATTGGTGTAGCCCTTACGCCATCGATGTTTGCGATTGGATGGTTTATGAAAACCAGAGTTGCTTTCCTCGTGAATCTTGGAACCTTGGTTGGCTGGTTCTTCTTGGTGCCATTGGTTGTCTACTTCAACGTTCCAATCTACGATGCAACGCAACAAGCGAGTATCCCAATTCAAGAATATGCAGCAGGTGGCTCTGCTCCATTGCAAATGATCGCTTTCTCGAAATCGGTTCGAACCATCGCAATTGGTTCAATCGTTGGTGGTGGAATGTTTGGTCTTGCTAAAATGTGGAAGACCTTTGTCAACATCTTTGCTGATATTGGTTCGGCATTAAAGGGTGAAGGAAGTCAAGAATATATGGAAGGCAAGGGATGGTATGAATGGCCTCTCAAACATATTCCAATCTTTATGGGAATCACGTTCTTTGCTATGATTATCATCTTCGTCGTTGGTGGATTTTCTGTTCTTGCCTCTCTGGTCTTTGCGACAGTTTTGATTCTGACAACGTTCTTACTCGGAGCGATTGCAGTTCGAGTCATGGGTGAAACAGGTATTGAGCCTGTATCTGGAACCTCTTTCATCGTTCTGCTCATGTTGCTGGGTGTGTTCTTAAATGCCCAAGACCTTCTTGAATTGAATACTCAAGATGCTGTGTTGCTGGGTTTGGTTGGAACAACGGTCTTTGGCTCGGCCATTTCTATGTCGGGTACCGTTATTGGTGATTACAAAAACAGCCTTTACATCGGCAACCGTCCTTACCACATATCCAAAGGAAACATCATGGGTGTAATTCCTGGCGCCATCATTGGAGCTGGCGTCGCTATATTCCTCTCGATGCAACTTGCGGATGGAACCATTGATTTGATGGCACCACAAGCAAATGCATTCGCTACTTTCTCGGTCATTTTTGCTGAGAAGGAGGGGGACCTGATGCTCTTAGCACTTGGATTCCTTCTTGGAATGTTTGTCGAATGGGGTACTGGAATGGGAACATCTTTCGGACTTGGAATGTACCTTGATATCCCTCACACACTCCCAATGCTGATTGGTGGATATTCCCGAGACAAGTGGGAAGACAAGCGCCTGAAGCCTAAGATTGAAGCAATCAAGGAAAAAGAGGGGACAAAGATTGCTGAAAAGCAACGGGCCCTTATTTTGTTGAGCACATTCATGGTTGCCGCTGGTTTGCTCACTGGGGAGGCATTCTTCGGTACAGAATCCAGTATTCTGTCGTTCATTGACTCGCTTTGGATTGCGACAGATGAAAACCCTACTGGAACATTCTTTGGCATCAATGATTTTGTAAATTCTTTAGCATGGTATGTTGGTAGAATGGTTGGATTCATCGGTCTCAATGTCTCTATTGGTGGCGGAATCTATCTCTTGTTCAAGCGTGCAGGTGTTATCGGCGGCGATAGTGTCGATGCTGTGCTCGAAAACTGAGCGTGAGATGTATGTCGGAATCACCCAATACCCCGCTATGGGTGTGGGGTTTACTGGTTGCTGCTGTTTGCGGTGTGTCAAGTGCAGGAGCCCTTTTCCAGCATGTCGACGCAGTACCGCCCTTGCTTCGTGCTTCATGGCGTTTGCAACTCACATCGCTCGTACTCGCTCCTTTCTTCATCTACCAATGGCGTAAGCAGGATGGTATCACAAAGGCAAGAATGTTTGAACGCAATACGCTGTTGATTATCACTGCCAGTGGATGTGCATTAGCGTTACATTTTGGTTCTTGGGTGGCTAGTTTAGATGCAACCTCATTGACGCATTCGCTTCTTTTTGTTACTGCACATCCTCTGATTATTATTGTTGGAATGGCTCTCCTCAGTGCATTCTACATCGGCTATCGCCAACCATCTCGACTCGAAATTCTTGGAGCAGTGGTTGGATTCTCAGGTGCAGCAATCACCTTGCTTGACCAAGGACATCAACAAGGCGAGCACACCGTTACACTTTGGGGCGATGCACTTGCCTTCTTTGGAGCAATCTTCGTTGTGGGTTACATTGTCAGTGGCCGAGTCCTTCGAGAATGGATGCCTATTTTCCTCTACGCTTTCCCAGTCACCCTCCTTGCTTCACTTCTTCTGATACCTGCTTCAATGGCCGTAGAACCTGAATTTACAACATTTGGAGTCATCGGTTGGACCGATGCTGAATTTTTCCCTTGGTTTTTGGCACTGGCACTTATCGCAGGCCTTCTTGGACATACTGGACTGAATACGTGTCTTCGTTATATTTCGCCTCTCGTGGTTTCAACAAGTGTAACACTTGAACCACTTCTCGGCTCCTTGATTGGCTGGGCCTTCTTTGGAAGCGGCGTCCCTGGCAAATGGACATGGGTTGGTGGGCCGATTTTGGTCGTTGGTGTACTCTTGGTCATCTACGGTGGTGTAGCAATTGAGAATACGAACAATCAAACACACTCGGCAACCGGAGTGGAATGAGGCGTTCCCATGTCAACGACGGATGAACCAGTATGGATCTTGCTCACCAATGATGATGGAATTGAAGCACCAGGGTTTCGATTACTCGTTCAAGCCCTGAATGCCGCCGGACATAACGTGGTTGCCTTTGCTCCGCATGAGAATAACTCTGCAGCAGGTATGCGAATTAATTTGGGCACTCCAATGGAACTTCGCCCACGTCAAGACCTTGTGGCAACTTGGGAATTGAACTCAAAGAATGCGGAATCACTTTTGTTTGAATTGCAGGGAACTCCTTGCGATACAATGATTGTTGCTCTCGATGGTGGACTCGAGCACGTTGCTCCAGGCATTCATCCACGGTTGGTGGTATCGGGAGTTAACCTCGGACCGAACATGTCTCAAGATTCCTATCACAGTGGGACGATGGGAGCAGCACGTGAGGCTGGCCTGTATGGGATGCCTGCAATCGCATCATCGTTCACATCATTTGAGCTTGAAGGAATGGAACATGCGATTCAAGCAACCGTCGAATTGATTGAAGTCGCTCTCGGTGTACTTCCGCATGAACCTCAAAACCTTCGACGACCAACCGTCGATTTATCTGCGCCTCATCTCAACCGATGGCCCGATATTCCAGAACATCCAGCCTGGGAGAAAGACCCAAAATCAGCGCTTCGAACAGCCTTTCAAGAAGGTGAACTGATGCTCAATCTCAATGTCCCTCCACAGTGGAATGGTGAAGTTGAAACGACCCGTCTCGGTATGCGGTGGTATCGTGATGCGGTGTCATTTAATTCTATAGAACCGGGCGAGTCGGCGACATTCACCATAGGTGCTGCTTCCATCGACCATTCTGAAGTTGCTCAAAGTGATTGTGATGTTGTCGCCAAAGGTTTGGCCAGTGTTTCGTGCTTGCCGGTCTGGCCGCAAACCCATCCTCTTGCTCTTGATGACAAATTGCTCACGTGGGCATTGAAGTCTTGCGAGGGCGGTTATCCTGCATGGCTTTACGATTGAGAAAGATTCAGGCTAATGCCTTGGTCAAGTAAAAAATGACAAACTGCAATAGCCATGTGTCCTTGAAGCCATTCATCCCCCAAAGAGCGAATTAACGTGTTTTCAATTTGAAATTCATCGGGCATTGGCTTATCATCACTGAGGATAAATCCAATGTCAATACCAGAGATGGTAAAATTACCATGTTCTCCTTCAAAGGTTGAAAGCGCATTCGATTCTGTTGGAATCAATTCGTCAGCATTCCATAACCGGGGGGCTGAAGCATCAAGACAGACTTTGACGACATCTTTCCACTCCGATAAAGTGTGATTGATGTCCCCACCACTGTCAAAAATTCCGGAGGACCGCTCAACCCAATGGCCACGAGCAGGCGTTGGTAATTTGAGTACTTTGGCAATTTGTCCAGCGACCGCTCTCTCTTCTGCATGGACACCTTTGAGTTGAGAGCCAACGAATTTTATTCGTCGAGAAGGACCCGGACCGCCCATCAAATGCAAGACCACTTCTGTATCGTGTCGTATCCCATGACTGGTCAACAATCCTGCCATCAATGCACGGACAAGGACATCCATCCTACCAGCGCCACCCGCCATGTCGTTGAGTGGTAACTTGCCTTGAGACATCGCTCGATGCCCAACAATTGCAAATCGCCGCATAAAATCGCCTCAGATGCCTCTTTCGACAAAGGTTCGAATCGCCTCGCACATCTTGTTTGTATCTTCCAAAACAAAGTGGCTTCCAAGTGAATCAACCAAGTATCCTCTCGGCTTGGTGGCATCGGCAAGGTCTTCGAGACGATTTGCTATCACAGCAGTCATTCCCGCCTTTTCAATTTGAGCAGTTGCTCGGTAAATCAAATCCTTTTGCTTAATGCCGGATTCAAGTTTGAATCCGATTCGAACTGCATTTTGGCATGATTCTTTGAGTGATTCAATGTGTTTCTCACCTTCGATTAATTCGACCTTCAGGGAACCCTGTTGGCTGGCAATTTTACCTGCTGCCGGATTCGATACGAGGTAATCAAGGACTGCAGCAGTGTGAATCCACGCATCGATCGAATCTTTCGCCAACACCTTCAATTCTTTGAGCATTGCATTTGGTTCCAGTACTTCGATGACCAATGGCAACCACTTCGGCCAAGATACCGATGTTACTCCAGCTACACATGTCACATCGTGTCCATGGCGATATAAATCATCAGCAATAGCAAACCCAGTAGCCCCCGAACTTGTATTTTGCACAAAGCGAATATCGTCAATCGCTGAACGTGTCGCTCCTAAAGTAACGACGACATCTTTACGTTTTGGTTTTCCACAATTCATGTGGTGTGCGAAACGTGCAACAATTTCTTCATGTGGCGGTGTCTTTCTTTTTCCTTCTTGTTCTTCGCCCCAAAGCACATGGATTCCATGTTTGCGAACTTCTTCAACAACATCATCTGTAACCGGGTCATTGGCCAAATCGGCATGCATACTTGGTATCATCATAACTGGACAATCACGGCTTCGAGCAACACTGAGCGCCATCATTAGTGGTCCATGTTGCAATCCATGAACATAACTGGCCATTGTATCACGTGTTGCTGGAGCAACCAGAATCCCATCGACTTCATCGAGAACTTCCATGTTTCCATCCCAATCGGTAATGACTTCACCTTGGGTTGCCCATTCTACGGCTAAAGGGGTGATGATTCGTTGGGCTGAATGGGTGAGTGCGACACGGACATCTGCGCCATGGCGGCGTAATTCTCGAGCAAGGCGCACCGTATCTACTGCGGCAATACCGCCGGAAACGCCGAGCAAAACCGTTTGTCCAGCAAGGCTATCGCCTCGCATACTGACATCAGTATCTCGAATCCCCATGTACTGTGGGAGGTTGGTCTCCATCATGACTTCTTCCATTGCACCATATGTATTTGCGCATCGAGCAATCCTTCAAACACCATGAGCAGTACGATTCACTATGGCAGACCGAGCAGACGAGATGGTCATCGCTGGTATGAAGCCACATTCCTATGCCAACAGCATCAATCCATTCCATCGTTTGCATAAGGGAATTGCGTTCATCCTTTTTGTCGACAGTATCATTCTCTTACTGATTACTTCTCAAATTGTCTCTGGATTTCCAAGCAGTACTCAAACAACAGTACTCGGCGTTTTCGCTGCGGTCTTGATGATCAATTGGTTAGCATACCGGAACAAACATCCACTGGTCTATTGGCCTGGTGCTGCAGTGATTGGAATTGCTGGACTTTTCTTTGCATTGAATGCTCTTTTTTCTCTTTATTCAGTTGCAACAGGGAGCATTTCAGCGTTTTTGTGGGTCTTTCTGTTTTCCTGGGCTATGCTCGGTTCCTTTCGACGTTCTCTTTCCCATTTCCATCAAGGCTACAAAAAAGCATACCGTGGGCAAGTGGAAAGTCTTCCAGGCCTCGAATTAGAACTTGGAGAAATGTTAGCGGCCTGCCCACATTGCATGGCAATTCTCGCTATTCGACCGGATTTGTTGAACCCGAAAGACGACTGTCCATACTGTAAAATGCCACTGGTAAGTTCGAAATTAGCTGCACGATATGAAGAAGAGTAATCTCATTCTTTGAAAGTAAATGCATCTGGAGAAGGCGCTGATGCTGGTCTTTGCAAATCACTTTCTTCGGCTTCCATGAAGTGTTGAGTTTGTTGTTCAAACAAATCCAAGTTCTCTTCCTCGGATGCAATTGTTCTGTTCTGGAACAAGAAGACACCTCCAGCAATCAATCCACCAAGAAGAAACAGACGAAGGAGCAAATCGAACCAAGAGTCCATGTTTGCATTTTCAGGAAATGGGTCATGGGCATTGGCAATACCATCACCATCAGAATCGTATTGTGCTTCTTTATCAAAGGGAAACAGGTCGGAATTATCACCCATCCCATCGCCATCTGAATCGAGCCATTCAAAGGCACTGAGTGGAAATGCATCAGCATTATCACCGACGCCATCAAAGTCTTGGTCATAACACTCAAGGGGATTGTTCGGCCAAACATCGATGTTATCTCCACATCCATCACCATCGGTGTCATGCCATTCACTGGCGTTGTTTGGGAACGCATCACTGTTGTCGCCGACGCCATCACCATCTGTATCGTTCCATTCTGTTGAATCAAAAGGGAAAACATCTCGATTATCGCCGTAACTGTCGTTATCTCGGTCAGCCCAATCCAAGGGGTCATTCGGGAAGAGGTCTGAAAAATCACCTACTGAATCGTTGTCGCTGTCGCTCCATTCGTTTTCATCGTAAGGAAAGGCATCAACGCTGTCTGCGAAGCCATCTCCATCACTGTCCAAGCAACCCAGAGGTTCCAAGGCATAGCCTTCAATCAAAGGACATTGGTCGCTGTTGTCCCCATAGCCATCGTTATCAGAATCCGCCCATTCAGTGTTGTCGGTTGGAAACGCATCGGTGTTGTCTCCAACACCGTCTTCGTCTACATCGAAACAATCTCGAGCATCATTGGGAAACAGGTCGCTGTTGTCGCCGCAACCATCACCATCGCTGTCTGCCCATTCATTTCGGTCTAATGGGAAGGCATCATCGCCATCGCCAACAAAGTCGTCATCGGAGTCATAATCTCTCTCATCAGTACCAATTTCGTCTTCTTCGAGGTTATTCAAACCATCTCCATCGATGTCAGCATCTTCATCATCATGACAACCATCTTCATCCAAATCAAAGGAATGAAAACCAATCATGCCAAGGGGGCATTCATCATCAACATCCTCTTTTCCATCATTATCATCGTCTAAATCTTCTTCATTGCTGCATCCATCGTTATCGTGGTCAAGTGTTGATTGCGAAAATGGACAAGGGTCAATTGCATCGTTAAATCCATCAGAATCCGAATCGCGTTGTTCTGCTGAACAACCCAAGGAATCAACGCTTGAACCAAAGGCGGTGTTGGGGCATATATCGATGAGATTCAGAATACCATCGGCATCATCATCTTGCTGTTCCCAAGAGCAGCCGGTTAGATTTGTCGATGCACCTTGATTTGTCCATTCACATGTATCGTAAAGGTTGACCACGCCATCGCCATCGGTATCTGCTTCACCAATACTTTCGGTGGCATATCTTCCAATGAATTTGTGCATGACACGCGTTGGGTGTGCTTTGTCAAAGAACAGATATTCATCGACATTCGATACAACACTGTCTCCGCTGCTGCAAATAGGTAGAGGTAGCAAAGAAATACCACCTGAACATGCCGCATCTTGAGTATTGGTAAGTCCTAGAGATTCCTTGTTTTGCAAGATGTCATTGAAAATTGACCATGCATCGATGAAATGAATGGTGATGCCCAGTTCAATGCGAAGGTCTCCTGCCAGGGTCGTTAATTTCTGATTGTAAAGAACGACTTCCGAACCGATTGTGTTCTGTTGGTTTTGACTCCGACTCAATACCTCTGGAGTCTTTTCAAGCGGTGGTAAATTTGGTAGAATGAATTCATCAGCACCAGCACCTTCCAGTTGACGGATATGCGATTCCATATTGGCCACTATCGTGTTTGCATTTGCAGTTCCATAAAGGAAATCATTCCCTCCAGACCAGAGTGAGACGACCGTGTCAGAAGGTATGCTGCTCTGAACATTACTCAGATAATTACTGATTTGTGTACCAACATTGGGCAATAAAACATAGGAATAACCCTGTCCGGTTTGAGAACCCCCAAATGCCCTGTTGTCTCCTGCTGAAGTACCTGAGCCGATGGTCGTTGATACACCATAAGAATCGGACATGTATTCAAGCCATACTTGTCCATTCGAGAATCGCCCTTGCCAGTATGGAGGGACATCTGGGACATTCAAAATAGAGTTCTTACCGTTGCCCATATCGCTGAGTGAATCGCCAAAAGCAATGAGGTTACCAATGGTCGGAAATTTGGTATTTTCAAAAACGGTAAAGGACTGTTCATCTGAATTCAAAACGGCATTGGATGAATCGAGGATGTCAATTTCGAATGCATAGAAATGGGCACCGTTGTAAAAATGTTTGAGTGGAATCTCAAAAGTTGTAACTGTTCCACTTGCTTGAAACAGATGGCTACCGTTGAGTAAAAGGGCATTGTTTTCATCAAAGAGAACCCATTTGCCTTGTAAGTCTTCATTGTAAGGAGCATTGGTCAGTTCAATGGTGATGGTTACGGTTTCATTGGAAAACCAGTCGTATTTTTCGACAGAAATCTCAATGGTCGTCGCTCTTCCTTCTGCGGACACCATTCCGATGGCACTTTGCAGCACCATCAAACAGATGAGGAAATAGACCAACTTGCGCACATGCCGTCTATGTGTTCAATACTAAAAGTAATTGGCCTACATTCCAAATGAAGACGGGTCCATATCCATATCTCCGTCTTTCATCATCTTGCGCATTTGCTTGTTGAGTTTCCTGTTGCCACCCATACCCTTCATCATCTTACGAGAACGATTCCATTGAGCGATGAGTTCCCGAACGTCTTTCTCACGAACGCCAGAGCCACGTGCAACTCTTCGAATACGGTCGGCTTTGATTTTGGCAGGTTCGTTCTTTTCCCATGCCGTCATGCTGTCCATAATGGTTCGATACCGGTCGAGATTCCCTTGCATAGCCTCTTTTTGACCCTTTGACATTGCACCCATTCCTCCAAGCATATTACCCGGTAAAAACGACATCAACTTGTCGATGGTGCCAACTTTCGACATCATTTCCATTTGTTTATACATGTCATTGAGTGTGAAACGGCCACTCATCAGGCGTTGAGTAAGACGCATTGCTTCTTCTTCATCCATATCATCGGGAGCCAAATCGATGAGACCCTGGATATCCCCCATTCCAAGAAGTCGAGAGATGAATCGGTCGGATTCGAATTTTTCTAAGTCCGGAACATTCTCTCCAGTTCCGATGTGGACAATCGGCGCTCCGGTTGCTGCTACAGCAGACAATGCGCCGCCACCACGTGCAGTTCCGTCGAGTTTGGTAATGACGATTCCAGTAACACCTGCCAATGAGTGGAACGAAGCCGCAACTGGTCCTGCAGCTTGTCCTACCTGGGCATCAATGACCAACCAGCGTTCACTCGCCCGAGTAATGGAAGAGATTTGTTCCAATTCATCAACTAATTCTTGATCTAATTGATGACGTCCTGCAGTATCGACAATGACTAAATCAGCAGCAGCACAAGCCGCAAGTCCATTGCGTACAATGGTTGGAGCATCCTTGGTTTCGGGTTCACCATAGACTTGGACTGTCGAATCTTCCAATAGTTGAGATAATTGCGCATAGGCTCCAGGTCGGTGAACGTCGGCCTCAATCACTGCTACACGTAGGCCGTGTTTTCGACGATACCATTCTGCAAGTTTTGCTGTAGTTGTAGTTTTACCTTGACCATACAGACCCACCAGAAGCAACGTTGCTCCATGCGGTTGAAACTCATGAGCCGGGCCGAGCATTCGAACCAGTTCAGTATAGAGGATATTCATTGCATGTGTTTGCAGAGTAATTCCTGGACGTGGTTCCTCATCCCGGAGACGTGCTTCGAGTTTTTCGACCAAATCCTTTGTTTGACGAACGTTAAAATCCGCTTCTTGAAGTGCACGGCGGAGACTCCGAGTCATTTCTCGTAACTCTTCTTCATCCAACTTGCGTTTATTCTTGAGCAACCCAATGGAACGAAAAATACCTCGAGAGAGCCCTTCGAGTGCCATAGCCTACCGTGTTGGCTTTCCCATTTCAACCCACCCATTGGGGGGTATGCGTTTCACTCTTCAGTTAGTGGTATGTCAAGTTGAAGAACATCGTTTTCCAATTTTGCCTTAACACGGCTGGCTTTTGTCGGGATTTTTGTTTCCACGGCACGTTCTCTTCCATTCAGGCCGACATACAAAACTCCGTCGTCACTTCTCAAAGAAAGTTCATCTCTTTGGATGCCTGGATAATGTAAAAATATCCGTTCGATATCTCCGTCAATCTCCCGCTTCATGCCTCGATGTATAGAATGTTTGAGCGCACTTCCGACAGAATGCGGACCCAATGAATCATCAAGGATTTTTACCTTTCCATACAGTTCTTCACCAACGCCACGCAATGCATCCAAACCAACCACTTCATCATCCATCAATTCCATTGTGGCAATTTCGACATTTTGTAATTCATCTTTCAACTCGCCTATTCGAGACAGTTCTGCATTTCTTCGATTTTCCAAAAACGGATGGTCGAATTCTGGTGTAACTCGATTGACTAAACAATTCGGGACTGGTAGTTGATACTCAAGAAGCGACGTATGGGCACGCAATGTTTCATTTATCCCCATTCGCTCAGGTATCGTAACCAATGTGAAGGAGGTAATTTCCTCGTTTGACAACACACGGCGCACATGGAGCACACGTCTCCGGAATCGCTCCAATTCTTCTTTCATGGATTCGCTTTCTTTTCGGCCAAAGAGCATGGAGCGTAAACCGCCTGAGACCCGCATCATTCGAATGATGCGGTCGGACCATGATTCGATGAGTTCAGGGAGAGAAAGGAATCGAAGAGTATGGCCAGTTGGTGCAGTATCAAACACAATAACGTCCCATGTCGGGTCTTCAACATGGCGTAATAATTCATCAAAGGCAAGTGCTTCATCTAAACCGGGAATGACCATGTCAGAGGTTTGAACTTCAGAACGCATTTCATCCATCTCTTGTTTTGCATTAGGGTCAAGCATCATACTGAGACTACCCAAACCACCCATGCCACCGCTCGAACCCATGGAGTTCATCATATCGCCAAGTTTTGGTAACACCGAGGAAATTTTAGATTCAGGGTCCATTTCGAGGCCAAATAAACCGTCAACACCTTCGATTGGAGTTGGCTGTGAACCGATTTCAACTCCTAGCGAATCTGATGTTGAATGTGCAGGGTCACTGGATACCAGCAGTACTCGCAGACCTGAATCTGCCAGCCATACTGCTGTTGCTGCGGATGTCGTTGTTTTGCCAACGCCGCCTTTTCCACCGAACAATAACAGTCGAGCCATACCTTGTCGAAGTTGTGGTGGTCTTTGAATCCCACGCATGGTGTGAATTGAAGCAACGACTTGATGAAGGGAAACATTGCCCACGACTCATGGCCTCAACCTTCTTGCTGTTTCAGTTGGCAAGTGTGTCTGCTTTGGTTGGCATGACACTTGGTTGGCGTGGTGTTATGACTCGGTATTCGGGATTTTATGACCTCCCAACTGCATGGAGCAACGTATTTTGGGGAATTCTCATTGGAGGGTTTTATGGTTCCTTTACACACAATTTCATCGTTGTACCGTACATTAAGATGGTAGTGAATGACCAAGCTGCGGTTGTCAATCCCCTCAATTTGCTTCTTCTTTGCCTCATGGCATCTGTAGCAGTTCATCTTCTGCTGCGAAGAGATCGAGTCCGTAAGGGCAGTTCACAACCGACCAGTGGTTGGGCATTGGGGCTTGCAATGGGCGGAATGTTAGCAATGGTTTTCATCTTGAGAATTCTTGAAACGTTTGAATTCAATATCAGTTTAGTAATTACCATTCTTTGCTTGGCACTTTTTGGTCCTCGATGCGAAGCCCTCATCTCATCATTTCAAGGGCACCTTATGCTGCAAGGCAAACGATGGGGTGCGGTACTCCGAGGAACTTTTTGGCGATGTGCATATGTTGTCATGTTCGCCTTTGCTTTGGTGAATCCTTCTGCTTGGTTGTTTATCATTCCTGCAGCACTGCTTTTCAATCGAACATCAGAGTCCTGGATTTGGGATTCTTTGCCAAAGGAAAGCAAGAAGCGATTACGGAAGATTTGGGCAAGGAATGCACGTGAACGCAATGAAGAAAATGATGACGATGAAACCAACAAATCGAATTCCAATAAATCGTCCCAAATCATCCAAAATATTACGATTCAGGATTCAGTAGTTATGGGCAATATTAGTGGTTTTTCTTCGGACGATACGGCTGCATGGGATGCCGGTGGCGAAGGCGGGATTACTGAATCCGAGTAAGAAGATACTTACTTGACTTCTATGGTCTTTTTAGCACCGGTTTCATAGCACCATTACAAATAAGCATTATCGGGGTGTTCCGCACGCAACCGTTATACAACGCCGGCGAAACCAAATAGTTATGGGTTCCTGCCCCTATTGCCAGAGTGTCACCTACACAGGTGACACAATTTGCTACACATGTGGTAGGATTTTGGCAAATATTCGTTCAAACAAATTTGCCATGGAGCAACAATTCCACAAAGGCAGTTTAGATACATCGTACAAAATGACGAAAAAGCCTAGCAAAGGTGGTGTTGTTCAAACACACACAGGTCGTGCCGTTGACATCATGAAAAGTAGAAGAAACCGCACTCGACACTTGGTCTTGCTGTTTTTGGTAGCCTTCATCATGCTCGCTCCACAAGTTCGGGAAAATCTATTCGAAGAATGGGCGCCTGGAATTCAAGAATATATGATGCTTATTCCAGCAGAATACTATGTGTATGACAATGAAGCAACGTTTACGCTTGAACGGGAAGTGGTTGTTGTGAATTCAAACGGTCCAGGATGGTTGTATGAAGACCTTGTGATTCCAACCGATGTTGATTCACTCTATGGTAAACAAAATGATTTCCGATATACTGATGGTCAATTGCCAAGTCCAACGGCTAAAATTCAGAAAGTTCTCTCGGTAAATTTGTTAATCAACGATGGTGATGCAGTCATCGACGACCAAATCTCCATTCCAATAAATGGCTCACAGCTAAGTTATGAAGAAAAAATCATTACTTCAAAGGGTCATTATGTTTGGTGGCCAGGTTATGGAACTGACAATTTATCATGCCACGTTGGTAATTGTGTGAAGATGGAATTCCATCTTGGTTCGGGAGAAATGGTGAGTTTTTCTTACCAAGTAACCATTACAAGCACTTCTCATTCATGGTGGGATTATCCAGCTCGTGTCGATTCTCGAATTGATGGCTATGAGGATGGAATCAATATCGATAACAGTGGAGATTACAGTGATATTGAAAATCGTGGAAATGGAGATAAGTCCCGATACTATACCGGTCAGAAATGGTATGACCGTGGAATGCAAAGTGGATTTGACCATGGCTATGCCATTAATGCTCAAGATGAGATTGTAAATTCCACTGCTGCTCAGATTTCTGCTGGTTTACCTGAAGGCTTCCAAGACAACGTTTACGCATTTGCTCGAGCTTCATTTGATTACTTACACGAACACATTGAGTATGACAAAAATGCTCCAAATCCTGCAAGAAGCGGACCGCTATGCCTCGCCGAAAAAACGGGTGATTGTGATGAGCAAACAAATGCATTTTTGTCTTTGCTGAGGGTAAAAAAGATTCCAGGTTGGTATGTATTCGGTGCATTAGTTGATTCTGAATATAAGAATTGGGAAGCGCATGGTTGGGGATATATCATGCTCCCAATGAGTGAATCATGGTGCAATGCTCGAAACATACAATTGGATACCTGCTTTGTTGAAGCATCAGTCGATGTAGTGAACAATAAATGGCTCTTGCACACTCCAAATGCATACATCGCTTGGATTGAAGAGCCTGATAGTACAGGGACTCTTCTCAACAATTATTATTCCCCAGGGAAGTATTCTACTAACGGCTTGGATAGAGCACCACCGAGTTATTCGACAATCGGTGATGTTGATACAAACGGTGGAAAATACCAAGTGAAGTCATTGGCAGAAAATTTACGGTGATTTAAATGCGAATAGTGATTGGTGGAGCAGGGAGAGTCGGAACCGAAATGGCACGTGCATTACGTGCTGAGGATATGGATGTCGTACTCGTAGATTCAGATTCTCGAGCTGTAAAAAACGCTCAAAATTTAGATGTGTTGGTTATTCACGGTGATTTGACCACAAGAGAAAAACTGTATGAAGCTGGAATTGGCGAGGCTGAAGTATTCGTTGCCACAACGAATTCGGATGAGCGTAATCTACTTGCATGCACTCTTGCCAAACATGCTCACAATGAATTGAGTAGTTCTAAATCCAAAACATTGTTGACTATTTGTCGTGTTCGGGACATGAATTTTGTTCGGGAACAAGATGCTGGGAAACTACAGGAATGGGCGAAAGTCGATTATGTTGTGAATCCGCTTGAGGGTGCGATACGGCGGCTTCATTCTGGATTGCGGTCATCAGCGATTGAAGAAGTGATTCCATTTGGTCAAGATGCATTTATCATCGAACTGGATGTTACCAATAAGGCGTCGGATATTGTCTTTCAGTGTCTTCGAGATGCGAGTAAGCAAATCGAAGGCGGAATGCCGTTAATCGTTGGTCTCAAACGTGATGGTGAGAAGAGTTTGGTACCGGATGGAGATTTCATGCTCATGCCCAATGACCGTATTGCAATTGCTACGACGGGTCTTTCCAGTTTCAATCGAATCCTGAACATCTTTGGCCACGAGGCTACAGATTTCCCAACCGAACCTCGAGTTGCCGTAATTGGTGCGAATCGCATTGGCCAACGAATTGCTGATGATTGGTTGGAGGCTGGAGCCTCAGTCACTGTTATCGAACGAGATTTGCAACTTGCAAATATGTTGTCGGGAACTGAAACAGGTTCTCATCCTAAACTTGAGGTCATACACGGTGATCATTTGGACAGAGATATTCTAACTGAAATTGGAATTTCTGAACATCACATGGCTATTGCAGCACTTGAAGATGATTTAGCCAGTATTGCTGCAGCATTACTTGCGAGTGATATGGGTGTCCAAACAACAGGTTTGCTTCTCTACGATGCAGACTTGGTCAAGGTCACCCAAAGAATGGGCATTACGTTCGCTGTTGACCGTAAGCGTGTGGCTGTTGACAATATGTTAGCACAAATACATACGAAAACAGCAGGTGGCTATGCGATTTTATCGAACATTCCCAATATTATTGGTGTCAGTATGCTTGTTTCAAGCGAATCAGGTTACGCTGGTAAACGAGTTCTTGAAGCATCGTTCCCGGATTGGATGCGAATCGCCTTCATTCAACGTCTTAATACGAACGGTACTTGGGAATCATTGCGACCGTCTCTGGACAAAACTTTGCTTGAAGGTGACCGTTTGATCATCTTTTGCAGTCCAGAACGTGTCGTAGAACTCGAAAAACGGTTCAAGGTGTGAGTATGCGTTTCGATGTACTGTCTCTCATTCTTGGTTGGACACTTATTGTGTTGACTTTGCCCTTAGTTTTGTGCGGATTGATTACGATTTGGCTTGACGACCTTACTCTTGCATTGTATTCATTTTTATTACCTGCAATTATTTCCCCTACTCTTGGAGTTCTCATGTTGAGTTTTGGAACACGTACCGATACTTCGGAACGTCTGCGAGACCGTGAAGCATTTGCAGCAGTAGCACTCGTTTGGCCAATTGCTGTGTTCATAGGTGCTCTGCCGTTTTGGCTCGGTGGAGTTTTTGTTGGACCGTTCACCCCTGATGCCTCTATAATTGATATTGCTCGAGGTGCAGTTAATGCGTGGTTTGAATCGATGTCTGGTTTCACAACCACTGGTGCAACTGTAATATCTCATAATATGAGTCCAAACTGTATTCCTGGGACCACTTTGGATTGTATTAATGCTCAACCTCGTGGTTTGCTTATTTGGCGTTCTTTGACACA
>JAACDG010000141.1 GCA_009937025.1 Methanobacteriota archaeon
CGAAGGTTTTGACGGTTTGTGGTATTGAATCGTAAACGGCGTATTGCCCGGGAGAAATCACACCAATCATCCCATAATAATGCCGAAGTTCGACCACTGAGCCAAAAGCAGGGGAAAAGAGCGAAGAAAAAGGTCACCATGGCCAAAGTATGGTGCAGAGAAGTAGAACCGTACAACGTATGCCAATCAAATCCAATCAACGATTCCACTGAACTATGATACATGTTTTCTATTCCCATGATTCCAAGAGCCATAAATGGCCAAAACATCAGTGAACCAAACATTGCGGCGAGGAAATGGTAAGAAGTTCGAGCATCGACGCCTTCATCCGTTGAATCTCCGAGCAATCGGCCGACAGCAATTTGCGGGGTAAAACAAAACAAAAACAACGGTAACAAAGCAGCAAAGAGGGGGAGGCGCGCCAATTTCATCAACGCGCTCATCGGATTGAATTTACGTAAATCAGTTCCTGAAGAGTTCAAATCTCGCCCGTCGAGATGGTGCTTTTGAAGCAAACCAGATACCGCCTTGGCTGGAGAAATAACGGGATGTGTTATCGCCGGAAGTTCTGAATTGTCAATTATTTTTTCATCTGGAAGTTTTGGCTGTAGCATGGTGCGAAATGAGCGTGCAGCAATGACTTCTTCTCGCCATGAAAGCGAGGAGTGGTTGGTTCTCCGCGCTTCAACTTGCCCCATGAGATGAAGGGCGTGGTGCTCTTCCCAATCTCGCGTATTTGGAGTGAGAGGAACCAGTTTAAGGCGCAAAGCATCGCGAAGTGCAAAGACATTGTCTGCAGCCGGTTCAACCCAATTGCCTTTTGCAACAGCCTGAACGAGTTCGTTTGGAATATCGTCTTCTTGAATCTGGTGAGGTGCATCGTATTCAACCCACACATCGGTTCGGAAATGGTCGCGTCTCCTGAAATGTAAACCAAGTGGGATGACTGCTGGAATAGGTTGATTGTTGGCTTTGGCAATAGCGGCAGCTGCGAAAACAGTTCGAAATGGCCCGGTCCTAAAACGGAGCATAGAGGACTCATTATGGCTGGTTCCCTCGGGGAAAAGTACACAACCAAAACCTGCCGAAATTCCTGTCGCCAACATCATCAGCGAACGGCCATTCAATTGTGTAGCTTCTTCTTCCGTACAACCCCCTCTCAAGAGTTCAGCCTTACGAACCACAGGTTGTACTGCTAATTTTCGGGTCCACCAACCGAGCAATGGACGAGTAACCAAATCATGCCGTCCGCCCATGAGAAAATTGTTCGGGTGTTTGAGAACTATGTGCAACGGGTCGAGCAGCCCGTTAGTGTGCCATGAACAGCAAAGGTTTCCGCGGTCCAGAGGAAGTGTATCTAGGCCCGAAACTTCACTGGTCCGAAATTGTACTGCAAGGATTCGCCGTGCGATCCAAAAGGCAACGTGCGACCAGAAAAAGGAACCAGGCGTGCTGCCTTCAAATTTAGGCATCGGCGTCGATAATAATTTATCCATCCGCATTTTTTTTGCTGATTTTGAAAGTGTCGGGAGTTCTTCACCGTGATGGTCGAGGGAGTTCTGTTCCGAAGGGTTACTCATTGTTTCACCTCTTGGAGTTGAGCGGAAAGAGAACCCAATGAATCGTGATCTACATTCCCTCCCAGTGGAGGGGCATCTGGCCACATTGATTGCAATGTCAAACCGCCATCTTCAGCGTTACGAGGAATGACATGTACGTGGACATAAGGGACTTCTTGGCCAGCAAGCGGCCCATCATGAATGCAAACGGTGAAATCTTCAGTTTCAAAATGGGTTGAAAGTATGTTTTGAACTTCGATTACACCGTTCATCAACGCCGCTCTCATCGATTCAGAAAGTTCTGAAAGATGGCGGACACTTTGCTTTGGAATTACCAACGTGTGCCCTTCTCGACGCGGGAATATATCTAAGAAAGCGTACCATGAATCTCCTTCAGCGACCTTATGGGAAGGAAGGCTTTTGTTCAAAATACGGTCGAACAGCGTGGGCTCAGCCATAACCTCGGCACACGGTTTCCCTTTTCAGTAGTTCACCGAGATTTCGATGAATTCGAATCATTGAGGAGGTAAAATCCAATTCCCAGTCTTACTCTTACGAAGGGCCAACGTTTTGACTTCGCCTTTTTGATTCACAGTGTAATGGTGGAGATGCTCCTCGCTTGAATCAATGAAATCACTGCGGCGGTGGCATCCGCGGGATTCCTGTCGGGCAAGCGCAGCTTGAGCGGACGCACGTGCAAGGCGAGCGGATGCTTGCACACGAGCGATTTCGACGAGATTCATATTTGCAATCAAAGATGATTGGTCTACATGAATGGATTCTGCAAGAATACCAGCAGATTCCAATTCTTCAATAGCAGATTCGAGACTTGCGGCGTTTCGATTGATTCCAAGGGCGTTTTGTACTACGTCTCTGACTTTCGATACAACGTGGCCGACACGGACAACGCCTTCATCTGAAACTTCTGAAACTGCAGCGTGGTCTGCTTGAGCGGCTTGTTCGGCTTCGTGAGCTGCTTGTGCATTTGAGAACGGACGATGCTGGGCCCATTTGCCTGCTTCGGTACCTGCGGCTGCACCACCAAGTAAAGCATCGAGCAGGTGATTGCCCGGCAGAAGGTCAGCTCCATGGAATCCTGAACATGCTGCATCGCCAGCGGCGAACAATCCCGTAAACCATCGGGACCATGTAGAAAGAATTACTCGTCCTTTTTCATCGACCGTAACGCCCCCAATTGTCGAATAAGGGCGGACTTCAAGAGCGACCGTTTGCCGAGTCATGTCCACACCAGTTCGTTGTTTGACGCTACGGAAAAGTGCATTCCACCATGGGGAAGAGTTGCCCATATTTCGAGCGTCAAGAACGGGTTGTGATGCGTTTGCCACAGATTGGCAAATGGTATCGAGGCCTCCAACATCGAATTCTAAATCTGTTCCGTTCGCTTCATGTAATGTTGCACCATCATGAAGCAGACCAAGTGGCAAAATCATGTTGGTATCTTTGAGACCAAGTGGACTGTGTGCAATGAATTCCATATCCCTCAAAGGAACTCCTGCACGGAATGCAAGGTCGAGACCGAGTCCAACTGCACCGTGATTGAATGCGCCTTCAAATCCTCCATCGGCAAGAATGACTGCTTTTGCTTGCAAAGCTGTTATCCGGCCATTTACCAAATCAACCACCGTAATTCCGCTGACGGATTGATTGGTATGTATGAGGGAAAGTGGAAGGTGGTCGCCTCGACGAATAACGCCATGTCGCATGCATTGTTCTTCGAGAATCTGTTGAATCTCGCGGCCAGTAGCGTCTCCAGCATCTGCATTACGTGCCATACCATGCCCAGGTGCTTTACGGACCAACGGAATGCCGTGAGCGTCGCGACGGAAATTTACACCCCATCGCTCAAGCAGGTCGACTTGCCGGCTTGCATCTGAAGAACGTGAAGCGACGATATCTTGGTCATTCAAGAAGGCGCCTGCTCGAATCGTATCTTCACGATGATTGCGATTATTCGATTCTTGAAGTGGGGCTGCAAGGCTGTCTTGAGCGAAGTGGGGGGTGCTGCCAAGGGCGTTAACTGAAAGCACAAGGGTGTTAGCGCCTTGCTTTGCAGCCTCTGCTGCTGAACGGAGGGCTGCTGGCCCATCGCCTAGTATGATGACATCCCATGCTTCCAAGGTCTCACATCCGGTAATTTGTCCCAAGTGCACCCCATCCATAAGCAACGCGCTTGGACGACCTCAAAATTTGCAGAGAGTTGCGCTGGGAACAAACAACTCAAACTGCGTTTTTTATCTCGTTACTCAAGTTTGGGCAATGCCAATTCTCCGTGTTTTCGAGCCGCTTCCAATTTCCTAATTCGGCGAGATATTTGACTTCCTGTCGTTCGTTGAATCATTGTCCGAATCACCTGAGATTCAAGCACAATACCGTCATCATCGCGAAGAATGATTTGGACGTCAGCAGGACCGTGGAAAGTTCTTGGCCAAGCGACACCAATCCAAAGAACCACGCCGCGTTCAAGATAACGTGGCATCCAATCCAAGGCGTCTTCATCAGAGGGATGGGAAAGGTGAACAGAACTTTTTGGCGGAGGACATGCACTCAATTCAAAGCGATGGTCTCGTGTTTCAGGTTCTCCATTCGGCGTCAACACCTCCACGCGAACATGCCGTGATTCAAACGTTTGATTATTCAATACAATGAACAGGTTACCTGCACCTTCATAGCAATTTTCAGCCAAGGCCACGTCCATTCTCCATTCTGCACGAAGCGTTGGTGGCGTACCGGCGAGTAAGTCGTTTTGTAACCGGTCAAGGAGAAGGAATGCTTCGGGTTGCCAGCCTCTTGAGTGAGCGATAAGCCGTTGAATTGTACGCCAATTAAATCGCGCTTCTTCATCGAGAAGGAGCGCTTCAAATCGCTTTTCGATGATGAATGAATTCAACTCTTCATACGCCATTTTTGTATCCAACTCTTGCTCTGAATGAAGGTGCAGAATGTAGAGCAGACGTTCGAGGGCCTGTTTGGTAATATGGCCCGGAATCAATGCTTTCTTGAATTGTTTCTGCCAAATCTCCCATTCTAAAAACAGGTCAGGGTCAAGATGAGCGATCAATAAATCTCCCAGGACACTACCGAGTTGCGTTGGATGATGGGTTGGTGCATGGAAGACAAGAGAAGGGAACGGGTCTCCAAGTTGGCGGATGAATCCGTATGAGAAAATTCCATGGAACGATTGAGCGATACCAAGCGTCATAGCAACCAGAAGAGCGAGGTTCCAAGCAAGGGAATTGGAGGTGACTGCTGAAGCGAGAAGAAGAAGCGTTACTGTAGATGTTGAGAGTAGTAAAAGTACAATGTTGTTTCGACGTTGGTCACTGAGACTTTCGATGATGCGGTCCATGCCCGGTTTGGCTCGTAGAGCATGTTTCTTGCCGCCAAGAACCCCTCCCTGTTCTCTCAAAGAAATTCGTGCCTGCATGGCTTGCCAGGCTGATTCCCCAGCAACAATTGTCGGACCTGCGGCAATAATTGCGAATGGAATAAGCAGGAAAATAAGGGCGTCGGCAGACTCTATCACCGGTGAATGAATGACGCTGACAAATGCAAACGTTGCAAGGAAAAAACCGCTCAAGGTCCGCCAAAGCATCAAGAAGGGGTTTCGAGCAATCCGTCCAGCCTTGAGGCGACGGTGTTCAAGCGTAGCCCATTGATTGCGAGTGTTTTCAATCGGATCTTCTGAGTGCTCAAATCCTTCACCGTAGGGGTCTGGAAGTGGGATATACGCATCCGAACCTTTCGCGCTGCCCCCGTCAACAACCATGATGCTCAAGCCGAGACGGGGCGCCTCTCGCTTTGGCTCTTGCCTTTGTATCGCCGAGGAACTGATGATTTGTACGGACGTGCCAGGATTTGAACCCGGGATCTTCGGCTTAGGAGGCCAACGCATTATCCAGCTGTGCTACACGTCCAACCGTTCCAGTCGGGGAGGTGTCAAGACGCTTTCGCAACGTCCATCCTTTGCCCAATTTCTGCAACTTGGAAGAGAAATCGTTCCAATTCAATTCGCCCTTGCATCGAGCGGTGCAGTGCAACATCACAAACTGAAAGTGCGAGAAGAATTTGTGCAAGAACGTCTTCACTAAGATGCAGCCTTCCTTCGGTCAGGACATGATGGAATTGAGCCACGATGTCTTCTGCTTCAAGGCTGTTTTCTGCCATAACTTGGTCTAAAACGCCCATTGCACCTTTGAGGACTCGCTTATTCTTGTTCCCTTCTTTTTCCCATCTCCAATCATGCACTCGATTACGCAATGCTTCTTCAAGGACATGTTGTACTTCTCGTAGAGATGTTGCCGCCAAGAGGCTTTGCAAGTTTTTACGGTCATTGAGAAGCATACGAAGTGCAAGTATTTCGGTGATGAAAATTGCTTTACGAAGGTTTCCTGCGGAAACATGTGAGATGTCGCCAAGAATGCCTCGCACGGGTGAGATGTTTTCTTCTTCGACGATTTGTTGAAGGCGACGTTCCGTTTCAGAACGGGATGTTTTTGGAAGGCGGATGTGTTGTGTCCTGCTCCGTAACGCCTCAATGATCCGGGAAGGGGTATGGGCAGTGAAGATGAAACGCGCACTCCCGCTGCTGACTTCCATCATTCTTCGCAAATAAGATTGGCGGATGGTGCCGAGGTAATCTGCATCTTCAATGACAATTAATCGTGATACTGGTGCTCTTTCATCCGAATCGTATGTGCATTCTTTACCTGCGGGCGGGGGAGTGTCAGCGCCGGATGAAGAAAAGGTGTGGTCAAACGCGTCCAGGCTGGTACGGCCGGCGAGTGTGTCTTCTGAACCGCTTCCTTCAGGACGAAGAAATTCTTCGAACTTGGCCATAGCCCCTGATGTTCGCGACAAATCACGTGCTTGAAGGATATGTGTTCTCGCCTCCCATGTCGGGCCAAGAACTTGACGTGCCAAGAGGCGCCATGCTGCAGTTTTCCCTACACCGGCAGGGCCTGAAAGGAGAAGGTGGGGTGGATTCGCTTGAAGTGAAGTGTGCTGGAGGTTGGTCCGGACTGCTTCTGGAAGCAATAAATCCTCAAACAAAAGAGGTGCTTTCTCTGCGAGCCAAGATGACATGTAATCACTCTTATTGCCAGAGGTCTTTCAACCCTGCGCGGAAGTCAATTGAGAAAATTACTCAGCTTTGATCGTTTTGTTGCCTTGACGGCGTAACTTCATGAATATTCGAGACCCACACGCTTTGCAACTAATTCCGTTGCGTTCACGGTGGAACGATTCAAGGTTTCCGCAGACGGCACATTTGTAATCAACGAGTTCAACCATAGTATTCGACTCCATTCCACGCGACCCGCCACCCTTTCTTGAAGGTGTCCCTTGGGGACGGTCCCGTTCAGACGTTGAAAACGGCTCACTGGCCAGCAAGGAGTGCTGGAACCATGCGAATGTGTTGAGCTTGGCTCAAATCGGTGTTCGCGAGAGCATCTGTGGCAACCATGCAGTTGTCGACAAATACCCAGGCGCCGGATTGTTGCTTGGCTTGTTCTACGATTTCGTTCTTGGTCATCTCGACAACGCTGTGTCCAGTGGCGTCTGCGATTTCAACGGTATAGGTCGTTTCTTCGCTCGGTCCTTTTCCTGCTTGAAGTGCTGGAACCATGCGGATGTGCTGTGCTGCATCGAAGTCGGTGTTCTCAAGTTCGTCTGCTGCAACCATTCGGTTGTCAACAAAAATCCAACTGCCTTGGCTCTTTGATGCCTGGTCAATTAGTTCGGTCTTGGTCATCTCGACAACGCTGTGTCCAGTGGCATCTGCTATTTCTACAATGTATTTTTTACTACTCATGGATATACTTCCTATCGACCTGTTCTTTCCACTGTTAATAAAGAACAATCTCAAAGAGGCCAGATAAGAATGGAGCGAGGATAGGATGAAATAGAATTTCATGCCTGTACAACCATGGAACCATGGGTCATCATTACTCTTTTTGGTGCCGTGGTCTTGTTCGGCATAGCGCTCCTTTTATTGCCTTCACTGTATGTAACCGTCCCTTCATCTGAAGTTATGGTTCGAACAACACGAGCGGCAAAGGACGAGCCATCAATTTTCAAGGAGGGGCGGATTTTGGTCATTCCTCTGTATCATCGTTACTCTATTTTAGATATGCACCCAATGAAAGTTCTCTTTAATCATCCAACCTTTTTAGATCAAAACAACATCCGATTGAAAATAAAAATACTCTTCACCTTCGCCATTTCTGAAGAGCATGAATCCATCGTCATTGCAGCACGAAGATTTGCAGGACGTAATAGTTCGCAAATTGAAGAAATGGCAAGTGAGATTTTTTTGGGCGAACTACGCAATACGGTATCCGTGATGTCAGTTGAACAAATTATTGGCAACCGTGACAGTTTTATCGACCTCCTGTCCCGTAATCTCGGTCTCGAATTGAGCAATTTTGGGCTCTACCTGGTCAACTGTACGATTGCTGAAATTTCCGATGATTCGGGGCATGTCGAGGCTGCTATTGCCAAAAAACAGGACCGGGATACTGAACGTGATAAAGTACAACGGGAACTGTCGGATAGATATCCACATAATCCTGAATTACGTGCGTTATTGCAACGAAAATTGTCGCTTGAACCTTTAGAAAATGATACGAATGAACCCCAACACTCAACATCAAAACAAGAAAACCCTGTTGAGATTCCCCCTCATATTTACTTTAAATTTGATTTCAAAGACATGCCAACGAGGCAGGACATCCTGCTGAATATTAAGATAAATATTGCTGTTGGCGCCTCAAGCGATCAGCAGTTTTTACAGAACGGCACGAAGGCACTCTCCGGCCGTTCGCCTCTCGAAATTGAACAGATTGCTCGAGAAATGGTTTCACAAGATTTTTCTTCTGCCATTCGAATGACCACTATCGAAGACATCAATCGTAGCAGAGAGTGGTTTTTATCTCATTGCAGCGACATTATCGACGAGAAGTTAAACGATATTGGAATGGGTATTCGTTTTATCCAGGTCGTCGACATTACAGATGACAGCGGATGGATCGAGAGAGCCGGAGCACGAGCATTAGCTGACGCTCTCAAGAATCAAGAACGTGAATGAAAGAATTCATCATAGACTCGTTCAAACTCGAGCCATCAAACCGAGAGAAAGAGGTATTGGAGATATGAATCTTCGATTTGTGGGCGTATCAAGTTCACATCGGCGAATGTGGTGCTGCAACAAGGTAAGAGGGGCGGAGCGTGGAAGTAGACCTTGCCTGAAATCATGAATGATTTCGAGCATTTCTTGACGTTCACTCTTACTCAAATTTCTTGACAATTTGCCGAGAACGCGCTCCATTGCATGAGCGATTGGGCCGCTTTTGGTCAAAACATTGAGCGACTGTTGTGCTTTAGTCATGTAAGCAAGAGCCACTGCTTCAGGCCTGTCGCCGTTATCAAATCCATCTGCAATAAGCCGCCCAAGTTTTCTCTTTGCATCTGGGGAGCGACTCAATAAGAAGAGTTTGTTGACGTTGTGAAATTCCATAATTGACTTTGCTGTCCATCCTTTGAGACCTTCTTCACGCCAGAGAGAACAGAAATGAACGCGAGCAAGGTAATGTTCTGCTTGACGCGCATCTGTTAATCGCCCTTCTTCGATAACAGGAATGTGCGGGTAAAGAGTCGTGAAGACTTTGGCAAACATGCCCACGCCGTCTCGAGTTGCTTGGACTTGCCCTTCACGGTAAACTTTGACTCGTTCAAGGCCACAACTTGGAGAATCTTTCTTGAATACAAACCCACTGATTCCTGATTCGACCAACATGTCAGCTTGCAGTTGTGCGTATTCAAGCATAGGGGAAGTGAAGTCTTCGCCGTTTTTTGGATTGACTAAGCGTATCGATTCTCCGTTATTGACCAAACGTATCGTTGGACGAGGCGTTCCCATTCCAATACCAACTTCGGGACAAACACCGACCAAATCAAAATGCCCATTCCATTTTCGAGTCAATGCTCTAAATTCAGCAGCATCGCCATTATATCGAACCTTTTTTCCAAGTAAACATGCTGAAACTGCGAGTTTCGGTTTGCTCTCCATAACCCCGTGTTTACGAATGAGTATATCAAGAACTGTTTATTGACACTGAGGAAGAAGAGAGTTGGCGCCCACTCCGAGAATTGAACTCGGGTCGCAGGAATGACAATCCTGCATGATAACCTCTACACCAAGCGGGCCTAAGCAAGTCATCCGTTACGCAACCGCTATTTAAGCCGCGCCATGTGGCCTGTGTGGGGCGTTATCCATGGCGGGAAAAAAAACATCTGCTGAACAAACAAAAGAAGAGCAAAAAGATGCTCAAGTTGGAAACCTACTCGATGCCGCATTTGGCGACCTCGGAGGGCTTCAGAAAGCCCCTGAAGAGGAAGTAATGGAAACCATCGAAGAAGTTGAAGAACCTGTCTTGGATGAAGAACCGGAAGAAGAAGTTGCTGAAGAAAAAGAAGCAATTGAAGATTCTGAAGAGGATGAAGCCCCTGCGCCAACTGGCCCTCCTTCGGGTCCACCAAGTGGTCCGCCAAGTGGTCCGCCAAGTGGTCCGCC
>JAACDG010000142.1 GCA_009937025.1 Methanobacteriota archaeon
ACAAAATCGCGATGCATCGAGGAAACAACACAACCATGGGCGGTAGTATTTTGATGAACTTGTTTCCAACTCTTTTTCCAAGAAGGCCACTGAAGTAGCGATAAAATTCCCTTATCTGCGGGAGGGCTTCGGTCAATGAGAATCCATTTCATATTGCGTTTTTGAAAGAGAGGTACGACATAATTGGCAACACGCCAATCTATCAAAGCAATTGCATCGTTTTCAATTTGAAGTTCTTCAAACCAATTTTTCATGTTTTTGCCTAGGCTACGAGAACGAAAACCAGGGGCTGTTGAACTTGAAATTGATTGGTGGTTCCATGGCCAATTTACGTGACTTCCCTTAGGGTCGGGATTGACAAATGTGAGGTCATAACCCCGTTCTATCAAACCTGAAGCGAGTGAAATTTGGGTTGTGGCACAGAGGTCATCCAATGAGCGGCCACTGAACCAATAAACCTGCATCAACAATCATCTTCCTTCAATCTCAACCGTTCTCGAACAAGACCTTCTATTCCTTCTTGAAAGCCAACCATCGGTTTCCATCCAAGTGTACTTTGAATACGCTCAATATTCGCCATTGAATGTCGGATATCACCAACACGTTCTGCCCCGTGAATAGGGACAATTGGTTCAAAGCCCTCTTGATTGTTCATCAGCGTTTTATTGATTGCCTCAATCAAATCGAGTAAGGTTATTTTCGTCTGTGTCGCAACATTGTAGACATGTTCTTTTTCTGCCTTCCAATCCCCTTCGATTAAACAAAAAATCGCTGAACACACATCATGGACATGAACAAAATCACGAGTATGCATGCCATCGCCGTTAATTTTGGGAACGATTCCTTGTGCCATCATATCGGCAAACTTTGGAACGACTGCTGCATAGGCTCCATCTGGTCGTTGCCCGACACCATAGACATTGAAGAAACGTAGTGCTGTGGCTCGTAACCCCTTCTTTCGAGCCTCCAATATCTGGGCTTCATTTTTCCATTTTGACTCGGCATAAGGAGAGAGTACCTGCCCCGCATCTTCTTCCTTAAGTGGTAAACTTTCAGCCTCACCATAGACTGCTGCACTTGAAGCCATTACCAATCGCTTAACACCGTGTTTGAGACATGCTGCGATAACCTTCGATGTACCATCAACATTGATACTCATTGTTTCTTCTGGGTTTGTTACCGAGAGAGGAACAGAAACTTGCGCTGCCAAATGAGCGACTGCATCGCATCCATTCATTGCAGAATGAAGCAATTCAGTATCGCGAATATCTCCTAAGATGACCTCAATACCCTGGCCCATTAACTCATCAGCAGTACTTTTTAGGCCTGTTGAAAGGTTGTCGAGGATACAAACATCCCATCCTTGTATTCGGGCAATCTTTGCTAGAGTACTTCCAATAAATCCCGCGCCGCCGGTAATGAGAAGTTTCCCCATGTATCCAAATGAACGCTCGGCGATTACATATCCTTCGGTATTCAAGCGTCGGAAATGCTTGTCTTGGTGTATCTTGATAAACTCGACAACAATTTCAAAACATGATTCGGCGGTTGTTGATGCGTCGAGCCTACAACAGCGGTTCTTGGGAGAAAGCAAGAAAATATGCTTTCCAAATCATCGACCAACCGAAAGAGAGAGAACTCGCTCGTAGTGTCATTATACGATCTTATTGGAATCAAGAGAATATTGCTGAAGTCATTCGCCTCAATTCACTATGGGACAATGAGTTTGAGGAACTCTCTTTGAAGGCGAAATATGCTTCTCAAAAAGATAATTATCCAAATGCTGAAATTCATCATCCGCGAATACTGAAACTCCATAGCACTCAACCCATTCCTCAAAACATTCGTAAAGAATGGAATGATGATGATATTACAGATAATTTTTGGCAAGAAGGGTCTCGACTTTGGATGGTACACCCCCACGGCAATACCTTTTGGGATATGCCTGAAGGTTTTTCACTCTCTTCCACCCATCCAGATTTGCTAAGACTCACCGCAGAAATCCTCCTTTATCCTTGGGAAAAATCAACTCTTCAACCTCTTGAAGGTTCTCGCAAACTTGGTAAGATGCCAGCCTTGGCTTTCTCCGCAGGTACAGACTCAACCGCCGCCGCCCTCGTTATGCCCGAGCAAACGATTCTTGGATATCATCGGCGAAATTTTGAGAGCATTCTGGATCACCGAAATGCCGATAAATTGCTTGAGCATATGAAGTTAGATAGGGGGAAAAAAGTTGTTGACATTTCTTCAAACCATGAACTCATTCGAACATATCACTACAAGCAAATTGGCTTTTCTTCAGACTTTGCCTGTGCGACTCATCTGATTCTTTTAGCAGACCACTATGATATCGGCGCAATTGCCTTCGGAATGCCGTTAGATAATACTTGGCTTTCAAAGGGCCGTAAGTTTCGAAAATTTGATGAAACACCGTATTTCAGATACTGGACAGAGCGTTTTTTATCAGCAGGAATTGAATTGTTTTTGCCCATTGCTGGCCTTTCTGAAGCTGGAGCCATGAAAATATGTCAAGATTCAGATATTCTTCCATATCTCAACTCTTGTCTGCGAGGCGACGGAGAAAAGGGCTGTGGAAGTTGTTGGAAATGCTTTCACAAAAACGGACCACTCGGGCGTCTCTTTGATTTCCAAGCAAAAGAAATTCAAACATTCCTTCGCCGCAAACCTCTACCGACGGCTATACACGCATTATGGGCTTTGCAAATACTTAACCTTGAATCGGAAGTACCCGAATTACAGGCATTTTTGGATTCTGATTTGACGTGGTGGACCTCATCTTATCCACCTGCCAAAGAAATCCTCCCACTGCGATGGAGAGAAGAAACATGGGCCAATATTCATCACTATCTTTCTCCGATGGAAATTCCTTATCCTGTTGAATCAGTTAATCTCTATGATGAATAATTTCATTTTGACACTGCGAAACTTCTTCCAATCCTCATTATTCGCCAATATGACAATAACATAGGGCAATCGACACACAAGCATAGACAGGGGGAAGTGTGCATGCAAGATGAAGAAACTCGCCTTTCCCGTCTCCAAAGAGAAATCCATCGTCTTCGGACATCGCCGTCGTTACGTTTGGGCTCTCACCTCACGAATGCGATACGAATGCCGTGGCGAGCTCCATTTCTCATCGTCACTTTACCATGGATGATGTTGATGATTGGCTTCGAACTTCTTGGTTGGAAGTCTCAACCTACAGCTCTTCGAATGAGTGCTTCAGGGCGTTTGTCTTCAAAAGGGAATTGCATCGTGATGTTTCCTACGAATGGTGTGGGTTTTGGCCATTTTACTCGAATGCTTGCTGTTGCAAA